>JAURUC010000001.1:512500-872500 GCA_030803735.1 Actinopolyspora lacussalsi | reverse complement strand
CGTACGTCCTCGTCCTCCACGGCACACCCCCGCAGCAACCGGATCGGTGAGTCGGAACGTGTCAGGTCCGCGCCGTTACACTCACGAGTGATTCCCAGCACCCCCGCGAGTCGAGCCGGTCCGCTGGCCAGTGCGCTCTCCTTCCGAACCGCGGGACGACGACTGCGTGCCAGGTCGGTGCCCTCGATGATCTCACCGGCTCGAAGGAGCACCGCCGCGGGCTGCCCGTCGGTCAGGCAAACCACGTTGACGCAGAAGTGCATCCCGTAGACGAAGTACACGTAGAGGTGACCCGCCGGCCCGAACATGACCGCGTTCCGTTCGGTACGCCCGCGATAGCAGTGTGATGCCGGGTCGTCCTGTCCGCGGTACGCCTCCACCTCGACGAGCCGGACACGAACCACCCCCTGGGGCGAGTTCGAAACCAACTCACAACCGAGCAGGAAACGTGCCACACGGAGCGGGTCACGTGCTGTCTCGGAGCGTGTCACCTCAATCACGACGAGCACACTACCGGGTGCCGCACGTCGGGGAACGAACCGGAGCCGTGCCGGACCGGGAAACACCCGGATCCGATCCGGCACGGCGGGAGGTTCACCCGGAGCGGTGGGAGAATTCGCCGTCCAGCCACGCACGGTGTCGTGCCACGTGCTCATCGACCCGCCGAGCCTGCTCGGCGACGCGATCGGGAGCCGTGCCACCGCGTGAGTCACGTGCCGAGACCGCTCCTCGAACCGTCAGCACCTCACGAACGGCCGGCGTGAGCTCGGGATGCGCCCGGGAGAGTTCCTGCTCGGTCAATTCGTCGAGCCCGACACCACGCGACTCCGCGAACCGTACGCACTCGCCGGAGGCCTCGTGCGCGACGCGGAACGGGACACCACGCCGCACCAACCACTCGGCGATGTCGGTGGCCAGCGTGAATCCCGCGGGTGCCATCTCGGCCATCCGCTCGGTGTGGAAGGTCAACGTGCCGAGCATGCCCGCCATGGCGGGCAGGACCAGTCGCAGCTGATGAACCGAGTCGAACAGTGGTTCCTTGTCCTCCTGCAGATCCCGGTTGTACGCCAGTGGCTGTGCCTTGAGGCTGGTCAGCAGACCGGTGAGGTTTCCGATCAGTCTGCCCGACTTGGCGCGAGCCAGTTCGGCCACGTCGGGATTCTTCTTCTGCGGCATGATCGAACTGCCGGTGGCCCAGGCATCGTCCAGCGTGATGTAGCCGAACTCCGCCGTGTTCCAGATGACGACTTCCTCGGCGATGCGTGAGAGGTTCACGCCGAGCATGGCCAGATCGAAGGCCGCCTCCGCGGCGAAATCGCGCGCGGAGGTGCCGTCCATCGAGTTGTCCACCCCGTGCTCGAACCCGAGTTCGCTCGCTACCGCGTCGGGATCCAGCCCCAGTGAGGATCCGGCAAGAGCACCGGAACCGTAGGGGGAGACGGCGGTGCGCTCGTCCCAGTCACGCAGCCGCGCGACATCGCGCAGCAGGGCCTGGGAGTGCGCGAGCAGGTGATGGGCCAACAGCACGGGCTGGGCGTGCTGGAGATGAGTACGCCCGGCGAGCACCGCGCTCGGGTTGGCGGCCGCCTGCTCGCCGAGGGCGTCTATCACGTCGAGTACGGCCGAGACGATGCCGCGCACCGCGTCACGCAGCCACATCCGGAACTGAGTGGCCACCTGGTCGTTACGGGAACGCCCGGCGCGGAGTTTACCGCCCAGTTCGGTGCCGACACGTTCGAGCAGCCCGCGCTCCAGGGCGGTGTGCACGTCCTCGTCGTCCGGCTCGGGCAGAAACCGTCCGGTACGCACATCGGTGGCGAGCGTCTCCAGTCCCGCCAGCATGCCTTCCAGCTCGGACTCGGTGAGCAGTCCCGCACCGTGCAGCACTCTGGCATGGGCTTTCGAACCCGCGATGTCGTAGGGCGCGAGCGACCAGTCGAAATGTGTGGACAGACTGAGCGCTGCCATGGTTTCGGAGGGGCCGGAGGTGAACCGTCCTCCCCAGAGCATGGTCGGATCCGACCGATCGCTGTCGGTGGCGGAATCGTCTTGTCGGGACATGCGGTTTTCCTCGGGAAACGCGAAGCGGCACGGACAGGGCTGGACGGGCACCGGGGCGATGCCCGTCACGGCGGAAACGTTCAGTGGTACTGCTCGCGCTTGGCGGCGATCTTGCTGGGCAGACCCCACAGCTGCACGAAGCCCTTCGCCAGTTCCTGGTCGAAGCTGTCGCCCTCGTCGTAGGTGGCCAGGTTGAAGTCGTACAGCGACTGATCACTGCTGCGACCGGTCACCACCGCACTGCCCGCGTGCAGGGTCATCCGGATCCGACCGGAGACGTGGCGCTGCGTGTCCGCGATGAAGGAGTCCAGCGAGGTCTTCAGCGGCGAGAACCACAGGCCGTCGTAAACGAGCTCACCCCAACGCTGCTGGACCGTGCGCTTGAACCGCGCGAGGTCACGCTCCAGGGTGACGGCCTCGAGCTCGCGGTGAGCGGTGATCAGCGCCAACGCGCCGGGCGCCTCGTAGATCTCCCGGCTCTTGATGCCGACGAGCCGGTCCTCGACCATGTCGAGCCTGCCCACGCCTTGGGCGCCCGCACGGCGGTTCAGCTCGGTGACCGCCTGCAGCGGGGTGACGGCTGCCCCGTCGATCGCCACGGGAACACCCTGATCGAAGGTGATGACCACCTCGTCGGGGTCGCGCGACTGCGTCGGATCGGCGGTGTACGAGTAGACGTCCTCGATGGGCGCGTTCCAGATGTCCTCGAGGAATCCGGTCTCGACGGCCCTGCCCCACACGTTCTGGTCGATCGAGTAGGGGGACTTGTTGCTGACATCGATCGGCAGGCCGTGCCGTTCGGCCCAGTCGATGGCCTTTTCCCTGGTCCAGGCGAAGTCACGAACCGGAGCGAGTACCTTCATCTCGGGAGCGAGTGCTCCGATGCCGACCTCGAAACGGACCTGATCGTTGCCCTTGCCGGTGCAGCCGTGCGCGACGGTGTCCGCACCGTGTTGCCGAGCCGCATCGGTCAGGTACTTGGCGATCAACGGCCTCGAAAGGGCCGAGACCAGGGGATACTGGTCCATGTACATCGCGTTGGCCTGCAGGGCGGGCAGGCAGTACTGCTCGGCGAACTCGGCGCGCGCGTCGGCGACCACGGCTTCGGCCGCGCCGCAGGCCAGCGCTCGCTTGCGCACCGTCTCCAAGTCCTCGCCGCCCTGGCCGACATCGACGGCCACGGCGACGACCTCGGCATTGGTCTCCTCGGCGATCCAGCCGATGGCGACTGAGGTGTCCAGTCCGCCGGAGTAGGCGAGTACGACCCGGTCGCTCATGATGATGCTCCTAGTACCTGTTGTGCTGGCTGTTGTCGGGTGCCTGTTCGACCGCGGTGTCGTTCAGTCCGTCGTGGCGGTCGACTCGGGCTGTTGTGCGCCGAGCTCGCGTAACCGCTCGGCGAGTTGTTCACCGGTGAGTGGTTCACGGGCCACGACCAGCAGGGTGTCGTCACCCGCGATAGTGCCCGCCACCTCGTCCATCGAGGACCTGTCGATGGCGCTGGCCAGGAACTGGGCGGCACCGGGCGGGGTTCGCAGCACCGTCAGGTTTCCCGATCCCTCCGCGCTGACGAGCAGTTCGCCGAGCAGCCTGCTCAACCGTGCGGTTCCGCCCTGCACCCCCTGGATCGGGCTGCCGTCCTCGGGAATGACGTAAACGGGTTGTCCCCCGTCGGGCGCCCGGAGTTTCACCGCACCCAACTCGTCGAGGTCACGTGACAGGGTGGCCTGCGTGACGTCGATGCCGTCGGCCGCGAGCAGCCTCACCAGTTCGGTCTGGCTGCGGATCTCGGAGCCGGTGACGAGTTCGACGATGCGCGCCTGCCGCGCCACTCGTGTGCTCATCGTCGCTGCACCAACCAAGTCAACAGCGCCTTCTGGGTGTGCAACCGGTTCTCCGCCTCGTCGAACACCGCGCTGGCAGGGCCGTCCATCACTTCGTCGGTGATTTCCCAGCCCCGGTGAGCGGGCAGGCAGTGCAGCACCGTGGTGTCGGATTTGCCGGTGGCCTCCAACAGAGCGGCGTCGAGCCGGAACGGCCGGAAGGGCCCGACCCGATCCTTGCCGTCGTTCTCCTGCCCCATGGAGGTCCAGGAGTCGGTCGCGACCACGTCGGCCCCCGCTACGGCTTCCCGCGGGGTGCTCAGCACACGGCTGGAGCCTCCGGTCTCGACGGCACGCTTGTGCGCCGCTTCGAGCACCCACTGCTCGGGTTCGAAGCCCTCGGGTACGGCGATCCGGATGTGCATCCCGGCGGTCGCTCCACCGATGAGCAGCGAGTGGGCCATGTTGTTGGCGCCGTCGCCGAGGTAGGTCAGGGTCAGCCCGGCGAGGGTGCCGTGTCGTTCCCGGACGGTCTGCAGGTCGGCGAGCACCTGACACGGGTGGAACTCGTTGGTGAGCGCGTTGACGACCGGAATGTCGGATGCCGAGCTCATCGCGTCGATGCGCGCCTGGGCGAAGGTGCGCCACACCACGATATCGACATAGCGGCTCAGCACTCGTGCGGTGTCCTCTATCGTCTCTTCGCGGCCGAGTTGCATCGTGCGTGCGTCGATCACGACCGGATGGCCGCCGAGTTGGACGATCCCGGTTTCGAGGGAGAGGCGTGTCCTGGTGGATGTCTTCTCGAAGATGACCGCTACCGACTTCGGGCCCGCCAGGGGTTTGTTGTCGGTTCGGCGGTGTTTGAACTCGTCGGCCAGGTCGAGGATCTCGCGCTGCTCGACGGGTGTGAGATCGTCGTCACGAAGAAAATGACGCGGCATCAGTTCTTCCCTTCTCCGCGGGCCGCTTCGGAGAGCACCTCGGCGAGATCGCGGACGAAATCGTTGGCCCGCTGGCCGTCCAGGATCAGCGGGGGCGCCAGCCGCAGGGTGTCCGGACGGACGGGATTGATCAGGTAGCCGCGATCACGGGCGCTTTCCACCGCCGCGGGAGCGATGTCGTCGTTGAGTTCGACGGCCAGTAGCAGTCCGGCGCCGCGGACCTCCCTCACCGCGGGATGCTCGAGACGCTCGATGGCAGCGATGATTTCCTTGCCCAGTCGGGCGACGTGTTCCAGCAGCCCTTCGGACTCGATGGTGTCGATCACCGCCAGCGCGGCGGCGCAACAGACCGGGTTCCCGCCGAAGGTGGTGGCGTGCTGACCTGGTTCCAGTAGGAAGGCCGCTCGTCCCACTCCGATGCAGGCGCCGAGTGGCAAACCGCCGCCCAGCCCCTTGGCCAGGGTGATCACGTCCGGCACGATGCCGCAGCGCTGGAAGGCGAACCAGTGTCCGGTGCGTCCGATCCCGGTCTGCACCTCGTCGAGGATCAGCAGTGCGCCGTTGCGGTCGGCGATCTCCCGCGCGGATCGCAGGTATCCCTCAGGAGGGACGATCACGCCGGCCTCGCCCTGAATCGGTTCGAGCACGATCGCGGCGGTGTGCTCGTCGACCGCCTCGTCGAGAGCGGTGACGTCCCCGAAGGGCACGTGTGAGACTCCGGTGGGCAGCGGTTCGAAGGGCCGCTGTTTGGCCGGTTGTCCGGTCAGCGCCAACGATCCCAGGGTACGGCCGTGGAAACCGCCGTCCGCGGCCACGATGTTGGGCCGGCCGGTGCGCCGGGCGATCTTGAACGCGGCTTCGTTGGCCTCCGAGCCCGAGTTGCAGAAGAAAACCCTGCCGTTGTCGCCGACCCACGCCAGTTGGAGCAACCGCTCTGCCAGTCGCAGTTCCGGCTCATGGCTGTAGAAGTTGGAGACGTGACCGAGTTTCGCGATCTGTTCGGACACTGCGGAGGTGACGGCGGAGTGGGCGTGGCCGAGGGCGGCCACGGCGATACCACCGAGCAGGTCCAGGTAGGTGTTCCCCTCGGCATCGGTAACCGTACATCCCGAACCGCTTACCAGCTCCACCGCCGGGGTGCCGTAGGTGGGCATGATCGCTTCCCGCCAACGATGCGCGGCAGCGGAATTGCCCTGCTCCTGGGAAGACATCAGGCATCGTCCTTTCGTTGGGTCGGCTCGCCGGGAACGACCATCGTGCCGATACCCTCGCTGGTGAACACTTCGAGCAGCACCGAGTGAGCGAGTCGACCGTCGATCACGTGAGCCCGGGGCACGCCACCGGTCACCGCCTGTAGGCAGGCCTCCATCTTGGGAACCATCCCGGAGGCCAGGTTCGGCAGCAGTTCCGTCAGTCGCGCGGTGTCCAGTCGCGAGACCAGCGATTCCCGGTCGGGCCAGTCGGTGTAGAGCCCCTCGACGTCGGTGAGCACGACGAGCTTCTCCGCTTCGAGCGCGACGGCCAGGGCTCCGGCGGCGGTGTCGGCGTTGACGTTGTGCACCACACCGTCGGCGTCGGGAGCGACTGTGGAGATCACCGGAATGCGACCGGTCTCGATCAGATCGAGCACGGCGGTCGGTTCGACCGATTCGACGTCGCCGACCAGCCCGATGTCCACCGGTTCGCCGTCCACCACGGCGTTGCGTCTGCGGGCGGTGAGCAGGTGCGCGTCCTCACCCGACATGCCCACCGCGTGCGGACCGTGCTGGTTGATCAGTCCGACGAGCTCACGGCCGACCTGGCCGACGAGGACCATCCGGACCACATCCATCGTTTCCGGTGAGGTGACCCGCAGTCCACCCCGGAACTCGCCGGGCATGCCGAGCCGGTCGAGCATCTCGGTGATCTGCGGACCACCGCCGTGCACGACCACGGGGCGCAGTCCGGCCAGCCGTAGGAAAACCATGTCCTCGGCGAATGCCCGCTTGAGCTTTTCGTCGGTCATGGCGTTGCCGCCGTACTTGACCACCACGGTGGCACCGCGGAACCGCTCCAACCAGGGCAGTGCTTCGGTCAGTACGCCGGCCTTCGCGGCGGCCGTGCTCAACCGTTCGTCGTGGCTCGTGCTGCTCATGTGGAATACGCGCTGTTCTCTTCGACGTAGTCGTGGGAAAGATCCGTGGTCAGCACGGTGGCGCTGTGGTCACCGAGACGCAGATCGACCACGATCTCGATGTCTCGTCCGGAGAGATCCACCGTGTCGCGGTCGGCGACCGGGGTTCCCCCGGAGTAAAGCGTCACGCCGTTGGCGATGATCTCCATGGCCGAGGCGTCGATCGTGATCGCGGAGCGCCCCACCGCCATGGCGATGCGTCCCCAGTTGGGGTCGGAACCGAACAGCGCGGCCGAGACCAGGTTGTCCTCGGCCACCAACCGGGCGATGCTCTCCGCGTCCTCCTCCGAGGCTGCCCCGCGGACGGTTATATCGATCGCCTTGGTGGCGCCTTCGGCGTCGTGTTGCAGCTGTCGGACGAGGTCGCCGCAGACTCGGGTCAGCAGCTTGGTGAACTCGGCCTCGGCGGGAGCGAGTTCGGAAGCCCCCGAGGACAGCAGCAGCACGGTGTCGTTGGTGGAGGTGCCACCGTCGACGTCGAGCCGTTCGAAAGTGCCGCTGCAGGCCTGCCGCAGAGCTCGTTGCAACGTCTCGCCTTCGACACCGGCGTCGGTGGTGACGACCGCGAGCATGGTCGCGAGGTTCGGCGCCAGCATTCCCGCCCCTTTGACCATCCCGCCGATCGACCAGCCGTCGGGGTGAGTGAGGCAGACCTGTTTCGGGTGGGTGTCCGTGGTCAGTACGGCGGTCGCGGCATCGGTGCTCGCCCGCTCCGTGTCGTTCAGCCCGGTCACCGCGGTGTCGAGGCCCTCCAGCAGGGCGGGCATCGGCAGCCGTTGCCCGATGAGGCCGGTGGAGCAGACCCCGATCTCGATCGCACCGGTACCGAGCAGTTCCGCTGCGCGTTCGGCGGTGGCATGGGTGTCCTGGAATCCCTCGGGACCGGTACAGGCGTTGGCACCACCGGAATTGAGCACCACGGCACGCAACTTCCGCTCCCGCAACACCTGTTCGGACCACAGCACGGGAGCCGCTTTGACCTGGTTGGTGGTGAACACCCCGGCTGCCTGCTGCCCGGGACCGTCGTTGACGATCAGTGCGAGGTCGAGGGCGGCGCCGGACTTGATACCGGCGGCAACGCCGCAAGCCCGGAAACCACGCGGACCGGTGACACCGTATCGCCTGTCTGTGGTCGCGTCGTGCACGCCGACGTCGATCGGCTCGTCACTCGTACTCAATGTTCTCCCTCGAAGTGCTCGACCACGGTGTGCCCGGCTCGGCGCAACGTGTCCACGGCGTCCGGAAGTGCGTTCGCCCCGACCAGGATCCAGTCGGTGTCGAAGGTCGACAGCGTGAACACACTGACCTCGCGCTCCGCGAGCGGGGACAGCACAGCGGCCAGGACGCCGGTCAACGAGAAGTCCAACGGGCCGGCTATCTCCAATGCCCGGAAGGGCCCCTGGACGATCGACGAGTCGGAGAGCTCGGCGACATCCCGGTAGGCGAACACCAGCGTACGGTCGTTTCCGGTGACGAGCTCGGCGTTGACGGGGCCGGAAGCGGGCAGTTCTGGCTCGGTACCCGGTCCTGGCGTGGCCACGGCGAGGAGCTGTTCGTGCGCTCGCAGGGTCAGTGTCGTCACGGCGCCATCCCCGCTGTGGAAAGCCCCGCGGTCTCGGGAAGCCCCAGGGCGAGGTTCATGCACTGCACGGCACCGCCTGCCGTGCCCTTCGTGAGGTTGTCCTCGGCACCGACGGCGACCAGGCTTCCGGCGTCGTCATCGACGGCGACCTGCAGGTGTACGGTGTTGGCCCCGAGCGTGGCCGAGGTCTGTGGCCACTGCCCCTCCGGCAGCACCCGCACGAAGGGCTCCG
Organism: Actinopolyspora lacussalsi; assembly: GCA_030803735.1. Classification (NCBI taxonomy): domain Bacteria; kingdom Bacillati; phylum Actinomycetota; class Actinomycetes; order Actinopolysporales; family Actinopolysporaceae; genus Actinopolyspora; species Actinopolyspora lacussalsi. Next base: position 863,685 of record JAURUC010000001.1, on the reverse strand, counting down.
CCTCGTAGGTACGTGTGTAGCTCTGCCGCACCCGAGCGGGATCGACCCCTTCCCGAATTCGTGCGTTGCAGGTGGCCAGAATGCCTCGCGACATGGGGGCCAGCATCGGTGTGAACGAGACGCGGACAGCTTCACCGGCCGCCGCTCCCAGATTCTGGATCATCTCCGGGGTGTGTCGGTGTGCCCCACCGACGCCGTAGACGCTGGCCGATCCCATGACTTCCGCCGAGAGCAGATGAGGTTTGAGCGCTCGCCCCGCCCCGGAGGTCCCGGTCGCTGCCACGACCACCAGGTCGGGCTCGACCAGCCCGTCGAGCAGGGCGGGCAGCAACGCGAGCGTGGTCACCGTCGGGAAACATCCGGGTACGGCTATCCGGTCCGCCTTGGTGATTCGTTCCCTCGCCCAGGGCAGCTCGGGCAGACCGTACGGCCAGCTTCCGGGATGTTCGCCGCCGTACCAACGTTGCCAGGCCGCCGGATCCTCGAGTCGGTGATCCGCTCCGCAGTCGATCACCAGGGTGTCGTGGAGCTGATCGGCCAACACGTCGGAGTGCCCGTGCGGCAACGCGAGGAAGACCACGTCATGACCGGCGAGGACCTCGGCGTCGGTCTCACGGAGCGTCCTGTCGGACAGCTCGGTGAGGTTGGGGTGGTGTTCCCCGATCGTGCTGCCGACGTTTCCCCCCGCTGTGAGAGCGCCGATCTCGACCTGGGGATGTGCCAGCAACAGACGCAACAGCTCCCCGCCCGCATAGCCGCTGGCACCGGCGACCGCCACTCGTACAACCATGCGAATGATTATGCACTCTAATGCAAAATCAATCAACAGGGGGTCCCCCGAAGTACGAACGAGGGGCGGAGAGACGAAAAGCTCGGGGTGGGTGGTCGCCGTAGCGACCACCCACCCCGAGCTGAGCCGCAGCCGGTCGTTCGAAGCCGATGCCGCGGGTATCTCCCGCACCGAGGTGAACCGAGTCGGCACGAGCCCGCTGTGGTTAACCGCGCAGCACCGCTCCGAACCGCTGGTCGGCGGCAGCCACCGCGGCGTCCCGGACCTTGGTCGCCTCCTCCTGGGTCAACGTTCGGTCGGAAGCACGCAGCCGCAACGCGAACGCCAGCGACTTTTTCTCGGCACCGAGCTTTTCACCGGTGAAAACGTCGAACAACCGGATGTCCTCGATGAGCTCGCCACCGCCGTCGCGAAGCACTTCCCCGAGCTCGGCGGCCGGAACACCCTCGTCGACCACCAACGCCACGTCCAGTCGCACCGGTGGATAGGCCGAGATGCTCGGAGCGGGACGCCTGTCCGTCACCGGCAGCGCGTCGAGGTCCAGCTCCATCGCACAGGTCCGTTTGGGCAGTTCGAAAGCCTCCACCACCTTGGGGTGCAACTCACCGGCATACCCGATGACCGTGCCGTCCACCTCGAGCGCGGCACAGCGCCCCGGATGCCACGGCGCCCGCTCCGCGGCGGAGACGGTCAGCGGCACTCCGGCCGTCTCGGCGACGAGCCTGGCCGCCGCCACGGCGTCCGACCAGTCCGCCTCCCGGCCGGAACCCCACCAGCCGGAACGCTCCCGCTGTCCCGCGAGCACCACACCGACGTGCTGGGGTTGTGCGGGCAGCGCGGCGTGGAGCGCTGCCAACCGCTCGTCCGAGGGACGTTGCCGAACCCCGAGTTCGGGAACGGAAGGCTGATCCGGCTCGGGCAGCACCACCTGCCCGATGTGGAACAGCGCGAGATCACGCCTGCCACGGGAAAGGTTGCGCTGCGACGCGTCGAGCAGCCCCGGCAACAGCGTGGTGCTGAGCAACGCACGATCCGATTCGAGGGCGTTGACGGCTCGCAGGGTACGTCGACGCGGATCGTCCTCGCCGATTCCCAGGGCGTCGAGGGTGCCCTCACCGGTGAACGGGAACGGCAGCACCTCGACGTAACCGTCGTGTGCCAGCGCACGCGAGACCGCGCGCCTGCGGCGCTGGGTAGCGCTCAGCCCGCTCCCGGTAGGCGCGGCGGGAACGACGGACGGGATGGTGTGGTACCCCTCCAGTCGGAGTACCTCTTCGACCAGATCGGCCGGCTGCGTGAGATCGGGGCGCCAGGTCGGCGGCAGTGCGGTCACCACACCGACACCGTCATCGGACGTACCCACCTCGATTCCGCAGCCGATCTGGTTGAGCCGCTTGGCGGTGACACCACGTCCGTAGCGGACACCGGCGACCTGGTCCGGCAGTGCCAGCGGCATCGTCACCGGTTGCGGCTGCGGCGGTTCACCCACATCGGTGCGCCCAGCGCTGATGGTCGCTTCCCCGTACTCGACGAGCAGTCTGGCCGCGCGCTCCGCCGCCACGGCGGCCACAGCGGGATCCACACCACGTTCGAAGCGCTTGCCCGCCTCGCTGGGCAACCGATGCCTGCGGATCATGCGCGAGATTCCCGTGGGCTCCCAGTTCGCCGCCTCGAGCAGGACGTCATTGGTGTCCTGCCCGATCTCGGTGCTGGCACCCCCCATGACGCCGGCGAGGGAGACGGGACCGGACTCGTCACAGATCACGATGTCGTCGGGATCGAGGTCACGCCGCACGCCGTCCAACGTGACGAGGGACTCCCCGGCCACGGCTCGGCGCACGACGATGTCGCCGGAGAGCTTGGCGGTGTCCCAGGCGTGCAGTGGCTGGCCGAGCTCGAGCATCACGTAGTTGGTGATGTCCACCGGCAGGGAGATGGAACGAATACCGGCCAGCGCCAGTCGTCGCTGCATCCACCACGGAGTCGGAGCGGTCGGATCGACCCCGGTCAGTCTGCGGAACACGAACCGGGAGCAGGCCGAGGCGTCCTCGATCCGCACCGTGCGGGAGGGGCGGTCGTCATCCGGGATACCCCGGTTCGCGGGGTCCCCGAACGGCACGTCCAACGCGTTGGAGAGTTCCCGGGCGAGACCACGCACCGAGAAGCAGTAACCGCGATCGGGTGTGATGGCCAGCTCGATCACCGAATCGTCCAGGCCGACGATCTCATTGGCCGGGCTTCCGGGATCGGCGGAGCCGGGAGGAAGTACCAGAATACCGTCGTGGTCCTCGCCGATTCCCAGTTCCCTGGTCGAACAGATCATGCCCTCGCTGGTACGCCCGTAGGTCTTGCGAGCGCTGATCTCGAAATCACCGGGGAGAACCGTACCGGGCAGTGCCACCACCACCAGCGAGCCGGCGCTGAAGTTGGTGGCACCGCACACGATGCCACGGGTCTGTTGCTCGCCCGTCTCGGACTTTCCGACCTCGACCCGACAGTAGCGGATGGGTTTTTTGAACTCGGTCAGTTCCTCGATCTCGGCTACCCGTCCGACGACGAGTGGGCCGGTGATCGGGGTGAGTCGGGTGACCTCCTCGACTTCCAGCCCGATGCTCACGAACGCCTCGGCGAGTGTGTCGACGCTCGTGTCCTCGGACAGCTCAAGATGCTCGGCCAGCCAGGAAACCGGAATCCGCACTGGATCGCAGCCCTTCTCTCGATCATGTGGGGTCGGCGGTGCGGGCAAGAGCCCGGGCACCCGACCGGACTCAGTATTCGATGCCGAACGCCTCGGTGAACCGGACGTCCCCCTCGACCATGTCGCGCATGTCGGGTATGCCGGTGCGGAACTGCAGGGTACGTTCCACTCCCATGCCGAAGGCGAACCCGGTGTAGGTCTCGGGATCCACTCCGGAGGCGCGCAGCACATTGGGGTGCACCATGCCGCAGCCACCCCATTCGACCCAGCCGGCGCCCCCCTTCTTCTCCGGGAACCAGACATCCATCTCGGCCGACGGCTCGGTGAAGGGGAAGAAGTTGGGCCTGAACCGCGTCCAGGTGTCCGGGCCGAACATGGCGCGGGCGAACGCGTCCAGCGTGCCCTTGAGATGCGCCATGGTCAGTCCCTGGTCCACCGCGAGCCCTTCGATCTGATGGAACACCGGGGTGTGGGTGGCGTCGAGCGCATCCGTGCGGAACACCCTCCCGGGGGAAACGCGGTACACGGGCAGCTCGCTGGAGAGCAGGGCACGTACCTGGACGGGCGAGGTCTGGGTGCGTAGCACCAGCCCGGAGTCCTCCGGAGCGATGTGGAAGGTGTCCTGCATCGTGCGGGCCGGGTGGTCCTTGCCGAAGTTCAACGCGTCGAAGTTGAACCACTCGGCTTCCAGCTCCGGCCCTTCCGAAACGTGCCAACCCATCGCCACGAAGTCGTCCGCGACGCGTTCCATGAGCTGAGTGATCGGGTGCCGTGCCCCCGAAGGAACGCGATCGGTCGGCAACGTGACGTCGACGGCCTCCTCCTGCAGCACCCGCTCGTCGCGTTCGGCGCGCAGTTGCTCGTGACGGGCGTCGAAAGCCTGTTGGATCGCCTGGCGCGTCTCGTTGACCCGCTTACCGGCATCGGCCTTCTCCTCCGCCGGCAACGATCCGATCTCGCGTCGCGCGGTCAACACCGGAGAGCGCTCGCCCAGGTGCGCCGGCTTGACCGCGGCGAGTTCATCGAGATCAGCGGCGCCGTCGAAGGCTTTGCGAGCGTCGTCGACCGCGTTTTGCAACGTCTCCGGCGCGAGCGCGACGACCTCCTTCGGGTCGTACGGGTCGTTGGCTCCAGACATTGTCGCTGTGTAACTCCCGTATCCGACGGCCCGCCTGAGCGAACCGGTCTTGGCGTGTGAACACTGACTCCCTCGGAGGACAGTGTATGTGATTGGGTTCGGCGGAATCGCGAAACGACCCGTACGGGTGTTCGGGGAAACACCGCGGAACCAACGGGCCCGACGAACTCAGGGGTGCCGCGAACTCCGGGGGACTGTCGAGCCGGGAGACGGCACGAGCGGCGGAACGGTCACTCGACGTCCGGACGAATGCGACGGGCCGAGGCGTACAGACAGACGGCAGCGGCGGTGGCCAGGTTCAGGCTCTCCGCTCGACCGTAGATCGGCACGCGCAGCGTGACGTCCAACCGTTCACCGTACTCCCCGAGACCGTGCGCCTCACTGCCGAACACCCAGGCGGTCGGCACGTCCAGCCTGCCGCTCTCCTCAGCGGTGTGCAGATCGGAGTGGGCCGCACCATCGGCTCCGACCAGCAACAGTCCCGCTCCTCGACAGGCCGCCAGTACTGTGTCCGCATCACGTTCCCGAGCCACCGGAAGGTGGAAAAGGCTGCCGGTGGAGGCCCGAACGGCCTTCCCGTTGTAGGGGTCGACGGTCTCGCCCGCGAACAGCACGGCACCCGCACCGGCGGCATCCGCGACACGAAGCACCGTACCCGCGTTACCCGGATCGGCGATGTCGAGCAGCACCACCACCAGGGAGGGCCGGGGAGCCAGCACGGTCGCGGTGTCCGTCGCGGGCGCCTCGCAGACGGCGACCAGCCCTTGCGGGGTAACCGTTTCGGAGAGGCAGGCAGCCGCTCGTTCGGTGATGGTCCACAACGGCACTCCGCTCGCCGCGCAGCGCTCGGCGATCTCCGGAACCCGTCGCAGTCCTTCGGAAGTGGCCAACACCTCGCGAACCTCGGTGCGAGGCCGCTCCGCCGTCCGCGAGTCCAGCGACTCGAGGACGGCGTTGGCGCCTTCCGCCAGAAACATACCGGCACGTTCGCGCCCGGCACGCCGCGTGAGCTTACGAGCGGAAGCGACCCGTGCGGAACGTTCCGTCAACGGCGAACGAGCCGTATCGGGACTCGCCCGCCCTTCCGCGGGATCCGCACCGGTGTGCCGGGCGCCGGCTCGATCCAATCAGACCGTGCCTTCCGGGAGGCTGTTACGCGCCTTGTCACACAGCGCGGTAAAGGCCTGCGGATCGTTGACCGCCAGCTCGGCGAGCATCTTGCGGTCGACATCGACCTCGGCGGCCTTCAGACCCTGCATGAACTTGTTGTAGCTCAGCCCGTTCTGCCTGCTGGCCGCGTTGATACGCATGATCCAGAGCTTGCGGAACTCGCCCTTGCGTGCCCGCCGGTCCCGATAGGAGTAGACCTGCGAGTGCAGCATCTGCTCCTTGGCCTTGCGGTAAAGGCGAGAACGCTGCCCGCGATAACCCTTGGCGGACTCCAGAATCTTGCGGCGCTTCTTCTGCGCGTTCACCGATCGTTTGACACGTGCCATTGGTTCCGTCCTGATCGCATCGGGGGCGGAGCCCCGCCCCGGCGGATGAGGCTGTCACTGGTCCGAAGGGTGTGGCGGGCCAAGCTCCCGGCTACACCCGTGACTGAGCGAAGCTCAGCGTCCCAGCATCTTGTTGACCTGCCGGGTGTCGTTCGGCGACACCTCGTCAGTGCCCTTCAATCGACGCTTCACCCTGCTCGACTTCTTTTCCAGGATGTGCCTACGGCCGGCACGCTCGTGGCGCAATTTGCCCGATCCGGTGACCTTGAACCGCTTGGACGCGCCGCTGTGTGGCTTGTTCTTGGGCATTATCATCCTCTTTTCGTGCGAACGCCGGGCAGAATCCCGATGAGAATCCCGCCCGGCATGCGTTCCGGGTGATTCCACGACCTGATGCGTTCAGTGGCCCCGGCACCCGATTGCCGCGCTACGGTTATGACGCGTTCGCCTTGCTCTTGTTGCCTTTACCGGTTTTGTGCGGAGCCAGCACCATGGTCATGTTGCGGCCGTCCTGCTTGGGTTTGGCCTCGATGAAGCCCTGCTCTGAGACATCGTCGGCCAGCCGCTGCAACAACCGGAACCCCAGCTCGGGGCGGGACTGCTCGCGGCCGCGGAACATGATCGTCACCTTGACCTTGTGACCCTGACCGAGAAAGCGCGAAACGTGACCCTTCTTGGTCTCGTAGTCGTGCGGGTCGATCTTGGGACGGAGCTTCTGCTCCTTGATGACGGTCTGCTGCTGATTACGGCGTGACTCGCGAGCCTTCTGCGCACTCTCGTACTTGAACTTGCCGTAGTCCATGAGTTTGCACACCGGCGGCTTGGCTTGCGGAGCGACCTCGACGAGATCCAACTCCGCTTCCTCCGCGAGCCGGAGTGCGTCCTCGATACGGACGATGCCGACCTGTTCACCGTTCGGTCCGACCAACCGGACCTCGGGCACACGGATGCGGTCGTTGATGCGCGTCTCGGAGCTGATGGGGTCTCCTCGGTTCGATGGCGTTTCTGTGCTGCACCGCGGCGTGAAGCTCGCCCCTAGAGCATGCAGCCGCCTCGCGGCATCCTGCCGGATCCGCGAGACCCTTTTACTCCAACCGATCGAACCGGTATGGCAATACCGCTTCATTCCGCCGTCGAACGGTGTTCTCGGCGGGATCGGGACCCGGCGGCCTGTGAACCGGCCACGCGGGTGGGAGCGGGGCTCCACTTTACCGCCCCCGAAAGGCCGAGGGCGTTGCGCGCATGTGAGAGTAACAGGCGTGACCGAGTCGCAGCCAACCGAGTCCCCCGAAACAGCCGCACCGCCGGACGGCGACCACTCCGGGGAGGGCCTCGATGCCACGGATACCCCGCACAACGTGCGCGAGTTGAGCAATGTTCCCAGCGTCGAGGTGATCAGCAGGGCCGCCGTGATGCTGATGTCGGCGGCGGCCGAGAAGCTGGGCCTGGCCGAGGAGGACCCGGACGACTCCCCGGTGCGTGACCTCGACGAGGCGCGCCGTCTGATCACCTCGCTGGCCGGCCTGATCACGGCCTCGGTGGAGTATCTCGGGCCCCATGCGGGAGCGCTGCGGGACGGGCTGCAGACACTGCAACGTGCTTTTCGGGAAGCTTCCTCGGAGCCGGATCCGCCCGGCCAGGGCCCGGGTGAGAAATACACCGGCCCCGTTCACTGAACGGCTGTCCGGCCGGGCGCCCCGAAACTCCCGAGCGGCACGCCTGGGATCAGCGCGGACCGCTCAACCGTGCAGCGTCGCCCGCACCGCGCGGTGATCACTTCCCCTGGTGTCGACGACCTCCGCGTCGGCAACGCGCACACCCCTGGACAGCACGTGGTCGAGCCGTACGGCGGGAAACGCGTCCGGCCAGGTGAAACCGAAGCCTGCCGTGGCCTCACCGGCTACGTTCGGTAACCACCGGGTGAGCGAACGCAGCGCTCGGTCGGTGGTGGCGGTGTTGAGATCACCGAGCAGGACCACGTCCTCGACGGCCTCACCCGCCACCGCCGTGGCGAGTTTCCGCAGTCCTTGGTCCCGCTGCTCCACCGAATCCGGACGCAGCGAAGGCAGATGGGCGACATAGACCGCCAGCTCCCCCTGGGGAGCGTGTGCGACGGCTCGAACGGCACGGGTCCAGCCCAGGCCGAGGTCCACGACTCGTACGTCCGACAGGCGGTAACGACTCCAGAGACCGACGGTCCCCATCGTGACGTGGTGCGGATAGCGTTCCCGCAGTGCCTCGGTCGCCACCGAGCGGGTTCGCGATGTGATCTCCTGCAGCCCGACCAGGTCGGCATCGGCGCGGGAGAGGTCGCGCAGTGTGGCCTTCGGATCGCTGTTGCTCGCGTAGAGGTTCTGGGTGACGACTCCCACTCCTCCCGCCGCGCTCCGATCGTTCGCCGGAACGGCTGTTCCGAAGATGAGCCCCCAGATCAGTGCGGGCACGAGCAGCAGCACCGAGGCACGGCACCGCGCCAGCAACGCGGGCAGCGCCACCAGCGGAACCGCCGCTCCCAGCCAGGGAGCGAAACTGTCCACGAGGGTTCCGATTCCCATGGGATTGGGCAGCAGACGATGGCACAGCAGCAGAGCACTGATTCCCGCGGCGAAGCACGCGACAACGGTGTCGCGTGCGCGCCAGGGCCGGAACAATGCGCTCAACGGTCCGGGCACGCTCGGACCCGCACCACGTGAGTGCGTGGTGCGGTCCGCGTCAAGGGCGTGTCGTGCGGGTCGCCGTGCCATCCCGGACAGTCTGACGTGCCGAGCTTTGAAAAAGCTGAGAGCTCCCGGGAAACGACGCGGGGAGAACGTCGGGCGGCCACATGGGAGCCCCACCACCGCGGTGAACGCCGGTACCGGTGAACGGCACCACCGAATCACTGTCCGCGAACGGCCAGCGCGTCGATCTCGACGAGCAGATTCGCGGGCAGCCCCACATAGACCGTGGTTCGTGCCGGGTAGGGCTCCCCGACCACACGAGCGTAGGTCTCGTTCATCTCCGCGAAGTGAGCCACGTCGGTGAGGTAGACCCGCAGCATGAGCACGTCCTCAACTCCCGCCTCCGCCTCGGCCAGGATGGCGAAAACGTTGCGCAACGCCTGCTCGGTCTGCTCGGCCACGGATTCCGACACCGGTTTTCCGGTGGCGGGATCAACACCCGTCTGTCCCGAGACCTGCACCAGGTTGCTCTTGCACACGGCCTGCGACAGCGGAACTCCCGCGGGCGGGGTCGGGGCCTTCGGAGTGGTCACGACGGTTCTGGACATTGGTATCCACCTTTCGAGAGAAATCAGCTGTCCGGTGGCTGCCAACCGAGTTCGACCGAGACGCGGTCGCAGACGCGGGACAGCTCACCGGTCGATCCGAGCAGTTCGTCGAAGTCGAACAACACCTTCGGCGCCGACAGCGAAACCGCGGCGACGATCTCGCCGCGGGGATCGCGCACTCCGGCGGCTATGCAGTGCACGAAGTCCTCGTGCTCACCGCGATCGACGGCATAGCCGGATCGTGATACCCGATCCAGTTCGTCCAGGAACCGCTCGGGTTCGGTGATGGTGTTGTCCGTCAGCGCGGGATAGTCCAGCGCGGCGGCGACCTCCCCGCGGGCGGACTCGTCGAGGCCGGAAAGCAGCACTTTCCCCACCGCCGTGCAGTGCAACGGCGCGCGGGCACCGATACGCGAGTACATCCGGACCGCATGGGTGCTGTCCACCTTGTCCACGTAGACGACCTGATCGTCCTCGCGAACGGCCAGGTGCACGGTGTGCCCCGTGCTCTCCCCGAGCTCGAGCAGGTGGGAGCGGGCCGTGTCGCGCACGTCGATCCCGTCCAACGCACGGTTGGCCAATTCGAACAGTGCGCTTCCGAGGCGATAGCGGTACACATCGGAGCGTTTGACGAACCTGTCGGCCTCCAACGAGCGCAGCAGCCGCATGACGGTGGATTTGTGCACTCCCACCGCCTCCGCGAGCTGGTCGAGGTTGCGGGGCCCGTCGGCCAACTCGGTCAGCAGCGCGAGTCCACGCCGCAGGCTCTGGCTCATTCCGTGGTCCTTTTCACTGTCGTCAACCGTTCCACCAACCATCGGTGCCCTACCTCTTGGAGATCGCGCTGGGCATCCGGAAGAAGCTTCCGGCAGCGGTTCCGTTGACGGCCACCTTGCGAACTGCTAAACAACACTTTATCAATATATGCAATATCTGTTGCATTAGGCGCAATTGGAGATCCAGTGCGAGCAGCGACGATGGATCGGACCGCGGTAGGTGCCCTCCGGGAAGAACGGCTCGACTGGCGGTTCAAGGCCGTGCCGTCCGAAGCCTTCGGGAGCACGATCACGGAGTTCCTCCGAACGGAGCCGGAGATCACCGGGAGCGGATTCGTGGGTCCGCTGTTGCTGTTGGACCGTTCGGCGCTGGAACACAACTTGACGACGATGGCCGACTGGTGTGCCTCGCGAGAGGTGCTGCTGGCACCACACGGCAAGACGACGATGGCACCGCAGCTGTTCCAACGACAGCTCGACCACGGCGCGTGGGCGATGACCGCCGCCACCGTCAGCCAACTCCGGGTATATCGCGCGTTCGGCATCAGTCGGGTGCTGCTGGCCAACCAGTTGGTCGACGAATCGGGACTGCGCTGGCTGTCTGACGAACTCGACGACGATCCCGGTTTCTCGTTCGGCTGCTGGGTGGATTCGGTGTCGAGCGTGCGACTGATGAGCAAGGTCCTGGCAGCGAAACGCGCGCGTCGGCGGGTCGACGTACTGGTGGAACTCGGCGGTGAGCACGGCCGCACCGGAGCCAGAACCGTCGCGGAAACGGTGGAGGTGGCGCGGGCGGTGTCGGAGAGTCCGGTGTTGCGGCTCGTCGGCGTCAGTGGCTACGAGGGTGCGATCTCGCACGATCTCAGTGACGAGGATCTGACCGCGGTGGACTCCTATCTGGCTCGACTGCGGGAGTCGGTCACGCGGATAGCCGCGGCGGGGATGTTCGACCGAACGGAGGAAATCGTTGTCACCGCGGGCGGGAGTTCCTATTTCGACCAGGTGGCCGAGGCGCTCACGGCACCGTGGGAGTTGGGTTCACCGGTACTTCCGGTATTGCGGAGCGGTTCGTACATCACTCATGATCACGGCTTGTACCGCACCATGTCACCTTTCGGTCGGGCACACCGTCTCGCCGGACCGGAGCAGCCGTTCCGCGCCGCCATGCGAATCCTCGCGCAGGTGACCTCACGTCCGGAACCGAACCTGGCACTGCTCACGTTGGGCAGGCGGGACGCCTCGTTCGACCAGGCCCTGCCACAGCCGCGGACCCTGTGGGCACGGGACGGCACCACGAGCTCTCTGACCGATTCGCACGTTACCGAACTGGCCGATCAGCATGCCTTCCTGTCGGTCCCGGCCAACTCGGAGATCTCCGTGGGCGACTGGGTCGAGTGCGGACTGTCGCACCCCTGCACGACGTTCGACAAGTGGCAGCTCATACCGCTCGTGGACAACGGGAAGGTCGTGGATCTGGTGCGTACTTTCTTCTGAACGACTCTCCGTGTTCCCGGAAGCCGAGCAGGCGGCCGGCCCGGCGCGGCTTCCGACAGGCGCGGCAACGGTGTCGCTCGGGCGATCAGGGCGAACTTTCGCGGCGGTTCTTCCGCCGGGAAGCGGCACGGGACACATCACGTCGGTTATCCGCTCCACGGAAACCGAGAAGGTGTCGGGAACACACCGGAACGGAGGCGAGGATGGACGAGAGCCTGATTCGGGGCGCGGTGGTGGTCGACGGCAGCGGAGCACCGCCCTTCGAAGCCGACGTGACGATCGGCGCGGGTCGTATCTCGGCCGTCGACAGCCCCGGGAGTCTGCGCGGCAGACGCACCATAGCCGCTGACGGTATGGTGCTTTCCCCCGGATTCGTCGACATGCACGCGCACTCGGACCTGCTGCTGCTCACCGATCACCGGCACACCGCCAAGGTGGCGCAAGGGGTGACCACGGAGGTGATCGGTCAGGACGGGCTTTCCTACGCTCCCGTCGACGACCGAACGCTGCGGAACCTGCGTACCCAGCTGGCGGGTTGGAACGGCGATCCAGCCGACTTCGACTGGAACTGGCGTGGTGTGGGCGAGTACCTGGATCGCATCGATCGAGGGATCGCTACGAACGCCGCGTACCTGGTTCCGCACGGCACGCTCAGGATGCTGTGTGTGGGCTCGGAAAACCGTCCCCCCTCGGAAACCGAACTGGCACGGATGCGCGAGGAACTGGCGCGGGGAATGTCCGAGGGGGCGTTCGGCATGTCCTCCGGACTGACCTACGCACCCGGCATGTACGCCACGACGTCCGAACTCGCCTCGCTGTGCGAGGTGGTCGCCGAGTACGGCGGCTACCACTGCCCACACCACCGCAGCTACGGTGCCGGCGCCCTTGCCGGTTACGAGGAGATGATCCGGATCAGTCGGCAGTCCGGCTGCTCGTTGCACCTCGCACACGCGACGGTGAATTTCGACGTGAACCGGGGGCGCGCTCCCGAACTGCTGGCGATGCTGGACGAGGCATTGGACTCGGGAGTCGGGATCACGATGGATTCCTACCCTTACCTGGCGGGGTGCACCTCGCTGCACGCGCTGCTTCCCAGCTGGATGTTCAGCGGTGGTGTCGAGGCAACGTTACGAAGGCTGTCCGATCCGGACAGCAGGAAACGTGTGCTGCGTGAGATGGAGGTGGAAGGCTCCGACGGTGCGCACGGCGTACCGATCGACTGGAGCGCCATCGAGATCAACGGGGTACGGCACCCGGACAAAACCGGTCACCTGGTCGGGCGCGACATCGCGACCGCGGCCAATGTCGAAGGGGTACCTCCGGGGGAGCTCTACCTGGACACCCTGCTGTCGGACGAACTGGGCAGTTCCTGCCTGATGCACGTCGGTCACGAGGAGAACGTGCGTGCCATCATGCGACACCGAATGCACACCGTCGGCAGCGACGGCCTGCTGCTCGGTGAACGGCCACATCCCCGCGGGTGGGGGACGTTCCCGCGTTATCTAGCGCGATACGTGCGGGAGCTCGGGTTGCTCGATCTCCCGGAGTGCATCCGCCACATGACCTCGACGCCGGCACTCCGACTCGGGCTGTCCGACAGAGGACTCGTACGGCGGGGCATGGTCGCGGACCTCGTGCTGTTCGACCCGGACGAGATCCGCGACAACGCGACGTTCGAACGACCGCGTGCGCGACCCAGCGGAATCAGCCACGTAATGGTCAACGGTGTCCCCGTGCTCGAGCACGGGGAACGCAACGACGCCACACCGGGACGAGCGCTGCGGCACGGCACCGGGGGAACCGTCTGAGAGAGAGGTCCTCCGCTCCCTCCCTCCCGAGCGCTGTCCGGAGGGGACGTTCCAGCGGGTGACCCGAGCGGCACCTCCGGACCCGGTCAAGAAGTTGTCCGGAATCCGCCACCGTGAATTTTGGTCTAGTCCACCGTCGGGAGCTGGGGCACACTGAGTCGACGGAGATCGGCACAGGGGTTCGACCGAACGGTAGGACGCCCGTGTTCGGACCGAGGCGGGGACTCCGCTCCGGCCCGTCGGTTCTCGGCGGAGCACCCCGCGAGGAGACGAAGCGCAGCGGACCGGAGCGAGCGGGCTCCGGGCACCGCGGGGAAACAGGAGAGTCATGTCGACGAACGCACTGAATCGGCGCACGTTTCTGGCCTCGTTGAGCGCGGCGGGGGCAGCGGCGGCCGCTCTGCCCACCGCTGCCACGGCACGCACCGGAGGTGACCACAGGCCCGCCTACCTGGGCAGCTTCAGCTGGACCGATCCCCCGGGCAGGGGCTTCGACGTCGCTTCCCACGACCTGAGTTCGGGACAGCTGCGACCGATCCGTTCGGTCGAGGGAGTACCCGACGCCTCGTGGTTGGCGTTCTCACCCGACCGGCATGTGCTCTACACGACCAACGAGCTGGTCCCGGACGGTACCGTGACGGCGCTGAGCCTGTGGGATCCGCGGAACCCAAGGATCATCAACACACGCTCCAGCCGAGGCGCGGGGCCGACGCATCTCAGCGTGCATCCCAGCGGACGGTTTCTGCTGACGGCCAACTACACCGACGGCACTGTCGCGGTTCACCGGTTGGAGGTGGACGGCGGCGTCGGGGAATCGACGGATCTGGTTCGGCACACCTCCGAACCGCGCGCGCCCCACGCACATCAGGTCATCACCGATCCGAGCGGACGCTGGGTCGTGGCGGTCGATCTGGGTGCGGACGCGGTCTTCACCTACCGGCTGGACACCGCGTCAGGCGAGCTGCACCGAAACCAACGGCTGTCCGCCCCAACCGGCAGCGGACCTCGCCACTTGGCCTTTCATCCGGACGGCAGGCACGCCTACCTGCTCAACGAGTTGGCCAGCACGGTGACGGTACTGCGTTGGGATGCCGCGGCGGGAACTTTCGAGCTGGGCGAGAGTGTCAGCACTCGCCCACCGGACGCCGCGGGGGAGAACTATCCGGCGGAGATCGTCGTCACTCGCGACGACGACTGCTACGTCACCAACCGGGGCGATAACACCGTCGCTCACTTCAAGCTGAGCGAGCGGGGAACACGATTGCACCTGACAGGCACGACCGATACCGGTGGGGACTGGCCTCGGCACTGCACTTTGGACCGGACTCGACGTTGGCTCCACGTGGCCAACCAGAACTCGGGAACGGTCACCAGGTTCTCGCGCGACTGTACGACGGGCTCGTTGAGCCCGGTGGTCGACACCGTGGAGGTCCCCGGTGTCGCCGTGGTCGCGCTGTAGCGCACCGGTGACGGCGGTCCCGCCCCCTGCTTTCCCGTCGGGCGAACTCGGGTCCTCCCGTCGGACCACGTCACACCGAGCGCCCCGGGCGAGAGCACCCCCGAGACACCCCGCTGCGGTGACGGGCGGAGCACGGGGAGACAGCGGCTGTTCCACCGTGGACCCACCGCACTCCCGGAAGAAGTTGTCTCCTTTTACAGGTCTAAACCTTGTGTCCACTCAGTGGTCCACTTAGCATCGAGCACATTGCACAGAACAGAACAGACGTTGCATTCAACGCAACGGAGGTGTCATGCGGTTCTGGAAATTAGCCACCGCCGCGATCGTGGCGACGTTGCTGGTGGGATGCGGGCCACCCCAGGTGGATCAATCGAACTCCGGTGCGGACAGCCGCACCGGAACCCTTCGGGTGTGGCTGTTCGACGAGGCCAACCGTGACCCGAAGGAAAAGGTCGTCAATGCCGCGGTGGAGGAATTCGAGAAGAACCACCGGGACGTCACCGTCGAAGTCCGCTACATCGCGGTGGACACGCGATCGGAACGCTTCACCGGCGCCTTCAATGACCCCTCCAGTGCCCCCGACGTGGCGGAGTTCGGCAACACCGATCTCGCCAGCTACGTCACGGCAGGCGGAATGTCGGATCTCACCGGCATGATCGAGGACTGGCCCGCGGCGACCGACCTTTCCGACTCGGTGCTCGATACGGCCAAAGTCGACGACAAGGTCTACGGAGTCCCCTGGTTCACCGGCGTACGGGCGCTGTACTACCGCACCGACGTGTTCGACGAGCTGGGACTCGAACCACCGCGCAGTCTCGGTGAACTCGTCGAGACCGCTCGCAGGATCCGTTCGGAACGGCCGGACATGTACGGTATCGCCGCGGGCGGCAAGTACACCTACGCGATGATGCCGTTCATCTGGGCAGCCGGTGGTGAACTCGCCGAGCGCGGGAACGGCTCGTGGCGGTCCGCCATCGACGGCGAGGCCTCCCGCCGCGGAGTACGCACCTATACCAGCCTGCTTGATCCGGCGATCTGCCCACCGGACCAGTGTGCGCAACTGACCGGCACCGAAAGCGTCCAGGCGTTCGCTGGGGGCAAGGCGGCCATGACCATCGGCGGGGACTTCAACCGAACCGCCGTCAACCAGGGGGCCGCCGGGGACAAGTACGACGTGGTGCCACTTCCGGGGCAACGAACCGGTTCTATCGCGCCCGCGTTCGCGGGTGGCAACCTGCTCGGAGTGCTGCGGTCCTCGGACCATTCCACCCTCGCCCAGGAATTCATCAAGGTGCTGGCGGGCAAGAAATACCAGCGCCGGATGTACGAGGCGATGAGTTATCTGCCCACCTTCGAGGACGTGCAGGACAGGGTGGCAGCCGACGATCCGGCCGTCGAGCCGTTCATCGACACGCTGCAGGCCGGAACCCGTTTCGTTCCGAGCACGCCGGCGTGGTCCGAGATCGACGCGCAGGAGATCCTGCCGACGATGGCACAGCGGATCGCCACCGGCGAGGAGGTCCGTCCGGCCACCCAGCGGGCGGCCGAACGGATGAACAGCGCATTCGGCGACCGGTAGGAGTTCGTCGACTCGATTTCCGCGGTGCTCGCTCGGCTCCCCTCGCGGGCGGACCACGAGGGGCCGTTCGGCTCGGTCACACCGAAGACCCCCGCGACAGCCGCATCCGAGCGGGCACCGCGAGACCTGACAGAGCACCGCGGGGAAGCCGGCCACCACCCGATCCAGAAGGTTCCAGCCGATGACAGCCGAGCTGACCACCGAATCCGATCCGAGAACGCCACCAGGGGACACTGAAACACGACACGGACACCGTCGGCGTCGCTCCGGGGGCAATGGACAGGCCCGCGCCGCGGTGCTCTATCTGGCCCCCGCGGGGGTACTGCTGATCGCGGTGATGGCCTACCCGCTGTACCAGCTCGTACAACTGTCGCTGTACGAGTACGGACAGGCTCAGGCGAGCGGAGGAGCACCGCTGGAGTTCCTCGGGCTGGGCAACTATGCGACGCTGCTCAGCGACAGCCGTTTCTGGATGGTGCTGGTCAACACCTGTGGGTTCGCCGCGGTCTGCGTGCTGGGCAGCCTGTCGGTGGGGATCGCGCTGGCCGTGCTGGCCGGCAGGGTCCGCTGGCTTCCCCGCACCCTGCTTTTCCTCGCGGCACTCGGTGCCTGGGCGACCCCGGCGGTTGCCGGTTCGACAGTGTGGCTCTTCCTGTTCGACCAGAACTTCGGGTTGGTGAACGAAGTGCTGAGCGGGCTCGGTTGGCAGGGTATGGAGGGATTCTCCTGGACCTACGACCGGTTCACCGCATTCGGCCTCGTGGCCGGTGAGGTCATCTGGTGCTCGTTCCCGTTCGTGATGGTGACGATGTACGCGGGCATCAAGGCCATTCCCGGCGAGATCGTCGAGGCCGCCTCGCTGGACGGGGCCTCGACCTGGCGCACCGCTCGAAGCGTGCTACTGCCGATGCTACGACCGCTTTTGATCATCGCCACCATTCAGTCGATCATCTGGGATTTCAAGATCTTCACACAGATATACGTGATGACCGACGGCGGCGGAATCGCGGGACAGAATCTCGTACTCAACGTCTACGCCTACCAGGAGGCGTTCGCCGGATCGAATTACGGGCTCGGGTCGGCCATCGGAGTGGTGATGACCGGGCTGCTGTTGCTGATCACGGTGATTTACCTGTGGGCACAACGAACTACGGGGGAAAACACATGACCACAGCGGCACGCGCCCCGAAACGGGGTCTCATCGGCCGCGTACTGCCGGGAAAACGCCCCGGGAGAACACTGGCCGAGATCGCGACGGTGCTCGTGGCGGCCACCATCGCCTTTCCGCTCTACTGGATGGTGCTCACCGCCTTCAAACCGGACGGGCAGATCCAGTCCACCGATCCGCGCCCGTGGACGCTCTCGCCCACGCTGGAAAACTTCCGGCAAGTGTTCACCGTGGACGATTTCGGCAGGTACTTCCTGAACAGCGTGATCGTTGCCGGGGTGGTGGTGCTGATCTCGCTCGTGATGTCGTTTCTGGCCGCTGTGGCACTTACACGGTTCCGTTTCCGCGGTCGAACCGTGCTGCTGATCATGATTCTGGTGGCGCAAATGGTTCCGGTGGAGGCGCTGACCATTCCGCTGTTCTTCCTGATGCGTTCGGTCGGTTCGGTGGCCCCTTGGTTCGGGTTGAACCACCTCGGCTCGTTGATTCTGGTGCACCTGGCCTTCAGCCTGCCGTTCGCGATATGGATGCTTCGCGGCTTCGTCGCCGCGGTTCCGGCCGAGCTCGAAGAAGCCGCCACACTGGACGGAGCGGGCAGGTTCCGATTCACGTGGCAAGTACTCTTTCCCCTGGTCGCTCCGGGACTTGTGGCGATGAGCGTGCTGTCTTTCATCCACGCGTGGAACGACTTCCTGTTCGCCAAGACGTTCATCATCTCGGCGACGGAGAACCAGACACTCCCGTTGGCGATCCTGGTCTTCTTCAAACCGACGGGCAACGACTGGGGCGCCATCATGGCGGGATCCACCCTGATGACGATCCCGGTCCTGGTGTTCTTCGTGTTCGTACAACGCCATCTGGTCTCCGGCATAGCAGGGGCGGTGAAAGCGTGAGCAGCAATGCCTCTCCCCTTCCGTTGGACTCGGTGATTCCCCGCCCCACGGTGGTGCGCCCCGGCCGGGGCAGCTTCGTGCTGGACGGCGACACCACGCTCGCGGGCGACTCCGCCGCGTGCGACTGGTTTCGCCGGCACGTGGGCGCGGCTGTCGGACTACCGCTTCGCGAGTCCGAGCACGCCGACATCACGTTCCTGATAGCCCCGGAGGAAATCGACGCCCGCGAGGGATACCGGCTCGACATCACCGAGCACGAAATCCGGATTCGTGCCCACGACGAGGACGGTGCCCACTACGCGGCCCAAACCCTGCGGCAGCTGCTGGGAGCCGACGCGTGGCGCGCGGCGCCGACGCGCCGGGGACCGTGGCGATTGCCGTGCGGCGAGATCGAGGACCGGCCCCGGTTCTCCTGGCGTGGCTGTCACCTTGATCTCGCGCGGCACTTCATGCCCAAGCGAGAGGTGTTGCGCTTCGTCGAACTGCTGGCGGCGCACAAGCTCAACGTGCTGCACCTGCACCTGACCGACGATCAGGGATGGCGGATCGAAGTCCCCGGCCTGCCCCGGCTCACCGAGGTAGGGGCCTGGCGAAAGGATTCACAGCTCGGTGCCGGCCCCGAAGCGGGACGCACCGAACGCCCGCACGGGGGCTACTACACCGGAGCGGATCTGGCAGAGATCGTCTCCTACGCGGCCGAGCACCGGATCACCGTCGTCCCCGAGATCGACGTACCGGGCCACTGCCAGGCTGCCATCGCCTCCTATCCGGAGCTGGGCAACGAACCACACCGGCAGTTGGATGTGTGGACCGGCTGGGGGATCAGCGAACACGTACTCAACGCGGAGGAAAGCACGGTGGAGTTCTTCTGCCGTGTGTTCGACCACGTGCTCAGCGTATTTCCCTCCCCCGTCATCTGTGTGGGAGGCGACGAGGTGCCGACCGATGAGTGGGAACGCAGCCCACGGTGCGTGCGACGCAGCAGGCAGCTCGGTCTCTCGGAACCCGCGAAGCTGCACGGCTGGTTCCTGCGCCGGATCATCGAACACCTGCACGCCAGCGGCAGACGAGCGATCGGCTGGGACGAGATGCTCGACTCCGGCGAATCGTTGCCGGCCAGTAGCATCGTCGCCTCGTGGCGTGACGAGCAGGGCGGAGTCCGGGCTGCCAGGGCGGGTTACGACACTGTCATGTGCCCCGAGCAGCGGGTGTACCTGGACCATCGACAGGCAGCGGGCTCCGAGGAGCCGGTTCCGGTCGGATTCGTGAACACTCTCGAGGACGTCTACGCCTACGATCCGGTACCAGCCGAGTCACCGAGTGCGTTGTCCCGGCGTGTGCTGGGAGCGCAGGCACAGGTGTGGACCGAGCACCTCGACTCGCCCTCCAGGGTCGACTACGCCGCCTTTCCCAGACTGTGCGCGTTCGCCGAGGTCGCCTGGTCGTCTACCGCCGTCCGGAACTTCTCGGACTTCCGGACTCGGTTGACCACGGAGCATCTCGCACGGTTGACGGCGGTCGGAGTACAGTTCCGGCCGTTACAGGGACCACTGCCCTGGCAACGGCGCCCGGGCGTACCCGGTAAACCGCGTTGAGCGGACCGCCGATCGACGCGACCGCGGCAAGGCACCAGTCGGTGGCGTCACCGATCGCCTCAGGTGTCCCGTCCGGCCGGCTCACCTTTCTGCCTGACCCCCCTGTCCGCGTCGGAGGCGTGCGAATCCCGCGAGTCCTCCTCTCCTGTGTTGGCGAGTCCCGCCTCGGAGTCCACGTAGTACGGCCGCGGGGCCCGGGAACGCAGTACCACGCGGCCGGCGTCGGCCGCCGCACCGAACTGGCGACTCTGTCCCACGTAGATCCCCACCGGGATTTGAACGGCGACCAGCAGGCACAACGAAAGCAACGGCAGTGTCCACGAGCCGGTGAGATCGCGCAGCGCACCGGTGAGTATCGGCCCGGTGGCGGCCACCAGGTACCCGGCCGTCTGCGACATCGCCGCCAGTGCTGCGGCTCCCCTCGCGTCAGCCGCGCGCAGGACGACGAGCATGAATCCGATCCCGATCGTCCCGCCGAGCCCCACCCCCAGCACCAGCACACAGAGCAGCGCACCGCTTGGTGGTGAGAGGGTCAGCCCGAGCAACCCGATCAGCAACATGGCGGGGAAGGTCGTGGTGATCCAGACCTGACGGCTGCTGCGGGCCGCCATTATGGGTGCCGCCAGCGAGAAGGGAATCCCGACGAGGTTGGCCAGTGAAAGCATCTGTCCACCGGTCGTGGGGTCCATACCGTTGTCGGTGAGTATCTTCGGCAACCAGGCGATGACGGTGTAGAACGTCAGTGACAGCAGAGCGAAGAAACCGGTGACACCCCACCCCAACGGACTCCGCCAGGCTTGTCCGCCCCGGGCGTCACCGATGGCGTCCGCCGTGGAACCCGTCGGATCACGGTGCTGGGGGAGCCACAGCACAACGGCCAGCACGGCGGGAACGGCCCACACCGCCAATGTGGCGCGCCAACCGAGGCCGGTGAAATGCTGCCAGGGAATCGTCAGTCCGGCTGCCGCCGCGGTACCGATACTGATTCCCATCGTGTACAGCCCCGTCATGACGCCGCTCTGCGCGCCGAAACGTTTCTTGATCACCGTGGGAAGGAGTACGTTTCCGCCGGTAATCGCGATGCCCACCAGTATCGTTCCACCGAACAACGCGGCGGAGGCCGGAACCACTCGCAGCAGGATTCCGGCGAACAGCAACAGCAGTGCCACCGCTATGGTGCGTTCCTCGCCGTAGCGCCTTCCCAATCGTGGCGCGGTGGTGGACAGCAGCACGAAGCACAGCAGCGGAACCGTGGTGAGCAGTCCGGTAGCGGTGTTCGACAAACCGGTATCCGACTGGATCTGCCCCACCAATGGCGCCACCGAAGCTATCGCGGGACGCAGATTGATCGCGACGATCAGTATTCCGGATGCGGACAGCAAAAACGAGAGGATGTTGATCTTGTTCCTGTTCGAAACGCCGGAGTGGTTCCCGGCGGATCCAGTAGTGTCATTCAACATGAATCACATTTCATTTTCCGGGAATTGCGAAGCGACATTACCAAATGAATTCTCTTCATAGAACACCCAGAACAAAGAAAACGGCCGGTCAGCACTTTGTCATTCTTTCGAGCGACCGTAGATAGAGGGAAAATTCAGTCCGAAATTAACGATTCTTCCCGAGAAGGAAACATCCGCCGAAGGCGATCAAGATCATCACTCGGAGCCAAAAAATACGAATTATACCGCTCTGTTGTTCGTATTTTCGGGGCGGCTGATCCCAACCCGGGAAACCGGAACACGGCCCACGGGGGCACGCGAGTGCAGCCATCGCACCGACGGTGGGATTCAAGAAGATCATTTTTATCCCCCTTCGGCATTCCGAAACAGGCGATGGAAAACCGGGGGATAACCGCGAATCAGGCGTGGAGTGCCAACGGTGGAAATCCTCAGGGAACGACGCGGGCCAACACGGCGCGGAAGGCGTCACGATGCACGCTGGCAGGATCCCGTGCCAGGTAATGCCCGATCTCCCGGACGAACCCCTCGGGGGTCATGGGAGGCGCGGGAGCGCTCGTCGGTGACTCACTCGCCGTGATCTCACCCGCTCGACTCGGATAGAGCACGAGCGCGCCCACGACCTCGATGTCGTCGAGCAGTTCCCGGTAAGCGGCGATGCCTTCCGCGAGCCTGGTTCCCCCACCCCTGAACTTGCCCCCGTTCCGACGCAACGTGCCGTCGGCATCGGCGGTGTAGTGGCCGGGCAACCACATCTTCGATTCGATCAGAACCAGTCGCTTGCCGCACAACACGGCGTGGTCGATGTCCGCGAAGACCGAATCGGGCCAGGACAGCCCGTGGAATACCTTGGCCCCCGGCAGTCTAGTGAAGTAGTCGGCCAATAACCCCGCGGTGAAACGCTCACCGTACTCGCCACGTACCCCCTCGGGTTGGCCGAAAACCACGGAACGGCCGAACTCGGACAGAAAGACCCGGTCTTCCGAGGCCGGGGGCAGGTATTCGGGAACGTGACGATACACCCCGGCCACAGCCACGGCGGGCATCAGCCACAGCACCAACATCAGGGGCCAGGCATCGCTGACCAACACCACTGGCAACAACAACGCCCACCCACCGATGGTGGTGAGCACTTCGCCTCGGCTGTACGTGGCACGGGGGAAGTAACGCACCGGCTGATCGGGGTTGACCTCGGTCCACCACTGCAGGCGTGCCACGTCGGGCTCGGGAACGGGCGGTACGAAACTCGGGTCGGCACCGAAATCACGCCTGTCGGTGTCCCGCGAACGACGGCGGCGGGCGGTAGGACCGCCACTGGTGTCACGCCCACCGGCGTCGACGGTGTCGCCACGATCGTATGCCGCGCGACGCACCGGATCACTGAGAGTCTCGTACGCCTCCTGCAGCGAGCGGAAAGTGCCCGCCGTCCCCCCGGCGTCGGGATGCATCACACGGGCAAGCGACCGATAAGCCGACTTGATCTCCGCGGCGGAGGCTTCACGAGTCACCCCGAGCAGCTCGTAGTAGTCGACCCCGCTCAAGCTGTCGCGCCCACCTTCCGTTCCGACACTGTGACGATGCGACCGCGCTCGATGGGCGTCCCGGGGATCGTCGAACGAAAGGCGTTTTCCCCTGAGGGTGCACACCGACACGCGGGGAAAGAGAGTACACAGTAGTCGATCTCGCCCGGGGTCCGGTTCCCGATTCGACGTGCTCCCCGCTGTGGGCGGCGGGGATGCCGGTGGCGGCATCGCGGTCGCGGTCGTGGACCACGCCGCACGGGCATCCCCATGCGCGTGCCGACAGTGGTTTGGGCCCGTCGACACGTCGTGCACGCTCTTGGCCAGTCGGTGCGAGTGTCGGCCACCTTCGCGTGCTGCCGGGCGATCTTCCGAGCAGGGAATCGGGGATTGCCGATAACCTGCCCGTGCTGGTCCACCGCGAACGCCGACAGCCCCGGCACCGGGTCAAGCTCCGGGGCAAGCTCGAACGTCGTGGCCGTACTCGTCGGTGGCGGGCGACAGGATCTCGTCGCCGCCTCATGCGACGGTGCTCCGTTGATCGTCATCCGGCAGTACGTGGCAAACCAACGGCGCCCTACGGGGCATGCCCGACCACAAGCACCACTGATCGACTCACTCCGGCCCGAGGGCCGGAGCGCGCACCGACGAACTACTGGTCAGTGCTCGGTCAGCGCCGGCGCCAGGAACCGGCCGGTGTAGCTC
Source organism: Actinopolyspora lacussalsi (assembly GCA_030803735.1). Taxonomy (NCBI): domain Bacteria; kingdom Bacillati; phylum Actinomycetota; class Actinomycetes; order Actinopolysporales; family Actinopolysporaceae; genus Actinopolyspora; species Actinopolyspora lacussalsi. Next base: position 839,841 of record JAURUC010000001.1, on the reverse strand, counting down.
TCCCCGACTTCGGCCAGCTGTTCCGGTGTCCCCTCGGCGACCAGCGTGCCACCACCGTTACCGCCTTCGGGCCCCAGGTCGAGCAGCCAGTCGGACATTTTGATCACGTCGAGGTTGTGCTCGATCACGACCACGGTGTTCCCCTTGTCCACCAGACCGTTGACTACACCGAGCAGCTTGCGGATGTCCTCGAAATGCAGTCCCGTGGTCGGTTCGTCGAGAATGTAGACGGTCCGGCCCGTCGAGCGCTTCTGGAGTTCGCTGGCGAGCTTGACCCGCTGTGCCTCGCCACCGGACAGCGTGGGCGCGGGCTGGCCGAGACGTACGTAGCCGAGTCCGACGTCCACCAGCGTCTTCAGATACCTGTGAATCGCGGTGATCGGCTCGAAGAACTCGGCCGCGTCCTCGATGGGCAGGTCGAGAACCTCCGCTATGGTCTTGCCCTTGTAGCGGACCTCGAGGGTCTCCCGGTTGTAGCGAGCCCCCTTGCAGACCTCGCAGGGGACGTAGACGTCGGGCAGGAAGTTCATCTCGATCTTGAGGGTTCCGTCGCCGGCACAGGCCTCACAACGTCCCCCCTTGATGTTGAACGAGAACCTGCCTGGTTGGTACCCCCGGACCTTCGCCTCCGTGGTGGCCGCGAACAGCTTCCGGATCCGATCGAACACCCCTGTGTAGGTGGCCGGATTGGAACGGGGCGTACGCCCGATCGGGGATTGATCAACCTGGACGAGCTTGTCCACGTTGTCGACCCCCCTGATGCGCTTGTGCCTCCCGGGAACCGTGCGGGCACCGTTGAGCTTGTTAGCCAACGAGGAGGCCAGTACGTCGTTGACCAGAGTCGACTTGCCGGAACCGGAAACGCCGGTAACGCCTATCAGACAGCCCAGCGGGAACGATACGTCGATCTCCCGGAGGTTGTTCTCCCTGGCCCCGACCACGGTCAGTTGGTTCTTGGGGTTCCTGGGCCTGCGCTCGGCTGGGAGCTCGATGCGCTTGCGCCTGGCCAGGTAGTCACCGGTCAACGACTTCTCGTTGGTGAGCAGCTCGGTGACCGGACCCGCATGTACGACACGTCCGCCGTGCTCACCGGCGCCGGGTCCGATGTCGACCACCCAGTCGGCGCTGCGCACCGTGTCCTCGTCGTGCTCGACCACGATCAGGGTGTTGCCGAGGTCGCGCAGCCGGTTCAAGGTGTCCAACAGGCGGTGGTTGTCACGTTGATGTAGCCCGATCGAGGGCTCGTCGAGTACGTAGAGGACTCCGACAAGCCCGGAACCGATCTGGGTCGCCAGCCGAATCCGTTGTGCCTCACCGCCGGAGAGCGTGCCCGCGGGTCGATCCAACGAAAGGTACTCGAGCCCGACGTCGAGCAGGAAACCCAGCCTGGCCTGCACCTCCTTGAGGACTCGTCCGGCGATCATCTGTTCCCGCTCGCCCAGCACCAGCCCGTCGAGAAACGCCGAACACTCCCGCACGCTCAACGAACTCACCTGGGCTATGGACATCTCCCCCATTTCGGGGTTGTGCACGGTGACGGCCAGGATCTCCGGTTTGAGCCGAGTACCCGCGCAGGAGGGACAGGGCACATCGCGCATGTAGCCCTCGTACTTCTCCCGCGCGTAGTCGGACTCGGTCTGGTCCAGCCGGCGTTCCAGGAAGGGGATCACGCCCTCGTAGGCGGCGTAGTAGGAGCGCTGCCTGCCGTAACGGTTCCGGTAGCGCATGTGGATCTGGTCGGTGCTGCCGTGCAGCACGGCCTTTTTGACCTTGGTGGACAACCGGTTCCACGGGGTGTCCATCCGGAAACCGATCGACTCCGACAGCGCGGTCAGCATACGGGTGAAGTACTCGGCGGTGTTGCCTCCCGCCCACGGTGCGATCGCCCCCTCGGACAACGAGAGATCCTCGTCGGGAACGATGAGTTCCGGATCGACCTCCTTGCGAATACCGAGGCCGGTACAGTCCGGGCACGCTCCGTAGGGGGAGTTGAAGGAGAAGGCCCGTGGTTCCAGCTCCTCCACTCCGAAGGGGTGCCCGTTCGGGCAGGCGAAGTTCTCGGAGAACTTGCGTTCCCGCTGGGCGTCGTGCTCCTCGACGTCGACGAACTCCAGCGCTACCAACCCGTCGGCCAGCCGAAGCGCGGTTTCCACGGAGTCGGTGAGTCGCTGCTTGGCCTCGGGCTTGACGGTCAGCCGATCCACGACCACGGCGATGTCGTGCTTTTCCTGCTTCTTGAGCGTCGGTGGCGACTCGAGCGGATGTACGGCGCCGTCCACGCGCACGCGTGCGTATCCCTGTGTCTGCAGCTGTTCGAACAGGTCGACGTACTCGCCCTTGCGCCCCCGTACCACCGGAGCCAGCACCTGGAACCGGGTACGCTCCGGCATCGCGAGAACTTGATCGACGATCTGCTGCGGAGTCTGCTTGCTTATGGGGTCCCCGCACTCCGGGCAGTGCGGTTTGCCCGCCCGGGAGAACAGCAACCGCAGATAGTCGTGGACCTCGGTGATGGTGCCGACGGTCGACCGGGGGTTCTTGCTCGTGGACTTCTGATCGATGGATACGGCGGGGGACAGTCCTTCGATGAAATCGACATCCGGCTTGTCCATCTGCCCCAGAAACTGTCTGGCGTAGGCTGACAGCGACTCCACGTACCGGCGCTGCCCCTCGGCGAAGATGGTGTCGAAGGCCAGGCTCGACTTGCCGGACCCGGACAGGCCGGTGAAAGCGATCAGGCTGTTACGCGGCAGGTCGAGGTCGATCCCGGTGAGATTGTGCTCACGAGCGCCGCGGACGACTAGGCGGTCAGCCACTCGAAGATCCCTTCACAAAGTATGTGGTCTGCGGATGCACGTTGTGATGCGACGGCCGCCGTTGTCGCCGCTTCACCACGATCCCGCCCGCGGCTCCCGATACCCGAACAACCGTCGCTCGGTGGGCGCGGGGCGCGGTTCGCGCCCATGCTATTGCAGCGGGACGACAATACGGCTCGACGCGGTCCACCCCGAAGGGGGACCCGGACACCTCCGCACGCGGCGAACAACGTCACGAACGCGACGAGCATTCCGAACCGGTTCCGGGGCGGGGAACAACCACGCGAACTTCACTCTGGTGAGTGATATATGCGTATCGGCCCCAGCCACCAGCGGGCTCCGCGCCGACTTCACGGCCCCACGAGACTACCGCCACGGGTGCGGGCACGCCTATCCTCGTCCAAAGCCGGTACTACCACCCCGCCCCGATGACTCGGGACGACGACATCGAGGCCACGCGAAGGCGGGGAAGCATGACCGATCTCGAGTACGAGGAATACGCCGACGGTGAAGTGGCTCAGCGACACCCTCGCCGAAAAGAGCTGCTGACAGCCGTGCAGCAGGCCACTGCCGGGTTGCTGAGCACGGTGGAGGCAATGGACGACGCTTCGGTACACGAGCCCAGCCTGCTGCCCGGCTGGAGCAGGGCACACGTGATCTCGCACCTGGCCCGCAACGCCGACGGGTGCGTCAACCTGCTGACGTGGGCACGCACCGGTGTCGAACACGCCATGTACGCCAGCAGACAGGACAGGGACGCCGACATCTCCGAGGGCAGCCTGCGAAACCACCGACTGCTGCTGGAGGACGTGGCGGCCGCCTCGGGGCGGCTGGCGGAGGCTTTCCGAACGCTTCCGGAGCCGGCGTGGTACGCCGAGGTGGAAGTGGCCCCGGGAAAGTCGATCCCCGCGCACCGGATACCACGGATCCGCCTGTTCGAGGTACGGGTGCACTCGGTGGATCTGAATCACGGCTTCGGATTCGACGACATACCGCGCGAGGAGATCGAATGGCTGCTCAACGACGCCGTCCGACAGTTCGGCGGGCGCCCCGATGTCCCGCCGCTCTCCCTCGAGGTCGAGTTCACCGACGGAAGCAGCAGTGTGTGGCGGCTCGGCACCCCGAACTCACCGGAGCACCGGGTGCGGGGCACTCCGGCAGTCGCCCTGGGATGGCTGCTGGGCAGAACCGGTCCTCAGCAGCTGGCAGGCTCCCCTCCTGAGTTGCCACCGTGGCTGTGACCGCGCACCGCGCGGGCCAACGGTTCGGCCCGCCCGGAACCTCGGCGAACCGGGACGAGGGAGTCCTACTAGGCTCACCGTCGTGGAGATCCAGGAAGACTACACCGGACACGTGCAGCCGGGCGGTGCCGCCGCGCGGCGGAGGCTGGACGCGCTGACCGTCACCAAGATTTCCGTGGGGCGGATGGACAACAACGCGTACCTGCTCACCTGCAGGCGCACCGGGGACGCGTTGCTGATCGACGCGGCCGACGATCCGGAGCGGTTGACCGACCTGCTCGGCCACGACGAGGACCGTCCGCGACTGCGCACCATCGTCACCACGCACCGGCATCCGGACCACTGGCAAGCACTCGGTTCCATCGCCGGTCAGACCGGTTCCTACACCGTGGCTCATCCCCTGGACTCGGAACCGCTTCCGATCCCTCCCGATCGGGAGGTCGGACACGGCGAAACCATCCAGGTGGGCGAGTCCGCGCTGGAGGTCGTGCACCTGCGGGGACACACGCCTGGTTCGATCGCGCTGCTCTACCGCGACCCGGTGGGGCACCCGCACCTGTTCACCGGGGACTCGCTGTTTCCCGGTGGGGTCGGCAAGACGGGGACACCGGAGGACTTCCGCTCGCTGCTCGACGACGTGGAGAACCGGGTCTTCGGCGTTCTCACCGACGACACGTGGTTCTATCCCGGCCACGGTGACGACTCGACCCTGGGGAACGAGCGTCCGAAACTGTCCGAGTGGCGGGCACGTGGCTGGTGAGTACCGATCGGCCGACGAGCCGACGGACGAGGCTCGCCCATCGCGGGTTCCGGCCGGCCGAGAACACCTCGACCGGCCGCGCTCCCGAGCGGTAGCCCCCTGTCGAATCGCACCGGATCCGGCGACACACCGACGCTGAGCGCAGTGGACGACGAACTGGTCCCGCAGAGTGGGAGCGTGCTCCGCCACACCGTCATCGTGCTGAGCCTGTTGCTGGCAGCACCAGAGGTCCTGCCGTCACCACAAGCGACGGCGTCCTCGAGTTCGGTGTCCTCGAGTTCGGCAGCGGGTTGCAGGCAACCGAGTCCACACTTACGGGTGATGCAGTACAACATCCATTCGGGCCGTGACTCCCAGGGGAGGTTGAATCCGCGACGGACGGCTTCGGTGATCGAGCGATCGGGAGCCGAGGTGGTAGCCCTGCAAGAAGTGGATGTGCACTGGTCACGGCGCAGCGCCTGGCGCGACCAGGCGAGAGTGCTGGCGAGCAGGCTGGGGATGCGCGCGTTCTTCGCCCCGATCTACACTCTTCCCCCGCCACGGCCGAGTTATCCGAAACGACGGTTCGGCCTGGCGGTACTGAGCGAACACCCCGTGCTCTCCGCGACCAACCACCGGATGACCAGGCGAAGCACTCAACACCCCTCCGAGAGCACCGTCAGACTGCCGGGATTTCCCGAAGTGGTCGTGGATATCAACGGAACCGCCGTGCACGTTTACGCCGCTCATCTGGACTACCGAAAAAGCCCTCGGACGCGACGGATCCAGGTGAGGGAGATCGTGACCGCCCTGGATCGGAACGAGCCGGGTACGCCCCGACTGCTGCTCGGGGATCTCAACGCCACCTCGCGAGCTCCGGAACTGGCTCCGCTCTGGAAGCGGCTTCGCGACACGGCGGGACACACCGGCGCGCCGACCTACCCGGCGCGAGGACCGCGGGTGCGACTCGACCACATAGCGGCGTCCCGGGAGACGGAGGTCGTTTGTTCGACGACGGTGGCCAGCACGGCCTCCGATCACCTTCCGGTGCTCGCGGAACTGCGAATCCCGAGTTGAAAAGTTCGGTTTCCCGCTCGGGTCACGGGGTCCACGACACCTCTCGGGAACCCCCGTTCGTGTGACGTTCGGCGACGGTTATCTCACCGCGACACGCTTTGGCGATCTTGTGCCTGCGCCGAATCCGCTCCAACAGCCCGAGGGGACGGGACTTTTCGCCGGGTGTCCCCTCCCCGTGCGAGATTTCGAGCCCGCCACGCCGCAACGAACCGGAAAACCGCCAGCTTTCCCATCTTTCGAGGTCGGTACTGGTGTAGTCGTACCCGAATACCATTCCCGTCCCCCCGTCGGAGAGCAAAGCATCATCCAATGGGGTGATTTCCATACGGCCGGAGCTGCGCTCACCGAGTGCCACGGTACTAACCGCGGGGGTCTCCGACCCGTGAATCAACAACGCGTCTCGCGCGGGATCGTCACGGCGGGCGGATTCGACGACACGGTTCACTCCGGACAACTCCACGACCACTCGTGGCATCCACCACCAGTTCTCGCGGCGGAGCAGCAGGCTGTCGACGAGCGCACGCGAGGGCGGGTATTTGCGCAGCTCCTGTTCGAGCAGCTGTTCGCCGAACAACGAGCCCGACAGATCATCGATCACCCGGACGGGACCGAAGACCACCATGCCCCCCTCCCCCGTTCGCAGCGAACGTCCGTCCGTAACGGCGAAACCGACCTCGGTCGCCTCCGCCAACAGTCGAACGGTCGCACGATGGGAGTACGGCAGCGCCACACACGGCACCTCACCACGCAACAACGGTGTCACGGCGATCCCGTTCGGACGTCCCGCCGAGTCCACCCAGCAGAGTTCGCCGGTCAGCGCCTTTCGCCACACTGAACGGATTTGCCGCAACGGCTCTGTCCTTTCAACCTGGTGTGTGACCCCTGAATGGGAGATACTCTCCGTGGGTGGCTTATACCACGTTGTCGGACGCCGCAGCCACGCCGGAGGAGTGAGACATGCCCGCGATCGTTCCGGCCCTGGTGGTTCTGGGGATCTTCGCTCTCGGATACCGCTACTACTCGGCTTATCTGGCACGCCGTGTGTACGGTTTGGACCCCGAGTTCGTGACACCGGCCCACCAGAGGGGGGACGGAGTCGACTTCGTACCGACGAACAAGCACGTACTGTTCGGACACCACTTCACCTCGGTAGCGGGTGCCGCTCCGATCGTGGGACCGGCCATCGCGGTGTTCTGGGGTTGGGGACCGGCACTGCTGTGGATCACTTTCGGAACCATCTTCGCGGCGGGTGCACACGATTTCGGTTCACTGGTGGTCTCAGTACGGCACCGGGCCGAGAGTATCGGAACCCTGGCTCGTGACGTGATCAGCAGAAGAGCTCGCACACTGTTCCTGTTGATCATTTTCTTCCTGCTGACACTGGTCAACGCCGTGTTCGCCGTGGTCATCGCCAACCTGTTCGTGGCCAACCCGGCTGCCGTGCTGCCCGTGGTGCTACAGGTGCCACTGGCCATCGGTATCGGCCAGTACGTCTATCACACCAGGTCCTCGGCGTTCCTGCCATCGATCATCGGTGTGATCGTGTTGTATCTGACGATCCTGCTCGGCATGGCCTTTCCCGTCTCGCTGGGTCCCCTCGCCGCCACGCTCGGGGTGGAGCCCAGGACACTGTGGGTCGTCTTCCTGTTCGCCTACACCTTCGTCGCCTCACGACTTCCGGTGTGGGTGTTGCTACAGCCCAGGGACTACATCAACTCGCACCAACTGTTCGTCGGGCTCGCCGTGATCCTGGTGGGCGTCGTGGTCGGCTTCGACCGGATAGTCGCACCCGTGATCAACGACGTCCCCGCCGACTCGCCGAGCTGGTTCCCGTTCCTGTTCGTGACCATCGCCTGTGGGGCGGTGTCGGGTTTCCACAGCCTGGTCTCGTCGGGCACGTCCTCCAAACAGCTGGGCAGGGAAACCGATGCCCGATACATCGGATACATGGGGGCCGTGGGTGAAGGGTCGCTCGCGGTCGCCGCAGTGCTCGCGGTTACCGCGGGAGCGGTGGGCTCGACCGTCGAGTGGAACAACCTCTACGCCAGCTTCGCCACCGCCTCCGACGGGGCGACCCAGAACTTCGTACGGGGTGTGGCCGGATTCGCGAACAATCTGGGACTGCCGATCAGCGTCGGCCTGGTGTTCGCCACGATCATGGTGATCAGTTTCGCCGCCACCACGATGGACACGGGCGTACGGCTACAGCGTTACGTGGTGCAGGAGATCGGCGAGATCACCAGGGTTCGCCCGCTGGCGCGCAACATGACACTGGCCAGTACGGTTGCCGTGGTCATCCCGATGGCGATGGCGTTACTGCCCGGTGGAGGCGAAAAGGGCTACACCTTCGGGGTTCTCTGGCAACTGTTCGGTACCACCAACCAGCTCACGGCTGGGCTCGCGCTGGCCGTGGTGGCGGTGTGGGTGACCAAGAACAGGCGGAATCCGCTGGCGGTACTGGTACCGCTGCTGTTCCTGCTGGTGATGACCACATGGGCTCTGGCGCTGAACCTCGTCGAGTTCGTCACGCAGGGTCAGTGGGTACTCGCCCCGCTGGATGTGATCATCTTCCTGCTGGCGGTGTGGCTGATCGTGGAAGCGGCAGTAGCGCTGCGCAGAGCTGTGCGCAGCCGCGACGAAACCACCGATTCCCATCATTACGCCACGGAAGGATAAGGATGATGTGACGGGCTCCGACGGCAGGAGCCCGTCATCCGTCCACCCCGCCGGGCACGCGTGGGGAGGCCCCGCCCGGGACGGGCTCGACGCGCCGAGACGCCACAACGGAATCGATTCGGCCGATCGGGTGTCGTTCCCGAGTGCGGCTCTCCGGGGGTCGTGAACGGACCAAGGGACAGCCACACCACCTGAACAGCATGTTCGCGACACGCCCGGTTGGCACGGGGCCATCCGCTCCGCCCGACCAAGGCCCTGAACCGGATGGCCAGCACGTGATCAACCGTTGAACACCGGAGGTGGCATCGATCACACTCCAATGATCGTGGGAACTCCACACACGCCCAACCCGAACGGTCGGGTAACACCCGACCGCCGAAGACAGGAGCCGGTGTGTCCCGACGATCAACCGAGTCCACCCCCGTTTCCCGGACACGGGAGACGAACGAACCAAGGGCCCGCCAACGCGCGACGATACGTCCCGTGCTGTGGCGTGTGCATTTTCTCGGCGGAGTACTGGCCGCCCCGATCTTGTTCGCCATGGCGATTACCGGAATTCTGTACGCCTGGAATCCGCAACTGGAACACATGCTGCACCGGCAGGCCCTCAGCGCGACCGCCGAAGGCCCGGCGCGACCGCTGGACGAACAGATCTCCTCGGCGCGTGAAACACGGCCCGAACTGCGATTATCCTCTGTGACCCCTGCCGCTCCTGCCGCTCCGGCGGGCGAGGAGACAACGGCGGTAACCCTGGCCCCGGAAACAGCCGAGCAGAACAGGTTCGAAAAGCCGAAAGGCACGGTGACAGTCTACGTCGACCCGTCTTCGGCCGAAGTCACCGGCAGTATAACCGAATCGAACCGGCCGGACGAATGGCTGCGTAACCTGCATTCCAACTTTCGAATAGGGAAATTCGCGGAACCGATATCCGAACTGGCCGCGAGTTGGCTGCTGGTATCGATAATCACCGGACTCGTGCTGTGGTGGCCACGCGACAACCGAGCTCTCGCCAGAAACTTTCTGTTCCGGAAGCCGGGACGTCCCCGGTGGCGTTCGCTGCACGGGCTCGTCGGAGTCACCGCCGCCGCGGGGCTGGTACTGCTCATAGTCACCGGCCTGACCTGGACGACGTACGCGGGTTCCTGGGTCGACGTGGCACGAAGTCAGTTCGACTCGGACTCACCCGAGGTGTCCACGGTACTGCACCCGAACACCGGGACCGAGGAGGCCGGTGGAGCCACAGTAGACGAATCAGCCACGGCCGAGGTGACGACGGCCGGAGCAGACCGGGCGGCAACCGCGGCGCGGGAGGCCGGACTGAACGGAGTCGTGGTATTCGAGCCACCCGACTCCCCCGGACACGCGTGGAAAGTCGAGGAGGACGACAGCCGATGGCCGGTGAACCCCACAGCGCTGGCCGTGAACGGCGACACCGGTGAGATCGTCGACCGGGTGGAATGGGCGGAGTACCCTCCGCTGGCCAAGGCCACCTCGCTGGGGATCGACTTTCACCAGGCCCAGTTGTTCGGGCTGGCCACGCGGCTGCTGTTGACCGCGCTCGCGGTCGCGTTGCTGGTGCTGATCATCGCGGGTTATCGGGTCTGGTTGTTGCGCAGGCCCTCCGGCTCACTCGGCGCGCCACCGCGCCTGGGATCAGTGGTGCGCAACGCCCCGTTGCCGATACTGCTCGGATTCGCACTGCTCATGGTGCTGCTCCCCTTGCTGGGCATCACACTGCTGGGATACCTGGCCCTCGAGCGAGCGGTGCACGCGATCCGCACCAGCGGGAAGTAGCACCCGGCTCCGAGGCTGGTCACGTGCGGTCGGGTCGGTCGTTCGGCCCGACCGTGGTCCCGCACACCGGGGACGGGGACCCGCCCGTCCGCGCCGCTCCGCACAACCGGTCCGGAGCGATGCGGTTCGGGTGCCCTTCCGGGCGTGACAATGTGGACACGGCACACTTCGGAGTCCAAGGCTGTGTCGAATCATCACATCGATCACGTCGAGATCCGCGTCTAGCCTGATCCGACATGACGACGGAGTTTCCGGATCCTTCCACCGGGTTCGCCGATCTCTCCGGCTCGACCGCGCTGGTCACCGGCGCGGGAAGCGGAATCGGGTTCGCCTGTGCGAAGCGACTGGCAGCGGCGGGCTGTCTGGTACACGTACTGGATCACGACGAGCGGGCCGCGACGGCGGCCGCGAACGAAATCGACGGCCGGACACACGTACTGGACCTGCGGGAGGACTCGGGAGTCACACGATTGCCGACCGAGGTGGACATCCTGGTCAACAACGCCGGGATTCAGCACGTGGCGCCGATCCAGGAGTTCCCCACCGACGTTTTCACACAGATCCAGCAGGTCATGGTCACCGCCCCCTTCCTGCTGATGCGCCACTGCCTGCCGCACATGTACGAGCGGGGATGGGGACGCATCGTCAACATCTCCAGCGTCCACGGAGTACGGGCCAGTGCGGGTAAATCGGCGTACGTAGCCGCCAAGCACGCGTTGGAGGGACTGAACAAAGTGGCCGCGCTGGAAGGGGGCCCGCACGGTGTCACCAGCAACTGTGTCGAGCCCGGCTACGTGCGAACCCCGTTGTTGGAAGGCCAGCTCGCCGCCCAGGCACGCGAAAACGGCATCCCCGAGCACGAGGTGGCCGACCGGGTCTTCCTGCGACACAGCGCGATCAAGAGGCTCATCGAGCCGGACGAGGTAGCCACAGTGGTCGGTTGGCTCTGCGGGCCGGGCTCCGACTATCTCACCGGCGCCTCGATACCGATCGACGGAGCGTGGACCGCGCGGTGACCCTCACCCGGTTCCGGTTCCGCCGCACCACGTACCGGTTCCCGCCCCGGGCAACCGGGTATCCGCACAACTCGTGTCCCGGCACAACAGGAGTGAGACATGAACGCGACACGATCCGATTCGCCCTCCGGCACCTCACTGACCCGGATCGTCGGATCGAGCATGATCGGCACCACTGTCGAGTGGTACGACTTCTTCCTGTACGGCTCGGCAGCCGCGTTGGTGTTCAACACGGCTTTCTTCCCCACCGAGGACAAGCTGATCGGTACGCTGCTGGCGTTCTCCAGCTTCGCGATCGGCTTCGTGTTCCGCCCGCTGGGTGGCCTGGTGTTCGGTCACTTCGGTGACCGGCTGGGACGCAAGAAACTGCTGGTGCTGAGTCTGTTGCTGATGGGGGGTGCCACCTTCGCGGTGGGGCTGCTTCCCACTTTCGGGGCGATAGGCGTCGCGGCCCCCATCCTGCTGACCCTGCTGCGAGTGGTGCAGGGATTCGCCCTGGGCGGTGAATGGGGCGGAGCGGTGCTCATCGTGTCCGAGCACACCGACAGCGCACGACGCGGCTTCTGGGCCTCCTGGCCGCAAGCGGGGGTACCGACCGGCAACCTGCTGGCCACCGCGGTACTGGCCGTGCTGTCAGCGGTGCAGTCGGATGAAGCCTTCATGGCGTGGGGCTGGCGTGTCCCGTTCCTGCTCTCGGGACTGCTGGTGCTGGTGGGACTGTGGATCCGACTGTCGGTCAGCGAGTCGCCGGTGTTCCTGGACGCCGCCGACAAGGCGCAGCAGCGAAGCACTCCCGAGCAACCGCCCATCGTTCGGGTGCTGCGCGAGCAGTGGCGTGAGGTGCTGATCGCCTCGGGGGCACGCTTCGTCGAGAACGTCTGTTACTACGTGATCACGGCATTCGTGCTGACCTACATAACCGAACAGTTGGGGCTGTCCGAATCGATCGCGCTCAACGCGGTCCTGGTCGCCTCGGTGGTGCATTTCGTGGTCATTCCGATCTGGGGTGCGCTGTCCGACCGGTACGGCCGCAGAGGGATCTATCTGATCGGCGCCGTGGGAACCGGTTTCTGGATCTTCGCGTTCTTCCCGCTGCTCGGAACCGGGTCGTTCACCCTGATCGCGCTCGGGGTGACGGGCGGCCTGATCCTGCACGCGGCCATGTACGGTCCGCAGGCCGCTTTCATGTCCGAGCTGTTCGGCACCCGCGTCAGGTACTCGGGCGCCTCGATCGGCTACCAGCTGGCATCGGTGATAGCGGGCGGGCTGGCGCCCACGATCGCCACCGGCCTGCTGGCCGCGTTCGACAGCTGGGTACCGATCGCGGTCTATGTTGCCCTGGGCGCGGCGGTGACCTCCGTGGCCATTCTGTTCGCCACCGAGACGCGGGGAAGCTCGCTGCACACCGAGAGCACGGCGGAAACCGAAATCGCGCGGTAAAGGACGGGTGAGCGGCGGTGTCGGCGGGAAGCCCGTACCACCGGGACCAGGAACCGGCGGCGGAAACCGAACCGCGTTCGTCACTCGGTTGCCGTCGGGACCACCCCGCCCCGACCATGACGAGCATGCTCACCTGCTCGGATTACCTGCTGAACCTGTTCGAACTGCTCGCGGGCGACGGCACCAGTGAGCAGCTCGCGCAGGTACCGGTGGAAGCGCGTGCTCAGCTCCCCGCCCGGGACCTGCACCGCGTGGAGCGGGCGGGGAAGCTGGCGCTACGACTCCGCAACACCCTCGACGAACGGCGCCGCCACGAGTCGGAACTGGCCGCCCTCTTCGACACCGCGGGGGACCTGGCGCGGGTCCGCGATCCCGACGCGGTGTTACGGGCGATCGTGCACCGCGCGCGGATGCTGCTGGGAAGCCACGTGGCTTATCTCAGTCTCAACGACTCCCGGGCGGGTACCACTTACATGCGGGTCACCGACGGGTGCGTCTCGGCGCTGTTCCAGCAGGTGCGGCTCGGGATGGGAGAAGGTCTGGGCGGACTGGTGGCCCAGACCGCCCGGCCCTACGCCACCCCCTCCTACTTCGAGGACGAGCGGTTCACGCACACCGACGACATCGACCACGCCGTCGGTGACGAACGGCTCGTGGCCATCCTGGGAGTTCCGCTGTCGGTGGGTGGCTCGGTGATCGGAGTGCTCTACGCCGCGGACCGCTCGACACGCGACTACTCGCACGACGAGATCGCGCTGCTGTCCTCACTGGCCGACCACGCCGCTATCGCCATCGACAACTCACGACTGCTGGAGGAGACGCGGCACGCGTTGGTGGAGCTCAACACCGCGCACGAGACCATCCGTGAACACAACTCGGCGATGCGACGTGCCGAACGAGCCCACGACCGCCTCACGGATCTGGTACTGCGCGGCGGGACCCTGGAGGACATCGCGAAAGCCGTGGCAGACGTGCTCGGGGGCGGTATCGTGGTACACGACGAGGACGGCACCGAGCTGGCGTGCGCGGCGACGGACTCGTTGCCGTGGCCCGGCCGGGCGGTGCGGCAGTCCCGCAACAGCGGGAGATCGGTGCCGTGGCGGACGAACCTGGTGTGCGCGGCGTTGGCCGGCCCCGAACTGCTCGGCAGCCTGACGCTGGTGGGCTGTCACGAACCCGCCGATGCCGATCGGCGGTTGTTCGAACGCGCGGGTGTGGTTACCGCACTGGTGCTGTTGCTCCGACGCAGAACCGCCGAGGCGGAGGAACGCGTGCGGGGAGAGCTGATCACCGAGCTGCTCGGCGCGGGGGAACGCGCGTACGGTGGCCTGTCGGCCAGAGCGAGACGGGTCGGCTTCGATCCCGAGGGCAGCAAAGTGGTGCTGGTCTCTCGCTGCGGAAACGCGGATCGCGAGCGACTGGCTTCCACGGCCTCGCGCTATGTCGGGCAGCACAGCGGTCTCGCGGGTACCCATGGCGACCATCTGGTTCTCGTGCTTCCCGGTACGGATGCGGGAAGCGCGGCCCAGTACGCCGCCCGAGCACTCGGCACGAGCGCGGCACGTCCGGTCACGGTGGGCGGTTCCGGACCTGTGGAGGGGCTGGATGGAATCGCGGGCAAGTACGAGGAGGCGTGCCGCTGCCTGGAAGCACTGCTCGCGCTGGGCCGCACGGGTGAGGGGGCGGCCCTGGCGGAGTTGGGATTCCTGGGGGTGTTGCTGGGGGACCGTGGTGATCTCTCCGGCTACGTACGTCGAACCGTCGGGGCGGTACTGGACTACGACTCCCGCAAAGGCACCGATCTGGTCAAAACACTGCGAAGCTACTTCGAGCACGATGCCGGTCTCAGTAGAACGGCTCGAGCGTTGCACGTGCACGTGAACACGGTCGCCCAACGGCTGGAGCGGGTTTCGGCACTGCTCGGCCCGGACTGGCGGACTCCCGAGCGCGGCCTGGAGATTCAGCTGGCGCTGCGGTTGCATCGGCTGTCCGGCGACGAGCAGTAGGGCTCCCGCCCTGCCGCGACAACCGGCCACGCCACGACAGCTCGACGGGAAGTACCGGGAAATCGGGGCGCGGTCTTCGAGAGCGGATCTGTCCCCTTCCGGATCTGTACCGTTCCGGGAGCAGTCCGAGGCGCGTTCGACTCCGAATCCCGGTCATGAACCGTGCGAGTCACCAACATCGGCTGGGTGGTGCTGTTGCCGTACTCATCGCCCTGCTCGCGGTGGCGGCAGCCCTGACGGCGGGACACCTGGTCGCCGCGCTGACCGAACCGCTCGCCTCCCCTTACCTGGCGGTGGGCAACACGGCGATCGATCTGACACCGCAGCCGGTGAAGGAACTGGCGATCGACCTGTTCGGCACCGCCGACAAACTCGCGCTGCTGGTTGGCATGGGAATCGTGATCGCCGCGCTGGCGGCGGTGGGTGGACTGGTGTCACGCCGGACCCCGGTGCCCGGGATGACGATGATCACCGGCTTCGGTCTGCTCGGTATGGCCGCCACCGTGTCCCGCTCCAGTCTGGACCCATTGGCCCTGACAGCTCCCGTGACAGCCGCGCTGATGGGGGTGGCTGCCTTTGCCTGGCTGCACCGCGCTGCCTCCGCGAAACCCCAGGGAAGCGAGCCGGCGTCGGCGCGATCCGGGCAAGATGCCGAGCGGGAGGACGCCGAGCGGGAAGAAACGGCGACGGAAGGCGCGGCCGGCGGACGCAGGCGCTTCCTGATCTCGGGAGTCGCTGTCGCCCTCGCTTCGGGGACCGCGGGGGCTGTCGGACAGCTGCTGAGCGGGGCACGTCGGGTCAGCAGGTCCCGGCAAGCCATCGGAGCACTGGAGCCGGACGTCACGGCACCCCCGGTTGCGGCGGGGGCGGATTTCGCGGACTCGGGAACGCCGACCTTCATCACGCGCAACGAGAACTTCTACCGGATCGACACTGCGTTACGTGTGCCGCGGCTACCCGCTTCGGAGTGGGGTCTGCGAGTACACGGCATGGTCGATCGGGAGTTGAACCTCACCTTCGACGATCTGATGGACCGACGACAGCTGCAGAAACCGATCACGATGGTATGCGTGTCCAACCCGGTGGGCGGCTCCTACATCTCGACAGCCGAGTTCATCGGAGTGCCGGTCCGCGACATTCTGGCGGAGTCAGGGATACGGGACGGTGCGGAACAGGTGCTCAGTACCAGCGTGGACGACTTCACCGCCGGAACCCCGATCGACGCGCTCACCGATCCCAACCGGGACGCGCTGCTGGCGGTGGGGATGAACGGCGAGCCACTGCCCACTGAGCACGGCTTCCCGGTCCGCATGGTCACACCGGGGCTGTACGGCTACGTCTCGGCGACCAAGTGGGTGACCGATCTCGAAGTCACCACCTGGGACGCTCGTACGTACTGGGAAAAGCGGGGTTGGGCGGAACGCGCCCCCGTCAAGACCCAGTCACGCATCGATCGCCCTAAGGGGTTCGAGAAGACGCCTGCGGGCAGGATCACCGTGGCGGGCATCGCATGGGCGCCGCACACCGGGATCGAGCGTGTCGAGGTGCGAGTCGACCAGGGGGCCTGGCGAGCGGCGGAGCTTTCCGCCGCCGTCAACACGGACACCTGGCGTATGTGGCGGATCGAGCTGGATCTCCCACCCGGCGGCCACAATGTGGAGTCCCGAGCCACCGACCGCTCAGGCTACACCCAGACCGCGAAACGTGTTCCCACGGTTCCCGACGGAGCCACCGGCCGGCACTCGATCTTTTTCACCGCGGAATGACGCGAGTCACCCAATAAGCGGAAGAAAATTCGCCGAGACGCCAATCGAGACCTCACTCGACTCCGAATGCCGGGAAGAAATACTTCGGGGCCACCCCGGAAGCGAACCGAAGGGAAACGACCGATTCCGATGAACAACACGCGAGTGAAAACCGCCGTTACCGGCGCCGTGGCTTCCATGGCCCTGTTGCTGTCCGCATGCGGCGGAGGAGCCGAGAGCGGCGACCAGAATCAGAACGAGCAGAATCAGTCCTCGCAGTCGCAGCAGAACGGGGAACAGTCCGGGCAGGAACAATCCGGGCAGGACAGCATGAACGAGCAGGGTGTGACCACGGTCGACGACATCTACGGCCCGGCCGCCTCCAAGGTACCGACCGACCCCGGCAACGAGGGATCGGCCAAGGGCATGGTCGATGATCCCGTGGGAACGGCCGCGAGCAACAATCCGCTGCTGACCAGCCTGACCAAAGCGGTGCAGACGGCGGGCCTGGTCGACACGCTGAACAAGTCGGACGCCAGCTACACCGTTTTCGCACCCGCCAACTCGGCCTTCGAAAAGCTGGATCCCGCCACGTTGGAGGCGTTGCTCAACGATCCCGCCAAGAAGGAGCAGTTGACCAACATTCTCACGTACCACGTGGTTCCCGAGCGGATGAACGCCGAGGAACTCGGCAACGCCGGTGAGGTCGAAACGGTCAACGGAAAGACCGTTCCGATCAGCGGCAGTGGTGAGAACATCAAGATCGACGGGGCGAACGTACAGGTCGGGAACGTTCCCACCGCCAACGCCACGGTGTTCGTCATCGACGAGGTACTGATGCCTCCGAAGCAGTGATCGGTAAAATTCACCCAGGACTTCGGATCGGTGAATCGCGAGTTTTCACCGATCCGAAGAATCCTTTTCGCACCCGCTTCCCGGCCCACGAGGACCGGCTTTTTCGTGAGCCGACCGATGCCTTCATCGTCGGCCCGCCGCCGAAAACAGTTCCCGACTCCGATCGCGTGCCGTACGAACGGCCCCCACCCCGCGGCCGACGTCCTGAGTCGGTGGATGGACAATCACACACCGTTGTCGCAGTAGTCGTCCGCTCGGGAGGAACGGGTGCGGGTCCTGATCACCGGAGGGGCCGGGTTCATCGGCTCCCACGTCGCGGAACGGCTCATCTCCGCAGGGCACGAGGTCAGACTGCTCGACAATCTGCTGCCCAGCGCCCACGGAACCTCCACGCGGGAAGCGCACACCCACGCGGAGGACCTCGTTGTCGGCGACGTGCGGGATCCCGAGGTGATCGGGCCCGCACTGTCCGGAATCGACGCGGTTTGTCACCACGCGGCGATGGTCGGTCTGGAAACCGGCCCCGCGGACACACCCGCCTACGTCGAACACAACGACCTGGGAACCGCGCGGTTGTTGTCGGCCATGACCGAACGAAGGGTCGAGCGGCTCGTACTCGCCGGATCGATGGTGGTTTACGGGGAGGGGCGCTATCACTGCGCCGTTCACGGTGTCGTGCGTCCGGGGCCGCGCGCCGCCGAGGATCTGGACCGCGGCGTGTTCGAACCCCGTTGCCCCCACTGCGGCGGACTGCTCGAATCCGGGCGGGTGCCGGAGGACGCACCGACCGATCCGCGCAACGTCTACGCCACCACGAAACTCACCCAGGAGCACCTGGTCGCTTCCTGGGCACGTCAGACCGGCGGACACGCCACGGCGCTGCGCTACCACAACGTGTACGGCCCCCGCATGCCGCGGGACACCCCGTACGCCGGCGTCGCCGCGCTGTTCCGTTCGGCACTCGCACGTGGCGAGGCTCCCCGCGTGTTCGAGGACGGCGGACAGCGTCGTGACTTCGTGAACGTACGCGATGTCGCCGAGGCGAACCTCGCGGCGCTCGAACATCCTCCGCACGGTTTCGTCGCTTACAACGTGTGCTCCGGTGAGCCCCGCACCATCGGCGAAATGGCACGCGAGCTCGCCACTGCCACCGGCGGCCCCGAGCCCGTGGTCAGCGGACAGTACCGGCTCGGCGACGTGCGCCACATCGTCGCGGATCCAGAGCTGACCGCGAAGGAGATCGGTTTCCGCGCCCGGATCGGCTTCACCGAAGGGATCACCGAGTTCGCCAACGCGGCCCAACGCGGCACATCCGACTGAGCCGAGGAACTCACGGCGGTGCGACGCTACACGGCGCCCTCCCGTTCGACGCTCGCACGCAACGCCGCCGCGAATTCCGATTCGGGAACCGATTCGGCCACGCGATGCGCGTCCGGCACCGTGTCCACGTCGGAGAGTTCAACCAGTTCGTGGACCCGGAGTCCACGTTGTTCCAGGGCCGCTCCGGTCAGTTCCCCGGTCTCCGGTCGTGACATCGGGACGTGACCGAGCACTTCCGCGTCATGCGGTTCGCGCAGGCCGAGCGCCCACCACCCGCCGTCCAGCGCCGGTCCCAGAACCGCTTCCGGACCCTCGTGGGAACGCAGCGGCGCGGCCGATTCGGCGAGCAGTTCGGGAGTGACCTGCGGTGTGTCCATCCCGATCTGCAACACGGGCGAGCCGGGATAACGTTCCGCGACCTCGGCGTGCGCCGCGGCCAGCCGCTCGCCGAAATGCCCCCCGCGCTGCCAGACCAGATCCATGTCAGCCATGGCGTCCGTGATCGCGTCACGACGGCAGGCACGCTCTATTTCACCTGTCCAAGCGATCACCGGATGAATCCCGGGGACACCGCGAACCGCGGTCAGCGTGTCCAACAGGCTCGCGGCGGCCACAGTGGCTGCCTGTTCCGGGGAAAGTGGTGGTGTGAGGCGTGTCTTGGCCAGCCCGGTCTCGGGAGCCTTGGCCACGACCAGTACGACCGTCGGATTCATCGCAGCACCTTGATCATGTCACGTACCGCACGAGCGGTTCCCTTCATCGAGCCGGACACCTTGGATCTCGTACCGCTTGTTCGGGGGGAGTACCGGACCGGTAGTTCGCGTACCCGCCAACCCGCGCGTCCCGCTCGCAGCAACAGCTCGAGGGGATAGCCGAACGCGCGATCCTGGATGTCCAGGTCGAGCAGTTTCACACGATCGGCGACCCGAACCGGAGCCAAATCATGCACGGGCAGTCCGTTTCGACGGATCAGTGCCGCGATGGCGGCATTGCCCACCCTGACGTGCCACGCCATCGCCGAGCGTACGGTCGGCACCCGCTTGCCCACCACGAGATCGGCCGCCCCCTCGACCACGGGATTGATCAGCGCGGGAAGTTCGGTCGGCTCCACGGAACCGTCCGCGTCGAGTACGCAGATGACCCTGCCGCGCGCGTGCGTCAGCCCGGTGTGCACGGCCGCGCCGTAGCCAGGCCTGGACTCGCGGACGACTCGTGCGCCGTGCCGGGCCGCCACCTCCGGCGAGCCGTCGGTGGAACCGTTGTCCACCACCAGGACGGGCACGGCAAGCCCCTCGACGATCGAGTCCAGTACCGCGGGCAGGGCCGCGGCCTCGTCGAGGCAGGGCAGCACCACCTCGACGTCGACGGTTTCGTTCAGCGGTGGCCTGGGCATGGCTCCGAACTCCGGGTGGGGCTCACTCGCACGATCGTGCCTGATCACTGTGCCTGACTCCTTTCGCGTGACACACGTTCGCTCGTCGCCGCTGGTGGCGACGGCCGGGCGTACTGCCGCACACTGCCACCGAACACTGTTCGTAGGCCGTCGAGGAAGGGATTGGTAACGAGCGAGGATCCGCGTCCTCGGGCGGCCGACCGTGGAAGCCGCTCGGAGCGAGGCGACCGGTGATCCATCGACTCGTCGTCCCTCGTCGACAAGAACCGGTGATCCCGTCACGATGGCACAACCGTGTATATCGTTCGGAGCACGCGCCCGCCCCGCTCAAACCGAACACCTCACCCGAAGAAGTGATATCGCGAATTTGAAGGGATCCGAGTGGATTTCTAGACTGAGCCGCGACGAGCGGTTCGCCGTGAGAACCGATCCCTCGCCGAGCAACCCTAAGGAGCAACCCGCATGCGGACAGTCACCGGCCCCACCGAGCGTGTTGTCGTCGTGGGCGCGGGACTTTCCGGATTGACCGCTGCGCTGCACCTGCTCGGAGCGGGACGCGAGGTGACACTCGTCGAGGCGGAGGATTTCCCGGGAGGCCGTGCGGGGCGGCTGGACATCGCGGGATACCGCATGGACACCGGGCCGACCGTGTTGACCATGCCGGAGCTTCTGGACGAGGCGCTGGCGGCGGTGGGTGAATCGGTACAGGACCGGCTGGAGCTGATACCGCTGGATCCAGCCTACCGCGCGCGGTTCGCGGACGGTTCGAGTATCGATGTTCGTACCGACGCGGCGGCCATGGAACAACAGGTACGGGAGTTCGCGGGCCCCGAGGAGGCGACGGGTTACCGCCGGTTACGGCAGTGGTTGAGCAGGCTCTACTCGGTACAGTACGAGACCTTCATCAATGCCAATTTCGACTCTCCGCTGAATCTGCTGGAACCCAATCTCGCCCGGTTGGCAGCGCTGGGCGGCTTCGGGGGGCTGCACCGCGGGATCGGCCACTTCCTGCGGGACGAACGACTGCGACGCGTCTTCTCGTTCCAGTCCTTGTACGCGGGGGTGGCACCGCACAACGCGCTCGCCGCGTATGCGGTGATCTCCTACATGGACACGGTACGGGGCGTGTACTTCCCACGCGGCGGCATGCGAGCGGTGCCGGACGCGTTGGCCGCGGCGGCCGCCGGGGCGGGAGCGGTGTTCCGGTACGGCAACTCGGTGACGGAGCTGGAACGTCGTGGACAACGGGTCACCGCTGTGCACACCGATCACGGTGAACGCATTCCGTGTGACTCGGTGGTACTCACTCCCGATCTTCCCATCTCCTACCGGTTGCTGGGTCGTGCTCCGCGACGTCCCGTACGACTGCGCGCGGCTCCCTCGGCGTTGCTGATACACGCCGGGACGAACCGGGACCAACCGGAACTGAGTCACCACACGCTCTCGTTCGGACAGGCATGGAAGGGCACCTTCGACGAGTTGACACGTCACGGGAAGCTGATGAGCGACCCTTCGGTACTGATTACGAATCCCACTCGCAGTGATCCCTCACTCGCACCTGCGGGCAAGCATCTGCACCACGTACTGGTTCCCTGCCCCAACCTGGACCTCGCCCGCCCCGATTGGGACGCCATCTCGAACGGATACGCGCGAGAAGTGATCGACTCACTGCAGCACCGGCTCATGCCCGGATTCGAATCCTCGGTGGAGGTCAGTCGCATAGTTACACCGGCGGACTGGGCGGCACGGGGAATGCTCGCCGGCACCCCGTTCAGCGCGGCGCACACGTTCGCCCAGACCGGCCCCTTCCGCCCGAGAAACCTGGTCAGCGGTATCGAGAACGCGGTCCTGGCGGGCTGCGGAACCACCCCGGGTGTCGGGGTTCCCACCGTGGTGCTGTCCGGCAAGCTGGCAGCTCACCGCATCACCGGGAACGGCCGAGGTGCACGGGGGACTCGCCGTATACCGGGCGTCGGATCGGCCGCACGATGAGCGAGCGGGAGCTGGACGCGGCCGGTATCCACTCGCCGTGGCTCCGAGCTGCCTATCGTCGGAGTCGTGAGCTCAACGCGAGACACGGACGTACCTACTTCCTGGCCACACGGCTGTTGCCGCCGTCACGCCGTCCGGCGATACACGCGTTGTACGGTTTGGCGCGGGAAGTCGACGACATCGTCGACGAGCCACGGGGCCCCCTCGAACGACGGACCCGGCATGCCCGGATCGACGACCTGTGGAGGGAGCTGGACCGGGGATTCGCGGGTGAGCGAAGCCAGCTCGCGGTGGTGAGGGCGGTGGTGGACACCGCGAACCGCTACGGGATCGAACAGCGGCACTTCAACTCCTTCATGGCCTCGATGCGGCAGGATCTGACCGTCGCCGGGTACCGGAACCGCGCGGAACTGGACGAGTACGTCCACGGCTCGGCCGAAGTCATCGGTTTACAGGTGCTCCCCGTGCTGGGCACCCGGTGCCCGCCGGAGGAAGCGGCTCCTTACGCGGCGGCGCTGGGAAACGCGTTCCAACTCACCAACTTCCTGCGCGATGTCGGTGAGGATCTGCGCAAGGGACGCGTGTACCTGCCCGCTGACGAGCTGCTCGCTTTCGGCGTCGACGAGCCGAGACTGCGGCACTGCCTGGAGACGGGGAGAGCGGATCGAAGGGTTCGCAGCGCACTCGCCGACCAGATCGCCCGTACCAGAGCGATCTACCGGTATGCCGCCGAAGGGATCGAGATGTTGGATCCGATCTCACGTCCGTGTATCGCCACGGCCTACACGCTCTACGGTGAGATACTGGATCGGATAGTGGAATCGGGGTACGACGTGTTCGCCAATCGTGTCTCGGTGTCGCGGTCACGCGGATTCGGTGTGGCGCTGCGTGGCACTGTTCCCGTGGTCACTGCCCGGATTCGGGCACGGTTGACGGATGGTCTCGCTCAGGTGTCGTCCAGTTCTATGTTGGGTGGTAGGTAACCGATGGACTCGAGCTCCCCCGCTTCCGACGGGGAATTCGTGGTTCTGCTCGACGACTCGGGTGAGCAGGTGGGTACGGCACCGAAATCCGAAGTGCACCACGGTGACACTCCCCTGCATCTGGCCTTTTCCTGCTATGTCTTCGACGCCGCGGGAGAACTGCTGGTTACTCGTCGTGCGCTTCAGAAACGAACTTGGCCCGGTGTTTGGACGAACTCCTGTTGTGGGCATCCGGCGCCCGGTGAACCGATGGAGGCCGCGGTGCGACGCAGGGTGCGGGAGGAACTCGGGCTCGAGATCGGGACGCCGCGGCTGCGGTTGGCGAACTTTCGTTACCGAGCCGTCGACGTCACGGGGGTGGTGGAAAACGAGTGGTGCCCGGTGTACACGGCCGTCACCGACGAACCACCCGCGCCGGACCCGTCCGAGATCGCGGACTGGAAACGGGTGATCTGGGAGGACTTCGTGCTGCTGGCGATGCGAACCCCGTGGGCGATCAGCCCTTGGGCGGTCGAACAGGTTCCGCTGCTGAACACCGTGTTCGAGGAATCCTCGAACACGGTGGAAGCAGGCTCGGAGCCGAAGGGGACGGCGTGAGTTCGTCGACCGCGACCGCTGTTCGACACGACGGGCGAATCCGGCCCGAAGTGATCGGGATACCTAGCGAGACCGGACCGCTCACCACTCGCACGGTTACGCGAGAGCCGGTCAACCGCGGCAGGTCGCCGAGTCGAGTGTCCACACCCGACCACACACGCGATGGTTCTGCTACGAGTTCCAGGTAAGGACTGCTGATGTCTTCCCGGTACCCCGTCGTGGATGGTTTCGAGCAGAGCGCTCGACAGTACGACCGGCTGGTCGGAATCAATCCCGGATACCATCGCGCGCTGCGGCGATCGGCACGTCGGTTGCACCTGCCCGACGGTGGCCGCGGACTGCGGTTGCTGGATGCGGGTTGCGGTACCGGCGCGTCCACCGCGGCGCTGCTCCGAATCGCGCCGCACGCGCGCATCGTGGCCACGGACGCTTCCGCGAACATGCTGGCACAGGCCGAACGTAAGTCCTGGCGGGACAAAGTGGAGTTCGTTCACGCACCGTTGGGCGGCCTCGAAGAAGCGGGGGTGCGCGGACCGTTCGACGGGATCATGGCGGCTTATCTGCTCCGCAACCTCTCCGACCCCGATGCCGGGCTGCGCGTGCTGCGTGAGTTGCTCGCCCCCGGCGCTCGCCTGGCCCTACACGAGTTCTCCGTGCGGAACCGCCCCGTCTCCCGGCTCGTCTGGTCGGCGGTGAGCTGGAGTGTGATCATTCCCGCCGGTGAACTGAGTACGCGGGGCTCGGGGATTCACCCTTACCTGTGGCGCAGCGTGCTGCGGTTCGACTCGACCGAACAACTCGCCGCGCGGATGCGTCGGAACGGCCTCGTCGGAGTACGTCTCGGCTCGATGTCGGGATGGCAGCGCGGCATCGTGCACACACTGACCGGAAAGCGACCCGAGACGGCGGAAGCATGAGGCGCGGTTTCCCGACTTACCGATCGGCCGGTGACAACGGGCAAGTTGGGCACGGACCTCCCGGGGTGGACCGCAGGGCGGTGCCGCATCCCCCACACGACGGCACGCCGGACACGAGTCACCTCGCGCGTGTCCCCCGGGTAGCGGTGATCGGCGGTGGCATCGCGGGACTCGCGACGGCCACCTGTCTGGCCGAGCGCGGCGTCGGGGTCACTGTGCTGGAAGCACAGGATCGGTTGGGCGGACGTGTCGGTGGTTGGCGGACCACGCTCGCCGACGGCTCGGACGTCGGTATGAATCGTGGGTTCCACGCGTTCTTCCGGCAGTACTACAACCTTCGCGCACTTCTGCGGCGTGCCGATCCGGACCTTTCGGGACTGACCGCGCTTTCGGACTATCCGCTGCTGCACAGTGCCGGATATCGGGACACCTTCGCCGGGCTGCCCCGTACTCCACCGTGGAATGCCTTCGCGTTCGTCGCGCGAAGTCCCACGTTCAACTGGCGTGACCTCCCACGACTCGGAACCCGTGCCGCGTTGCCACTGGCACAGGTGTCTGTCCCGGAGATCTACGAGCGTCTGGACCATCTCGACGCGGACACGCTGCTCAATCGAATACGCTTTCCCGCGGCTGCCAAACATCTGGCGTTCGAGGTGTTCTCCCGCAGCTTCTTCGCCGCTCCCACCGAGCTGTCCGCCGCCGAACTGGCGACGATGTTTCACATCTATTTCCTCGGCTCCAGCGAGGGACTGCTGTTCGACGTGGCGGCGAACTCGTTCCCGGAAGCGTTGTGGAATCCGCTGGCAGAATACCTGATCGAACACGGTGTGACCCTGCTCACCGACACCCCGGTCAGGGCCTTGGAACGGGGATCCGACCGACGCTTCGCGGTACGTTCGGAGTCCGCGGGAGCACGAGAGGCCGGTATTCCGGAATTCGACGCGGTGGTGCTGGCCACCGACACCGCTGGGCTGCGGAACATCGTCGGCAACTCACCCGACCTGGGGACGTCACGGTGGCGAACACGGATAGCGGAGTTGCGCGAGGCACCGCCGTTTCTGGTCTCCCGGCTGTGGTTGGACCGACCGGTTCGCCGGGACAGACCCGGGTTCCTCGGAACGAGTGGCTACGGGCCGCTGGACAACATCAGCGTGTTGGAACGCTACGAGCACGAAGCGGCCCGTTGGGCGGGAGATCGCGGGGGTTCCGTGCTCGAGCTGCACGGTTACGCACTACCGGGTGAACCATCCCTCGACAGCATCCGATCGCGGATGCTGTCGGAACTGGCCAGGATATATCCGGAAACCGGAGTAGCGGGCATCGTGGACGAGCGCCACGAACTGCGAGCCGACTGCCCACTGTTCCCGCCCGGTGGTTTCGCGGAGCGTCCCGGCGTGCGAACGCCCGATCCGGCGCTGATGCTGGCAGGAGACCTGGTGCGTGTCGACCTACCGGTCGCCCTGATGGAACGCGCCGCCACAACCGGGATGCGAGCCGCGAACGAGCTGCTGCGCGGGTGGGGTGTGCGGGGACACACCCTGTGGAGCGTTCCCGACCGTGGCCGATTCGCCCTGTTGCGCGACCTGGGACGCTGAAGCTCGAGTCGGTGGACCACGAGGCGTACACACCTGCGACGGCCGGGAGCAGTGCGGCTCCCGGCACACTCAGCCGGGAAACCGCCCGGTGCTGCGCAGTTCGTAGCGCCGTTCGGCGTAGGCGAGGTCGTCGGCCCACAACCGCAGTGCCACCCGTCGCATCAACGGGCGCAGCAAGCCTGCCGCGGGCAGCGCCATCCGGAACCCGGGACGTCGGGAGTAGGCGACAGTGGCCTCGATGACGGCGGTGCGCGGCCCGCCGTCGGGGCCGGCTTCCAGCGGTGTGGCGTGGGTTTCCACCACGCTACCGATCCCCTCCCCCTCAACGATGCGCATCACCACGGTACGCGGGTCCGGGCAGTGGAAAGTGGCGGTTACCGGCACCCCGATCCCGCGGGACAGCCGGAACGAGACGAGCACCTCGAAGAAGTCCTCCTGCTCGCTGCTCTCGAAGTCCGGGGCGCGCCGCACGCTGAGGTTGGCGAACGAGTAGGGATGGAACCACGAGCCGTGCCAGGGATCCAGCCGATTGGCCACCACGTCGTCGGGTTCGCAGACACCGGTCGCGGTAGCCACTTCGGAGATGCTGTCCCGCAGCGGTGGGCGGCGTGGCACCACCGGACGTTCCAGCGGCTGTTCCCCACCGGAGTCGTCCAGGCGCACCCAGGCCAGTACACCGTCGTCGTAAGTGGGGAACGGCGTCCACCACGGACCACCCCGTTCGTCCAGTCTGAGCCCGTGCCAGCGACAGACCAACTGTCCGCAGTCCACCGCTGCCTGCCCGAGCGGCGCCCCCAGATGCGGGCAGGCCCCCGGGCCCGCGCGCAGCGCGCCGTCCTCGGTACGCCACGCGACCACCTCGGTGCCGGCCACGGTACGGGCGAAGGGGCTGCGTCGGTCGATCTGTGCGCTACCCGCCAGCACGAACCAGTTACCGGACGGACGTGCCTGGGCACGTTTGAGGGCGGCCGCGATCAGCGAAGGGCGGGCCTCGCGCCATGTTCCCTCCTGCCGAGCCCAGTCGGAAACCCGCAACCTGCGAAGTGGCAGTGCGTTGCGTACCGAATTCCCGTTCGAGAAGCCGAACATGCTGACTCCGTTGCTCGATTGGGGCGACGTCGCGCGAACCGGACGCCGGGAAGACTAACCTGCTGTCGGAGCCGAGGCACACAGGCTCACCGGGGAGACGTCCTGGCTCGAAAGCACCGCACCCGCGCGTGGAGCCGAGCTGCCACCGATGAACGGGACGACTTCGCCGCGAAGCCACGAAACCCTGGAACGAGCCGTTTTCGAGTTACTCGACCGGAGATTCCGCCCGGCATGCCCGTGCTTCACGGCACGACTCCGACACACTCGGTAATGTACGGTACGTCGAAACGGCGTGGAGATCGACCCGGTCAGTGTTCGTCCTCCAGAGTGCGGGCCGCACGGCGCGCACACTCCCCCAGGTCCTCGGCCGCGGCCGCCGCCTGGTCCAGCGCGAGGTGAACGGTGCGTTGCTCGGGCACACCGGGATTCTCTTGGCGCTTGGCCAACCCGTCCAACAGAGTCGCGAGACGTTCCCCTATCAGCGTAACCGCACGCAGCAGCTCGTGACTGAGCTCCTGACCCGACGATGTGTCGTGCCCGGTGTGGAGCTCGTGTACGGCCTGGTTGAGCCTGTCCGTGTCATGGGCTATAACGCTCCACGACGGCGTGCTGGTCGTTCGTTTCGGCAACGGGCTCTCCAAACAACCGTGCGACGGTGAACGATTCCGATCGACCACACGATCAGTTCCGCGACCGCGGACGATCCCCGACGAGCCGGTGCGCATCGAACGTGGTCGCGGCTCGACGTCGCGGCACGGCAGCACTACCGCCGTATCGCCGCGACCGGCCCACGCGGCGTATCCTCGCTCCGCTCCATCGAGGCATCGCGACTCCGGAAGTCGTGGCTTTCCGCCGGTGAGATGAACATACCCACGAACGATTCAGATCACACTTTCGTATCGAATCCCGTTACCGCACCACACCGGAAAGGAGCGGAACCGAGCGGACAAGGCGGATGAGTGGGACAGTCGAGGAACGCGAGAGCACACGCCGCTGCGGCACACACCACGACGAAGCCGCGATATCAAACGCCGGGGATGGGCGATGCGTGATGAGCCAGGAAAACCGGATCGTGGTCGGCATCGACGGCTCGGCCTCCTCATTGGCCGCACTGGACTGGGCCCTCAGTCAGGCCGAACTCACCGGCGCCACCGTCGAAGCCGTCACTGCCTGGGAATACCCGGCGTTCTACAGCTGGGAGGGTGGTGCGGTGCCACCCAGGGAATTCGAGAACGCGGCCAGTGTCACCGTGGAAGACGCCGTGGACAACGCGGTGGACCGCCGTGCTAATCCGCCCCGGGTGCGTACCCACGTCGCACAAGGGGATTCCGCGCGAGTACTGCTCGATACCGCGGAAGACGCCGAGTTGCTGGTGGTCGGAAGTCGCGGGCACGGCGGCTTCGTCGGAGCGCTACTCGGCTCGGTGAGCCACAAGTGCACTCATCACGCCGAGTGCCCGGTGGTCATCGTGCACGCTTCAACCGAGCGACAATAGCTCTCCGCACGCCCTTATCCGGCCGAACCCTCGACCCTTCGGCCACGTGGTCGACCCGATACGACCGCCACCGCGTGTCGAGCACGCCGAGTCCGGCCCGTCGGGTCGACCACGTTCGTCGACCACGTTCATCGACCACCTCGTCAGCGCCGACGGCGCATCATCACCAACGTACTCAGCCCCACACCGAGCAGCACGATCAGGCCGCCCGTGATCACATTGCTGAGCAGCATCCCCAGGCCGACTCCGCCTCCCAGGATGACGAACGGAGCGATGACGGCCCAAGCTCCCAGCAACGGGACCACCCAGGCAACGGTGTGGGTCCTGCTGTAAGCGGAGGCGAACCCGAGTGCCAGCACAGCCACTGTCAGCCCGACGACCAGATTGCCGAGCGCCACGTCGAAGCTGGTGGCGCTGAACTGGACAACCCACGGTGAGATCGCCAGATAGACCCCCGCGAGCAGGGTGGCCCCCTCCAGGAGCTGTCCCTGCGGAGTTTCGCTCGCCTCCTCGTAGCGTGCCCGCATCTCGACGAGATCAGGATGCCTCTCGATCGAACCGGCTTGTGTCATCTCGATCACCTCTACCGTTCGCTGTGGCAACCGGCCCCCCGCCGGCCACGTCGAACCCCTTGCGGCGCCGCGCCGTTCATCCGGGAAACACGGGCTGCCCTGCGCGGTCCGTACGGAGGGTCCGCACCAATACTGTGGACCCGAGTCCCGGAGATGTCCAGCGACGATGGTCCCTTGTATCGGGGAGTCCCCCACAGGCGGAACGGTGGCGAACCCAATCCCGAGGTATCACTCCGTCACGTCGCGTGGCCGCCCACTGGGCAGTTCCGGTTCCCTCGGTTGCGGGCGTTCCGGCTCCTCGGCCTCACGGCGTTCCGCCTCGCGCAACTGCTCGGTCTCCTCCGGAGGGTCGGGCCACAGCAGGCTGCCGGGAAGCGGGCGTCCGGCAGCACCGAGCTTGTTCATCTTCTTGGGAATCGGCGCTCCCTGGTAGGAGAGCGGTTCGGGGTGGCCGTGTTCGTCGGTGGGCCCGAGTGGCTGATGCAACTCGATGACCTCACCGTGTGGCAGTCTCTTGACGATGCCCGTCTCGATACCGTGTTCGAGCACCTGTCTATCGGCTCGCTGCAGCCCGATGCAGATGCGATAAGCGATGTAGTAGGCGGCCGGTGGAGCGAGCAGCACACCGATACGCCCCATCCAGGTCGTGGCTTCCAACGCGATGTCGAACTTGAACGCGATGATGTCGTTGGCGCCGCTGAGCAGCACGACCACGAAGAAAGTGATCGCCATGGCTCCGAGGCCGGTACGCACCGGAACATCCCTGGGCCGTTGCAGCAGGTTGTGGTGTGCCTCGTCACCGGAGAGCTTGCGTTCCAGGAAGGGGTAGGCCAGTGCCAGGGTGAACACCGCTGTCATACCGCCGATCAGCGGGAAGAACGGTGCCGGGATGGTTGCCTGTCCCCAGAGATAGACCTCCCACGGAGGCCACAGTCGGCCCAAGCCATCGGTCCATATCATGTACCAGTCGGGTTGCGAGGCAGCCGAGACCATCGAGGCGATGTAGGGACCGAGGTTCCAGATCGGGTTGATCTGGAATACCCCACCCATTATGGCGGTGACGCCCACGACCACCGCGAAGAAACCGCCCGCCTTCACCGCGAAGATCGGCATGATCCGCACTCCGACGACATTGCTCTCGCTACGGCGCACACCGGGAAACTGAGTGTGCTTCTGATACCAGACCAGAGCCAGGTGAACGGCGATCAGTCCGAGAATGATACCGGGGAGCAGAAATATGTGGATCATGTAGAAACGCGGAATTATCTCGTCTCCGACGAACTCGCCACCGAAGAGCAGCCAATGCAGCCAAGTACCGATCACGGGAATCGAAAGCGTGATCCCGGAGGCGATACGAACTCCGGTTCCGGAAAGCAGGTCGTCCGGAAGCGAATACCCGGTGAAGCCCTCGAACATTCCGGTGATGAAAAGCAGGATTCCCAGGATCCAGTTGGTTTCGCGCGGCCTGCGGAAGGCACCGGTGAAAAAAATGCGGAACATGTGCGCCACGATCGCCACCAGGAACAGCAGGGCGGCCCAGTGGTGGATCTGCCGTGCGAACATGCCGCCACGCACCTCGAAGGAGATGTTGAGTGTCGACTCGTAGGCACGTGACATCTCGACACCGCGCAGATTGGTGAAAGCGCCCTGGTAAGTCACCTCGGCCATCGAGGGATCGAAGAAGAACGCCAGGTACGTGCCGGTCAACAACAGCAGAATGAACGTGTAGAGCGCTATCTCGCCCAGCAGGAAGGACCAGTGCGTGGGGAACACCTTGTTCATCTGTCGTCGCATGCCGGATGCCAACTGCAACCGTTGATCGGCCTCGTTCGCCTGGGCCGCAGCGGCGCGGTACGCCCTGCTGGACTGCTTCGTAGGCCGCGTCAATCTGCTCATAGCGACGATCACGCCTGCCTTTCGGGCCCGTCCGGCGATTGACCTGACACTCGCTCG
Organism: Actinopolyspora lacussalsi; assembly: GCA_030803735.1. Classification (NCBI taxonomy): domain Bacteria; kingdom Bacillati; phylum Actinomycetota; class Actinomycetes; order Actinopolysporales; family Actinopolysporaceae; genus Actinopolyspora; species Actinopolyspora lacussalsi. Next base: position 808,530 of record JAURUC010000001.1, on the reverse strand, counting down.
CCAGCGTAAACAGCCCTGTTCCACTACGCGAGCCAGGAGCGGCACCCCGCTCGTCCACACCGCACGGTTGCCGGTGCTCTTCGGCACGGGCGACGCCGAAAGGAGCAAACACCGCCCCTGACGGGGGCGAGGGAAACCTCGACGAGTTGCGGAGCGGGAGCGTACGGGTAGCGTCGGCGATGTGACTCGCAAGTCGGCCCAGCTCGACGAACAACTGCACGAGTACCTGCTGCGGCACGGACCACGCCCGGATACCCTGCAGCTGGAGTTGATCGAGGACACCCAGCGGTTGCTGCCCGACAGCGCGGACATGCAGATCTCACCGGAACAGGCTTCGCTGCTGACGCTGCTGGCCAAGGCGATTCGGGCGGAGTACGCGGTGGAGGTGGGGACGTTCACCGGTTATTCGGCACTGGCCATCGCGCGCGGTCTCGGCAAGGACGGCCGGTTGTTGTGCTGTGACGTGAGTACCGAGTACACCGATGTGGCACGGCACTTCTGGCACCGGGCAGGTGTATCCGAACGCATCGAACTACGGCTGGCCCCGGCGCTGGACACCCTGCGCGCGCTGGAGAACGCGGCAGTGATCGACCTGAGTTTCATCGATGCCGACAAGACGGGATACATCGCGTACTGGAACGAGATCGTGCCGCGTACCCGCTCCGGGGGCTTCATCGTGGTGGACAACGTGCTGGCCGGTGGGCGAGTGCTCCACGAGCGACAGGACGAGAGCACCCACGCCATCCACGAGTTCAACCGGTACGCGCTGCGGGATCAGCGCGTCGAGTTGACCATGCTGCCGATCAGCGACGGGATCACGCTGGCAAGGCGGCGCTGAGCGTTCACCGCCCCGTCCCCTGTACGGTCCGAACACGACAGACCGGCGCGGAGGCACTCGTGTTCCCCGACGCGGGGACTCCGCCTTGGGGTTTCGATCTCCGGTGAACCGGGTACGAAACGCTGAACGGTCACAGACGGTGGAAGGACGAGGATGGCACATCCGGAACCGGCCGGTCCGACCATGGCCAGCTTCCTGGAACAAGTCCGGCAGCGGGCCGAGTTGTCCGACGGCACCGAGGCAGACCGACTGACTCGTGCGTCGTTACGCGCGCTTTCCGAACGGCTTGCCGCGGGGCAGCTCTACGATCTCGCTCCGGCGCTGCCCCCGGAACTGCGGGAAGAGCTGTACCGGTTCGAGGGACAGGCGGTCGCCTTCGACAGGGAGACCTTCCTCGACCGGGTCAGCGGTGAAATCGACACGGTCGACCTCGACGTGGTGGAACGGCGGGTCGAGGCGGTGTTCGCGGTGCTGCTGTACTGGGCCCCCGAAGAGGAGATCGAGGACACCGTCGCACAGCTCCCTCCCGATCTCGCCGAGATGCTGCGCGCCGCGGGCGAGTAACGCGTCCCGGGACCGATGGTGTTCGCTCGTCGACCGTGGTGAGGTCGCCACGCGTGGCCTTCGTTCCGGTCCGGGGACCACCCGAACTTCGGGTCAGACGTTTCCGGTGGGTGCCACGGCCACATCGATCACGTCACCGGCGGCGGCGAGCAGTTCGGGGTCGACCCCGTCGTCGACGACGAGCTTGTCGTAGTCCCCAAGCGGAGCCATGCGGTGCAGCGCCTTGCGCGGCATCTTGCTCGAATCCATCAGCAACACGCTGGTGGCCGCCGCGTCGAGCATGGCTCGTTTGACCTGCACCAGCTCGTGCTCCTGGTGAAAGGTCATCGTCGCGTTCATCGCCGAGGTGGACACGAAAGCCATGTCCACCGACAACGCTCCCACAGCCTCGATACAGGGCAGCCCCAGAAAGGAATCGTGGGTGGCCGAGTAGTTGCCACCGAGACAGATCAGGTGCACATCGGGCAACGACTTGAGCTCCTGGATGACGGGCAGGTAGTTGGTGGCGACCGTGAGCGGCCCCACGCCCCCCAACAGTCCGGCCAGCGTCAGCGCGGTGGTGGAGTCGTCGAGCAGGATGGAGGCACCGGGTTCGACCAGCCGCAGCGCCGTCCTCGCGATCGCGTCCTTGAGTTCCCGGTTGGCTCCCATCCGGTACTCCGAACTGCCCTCGAAGACGGTGGAGGGTTGTGCGGAGACCCCACCGTGAAACTTGCGCAGCAGCCCACGCCTGGCCAGTTCGTCGAGATCACGGTGAACGGTCATCAGACTCACGCCCACGAGATCGGCGAGTTCGGCCGCGCTCGCGGAACCACGTTCCAGCACGTAGTCGACGATCTGCTGCTGACGCTGCTCCCGCGACCGCGCCCCTTTGGATGTCCTGCTCATTCCTCACGCTCACTCGAGGGCACCGCGAAGGTTGTTCGACCGCGGAGGTGCCCGGGATCCCGCCCCGAACAACGTATCAATCGCGACCACCGATCCCGGTGGTCGATCTCCGATCGGCATCGAACACGCCATCACGGGGTACGTCCAGCGGGCGGAATCACTTCCCCTCTGTCCCGGGAGAGCTCCTCGTGACCTACGTAATTACTCAGCCGTGCGTGGACGTACTCGACAGGTCCTGCATCGACGAATGTCCGGTGGACTGCATCTACGAGGGAGAGCGGATGCTCTACATCCATCCCGACGAGTGCATCGACTGCGCAGCGTGCGAGCCGGTGTGCCCGGTGGAAGCCATCTACTACGAGGACGACGTGCCGGACGAATGGGCCGAATACACCACGTTCAACACCGAGTTCTTCGAGATTACCGGCCTCGGTTCCCCCGGCGGAGCCGCCAAGGTCGGCAGGGCGGGACGCGACGTGACGTCCGTGGCGGAATTACCGCCGCAGGACTGATCCGTTGCCGGACGGAGCGGTGAAACTTTCGCGACTCACTGCGACCGCCTGATCGCCAAACGTGTCCGAGGGCGATACGGTCTTGCGGAGAAGGACGGTGCGTGCTTCCGGCGAGCCGACCAGCAACAGCGCCGTTGCCCCGCTACGAGACACCGAGAGCACGGAAGGACTTTGGCCGGTGACCTCCCATCACCCGAACGGTCGCTCCCCGGAACGAATACTGCTGGTCAGTGCCGATATCGGTGAGGGGCACAACGCGACGGCCCGGGCCATCGAGGAGGCAGCGCGACGGCTCTGGCCCGAATGCGAAACGGCACGTCTGGACACGTTGCGGATGATGGGTCCGGGAATCGGACCACTGTTCCGATGGATCTACGTCCGCAACGTGGAATCCACCCCGTGGTTGTACGACCTGTTCTACGACGCGCTGTGGCGGTGGCACTGGTTCGCCACCGCTTCTCGACGTTTCGTGGGAGCCTGGGTCGGACCACCGCTTCGCCGTCGAATCCGACGGTGGGAACCGGACCTGGTGATCTCGACCTACCCGATGGCCACTGCCGGGCTGGATCGGCTGCGTCGCCGTGGCGAGCTGGAAAAACCGGTTTCGGCCGTGGTTTCGGACTTCTGCCCGCACCCGTTCTGGGTGTACCCGGAGATCGACCTGCACTACGTGATGAGCGAAGCCAGCCTGCGAGCGCTCCACCGTGCGCAGCCCGACGCCACGGCGGCAGTGAGCGTACCTCCCGTTTCAGCGGCGTTCCGCCCTCGTGACAGGGAGGAGGCCCGGCGGTCACTGGGCATGCCGACCGAGGGTTTTCAGGTCCTGATCGCGTGCGGCTCGCTGTCGTTCGGTTCGGTGGAACGCGCCGTGGACACTGCGCTGGCCGAATCCCGCGTCGACCGGGTGATCGTGGCGTGTGGCCGTAACGAGCAGCTACGCGGGCGACTGGCGGAACGCGACACCACAGAGCGGAGCTTGTTGGCGCTGGGCTGGTGCGACGACATGCCGGGGTTGACGGCCGCGGCGGATGTGGTGATCTCCAACGCTGGAGGTGCCACCGCGTTGGAGACGATGGCCTGTGGCCGCACGGTGATCATGTTCGAACCGATCGCCGGGCACGGTCGAGCCAACGCGGAACTCATGGCACGAGCGGGTCTGGCGGAACTGTGCCCGACCTCCGACTCGCTGGCTGCGACGCTGCACGAACTCACCGCCAGCCCCGGACGACTACGACGTGACGAACAGCGTGCCCTGGGACAGGCGACCGCGGGCGAGTTCACCGAGCAGGTGGCCGCACTCGCCGAACTGCCCAGGCACCGCGGCGCGCGACGGTTGCGCTCCTCCGACCGGTTCTTCGTGCACGCGGCGGACGCGGTGGTATCCCAGCAGACCGGCGCCGTGCTGCGACTGCGGGAGGCACCCGAGGAGAGAACCGCCGAACAGTGGGCCGGACACCTCGCCGAGCTGATCGAACGACGTGCCCGAGCGCTACCGATGCTGCGCAACACCCTGGTCCAACGAGGCGCTCGCGGCCCGCGGTGGCACACCGTTCGGCGTATCGAGCCGTGGCAACATCTGGATCATCGCACCTCCCCGGAACGCGACGAGGTGGTGCGGGAGTTCTTCACCGCCGCGGTACCCACGGACCGCCCTCCCTGGCAACTGAGGGTGCTGCGCACGGACACCGAAACGTTGATCCTCGCGAAGTTGCACCACGCGCTGGGTGACGGCATCGCGGTCACGAACACCCTGGTGCGCTTGCTGCGTGACAGCGCCGACGATCGGGAACGGGATTCACCGCCTCCGCGCAACGAGCGAAGGGCCACGGCGTCCGCCGCGATCCGTTCCCTCGTCACTTCCCGGGGGCGCACGGCACTGACCGTGGCGCGGGGGATGTGGAAGCTGGCCACGGCGGGACCGGCGCCGCTGAGCCCGTTGGACGGGGACAGCACCTCCGGCCGGGTGTTCGACACCGCGGAGCTGCCCACCAGCGAAGTACGCGCACAGGCACGCGCCCGCGGCATCCCCAGCAGTGTGCTGCTGATCGGTTTGACCGCCGAGGCGCTGCACCGCACGCTCGCCGAACGAACCGGCACCGGTCCGGGACAGCACATGCGGGTGATGGTACCGCGTACCACGCGTTCACCTCGGGACACACCGACGGCGGAGATGTTCGGGAACCACACGGTAGCGGTCTCGGTGGACCTCCCGGTGGGTCCCATGGACGCGGAACAGCGCCTGCGTGAAGTGGCGGAACGGCTGAACGCGGGACAGCACGACGGGCAACCGGCGGCGGCGGGCATCGCCATGGCGGCGCTGGGGATGCTTCCCACTCCGCTGCACCGGCCGCTGGTGCGGACTATCTACCAGCGTCGATTCTTCAACGCGCTGGTATCCGCCATGCCGGGTTCGCGCCGCCCGCCACGGGTCTGGGGGGCGTTGGTGGCCGAGGTGCTGCCGATCCTTCCACTCGCTCCCGGCGTCGGAACGGCGATGGGACTGATCAGCTGGGGCGATACGGTGGGTGTGGGAATCACCGCCGACGCTCGGCTGGAGTGGTTGCCCTCCCGACTGTGCGAGCAGCTGCGCTCCTGCTTCCGGCAGTTGCGAGCCCGGACCGAATCCACCCCACGGCCGGGGACCACCCGTGAGGAAGCACAACGTTGACCGCGACGGGGGCCTGGTTCACGATAGCGGTTCCGGCGGCGCTGGTCGGCGCCGCGAGTTTCGGCATGGCCAGCGCGGTACAGCAGCGGGCCACCAAACAGGTGCCAAGTATCCGGACTCTCAACCCACGCCTGTTGCTGGAGTTGGTACGCAAGCCGATATGGCTGGCCAGTGTCGGCACGGTCATCGTGGGCCTGTCCCTGCAGGTAGTGGCGCTGGCCTACGGCCCCTTGATGTTGGTCCAGCCGCTGCTGGTGACCAGCGTGCTGTTCGCCGCCCTGCACGCGGCCTGGCTGGCACACCGCAAGCTGGACCGGATCGTCGTACTGGGCGCACTCGGGTGCATGAGTGGCCTCGCCGCTTTCCTGCTGCTGGCGCGTCCGGTGGGCGGCGACGAGACCATAGAGCCACAGGCGATCCCGCTCGCGGTGCTGCTCGGAGTGATCACGGTGGTGTGTCTGTTGGCCGCTTCGCGTTTCCCCGGCGAGATCCGGGTGATCGCGCTGGCGTTGGCGACCGGGGTGATCTACGGGGTGACCGCGGGGCTGATGAAGGTGGTGGCGAGTCAGTTCCGCGCGGGTGGCTTCGTCGAACCGTTCCAGCACTGGGTGCTCTACGCGGTGTGCCTCGTCGGCCCGTGTGGTTTCCTGTTGAGCCAGAATGCCTTTCAACAGGGAAAACTGATCTCCCCCGCTCTCGCGGTGATCACCACCGTGGACCCGCTGGTGGGGGTGGCGATCGGAATCGGCTGGTTCGGCGAGGAGGTGGTCTCCACTCCGGCGGTGTTGGGGGGCCAGGCAGTGGCCGCCGTGGCGATCGTCGGCGGAATCGTGTTGCTCACGCATCGGGGTGAGTCGCTGCGGAGGGAAATCGAGAACAACGACTCCCTCGGTGATGGTGGAACAGTGACCTGGGGGTAACCACTCCCCCGACCGAGGACGGTACCCGCGGGATCGGTTCTCTCTCACCCACGGGGATGGAGTTGCCGAAGGAAAGGCAGGTGAACGAATGCGGTTCGGTCTCGACGGGCGAACGGTGCTGCTGACCGGTGGATCCTCCGGGATCGGCGCGGCCACCGCGAGGTCGCTGGCACGGCGGGGGTGCGAACTGATCCTGGTCGGCCGCCACGAACGGGGGCTGCGGCACGTCGCGGAGATGACCGGAGCTCGGACTGTGACGGCCGATCTCACCCGGTCCGAAGAACTCCCCCGGGTCGCCGACGTGGCGGCCGGGGCGGACATTCTGATCAACAACGCCGGAATCGGTTGGGCCGGGGAGTTCACCACCATGCCGAGCGAGCACGTCCACCGATTGCTCGCCGTGAATCTGGCGGCGCCGCTGGAGCTGACCCGCCTGCTGCTGCCCGACATGCGGCAGCGTGGCGGTGGACACGTCGTTTTCGTCTCGTCGATCGCCGCCGTAGGAGTGCGCGACGAGGCCGTCTACTCGGCTACCAAGGCGGGTCTGCGTGCCTTCGCGACCGGGTTGCGGCACGAGATCGGCGATACCGGCATCGGAGTCACGACCGTATTGCCCGGCGCGGTACGCACTCCGTTCTTCCGGCGACGCGGCAGGGCCTACGAACGCGGGTTTCCCCGGCAGGTCTCGGCCGAGCTGGTGGCTTCCCGGATCGTGAGAGCGATCGAACAGGGCAGCCGGGAGAGTTTCGTACCCCGCTGGCTGGGCGCGGCGTCCCGGCTGCAGGGAGGTATGCCCGGCACCTTCAACCGGCTCAACGGACTGTTCGGTCGTGACCGCTGACCGATCGCGCGCTCCCGGTCCCCACAACAGCGAGAGTTCGCCCAGGACCCGCGGCAAGAGTGCTGTTGTGGGGTCCGGAGCATGCCAAGATCAACGCGCACCACTACCGAGCGGGTTCCAGATCGGCCGTAGCACGTTGGACAACAGACCGGGAGCCCCGTTCCCCATCCGCAGCCGGATTCCGTGGCCACGCAGCTCCCTGCGGAACCACAACAACGAGACGAGAGCGGCCGAAGCCACGAGTCCGTAGGACCCGATGGTGCTCACCAGCAGGAACTGCCCTACCGTGTGCTCGGCGAGCATCCAGAGCGCGGCGACCCCGTTGGCGATGAACACGGCGGCCCACAGCAACGACACTCGGCGGAAGAACCGTCGCAGTACGGCGTGGCCCATCAGGGCGGGCGGGAAGACGCAGAAGTCGTCGGCCAACCGTGCGAGGAAGGTTCGTTCGAACGGCAGCGTGGCCAGCAGCGCGGCCGCTATCAGGAAGTTCTGCAGGCTCGGCTGCAGGAAGTACAGGAAAGCGCTCTGCGAGAGCAGGCCGACAACGGTACGTACCGCCAACAGTGCCGTGGTCAACAGCAGCACCGCGGGGATCCGCGCGCGCAACACCAGTCGGCACACCACCGCCGCCAGCACCCATCCCAGCGCCGCCAGCAGCCCTCCCGTCAGATCGGTCAGCTGTAGCAGCAGGTAGAACAACCCCAAGGGCGCGAGGGTGGTCTCCAGCAGCTTCTTGCCCGCGTGTGAAAGATGAGTCCGGAGCCCGTCCAGTTGGACGGTCGTCGGATTGTGCATGTTGACCTCACGCGGCGCGTGCGGGGATCGGGGCACCCCGCACCGACGCCGTGGACGGTTACATCGCGCTGTTGAGCATGCGACGAGCCGCGCGATGGACTTCGTGTCGAGTTCCATTATAGCCCGAGGTCACGGCACTACACCGCAGCCGGTGACCACGGACACACCGTGCAGGCGGCTCAGCCGCGCATCGCCCGCAGCGACTCCCGTAGCGACCCCATCGTCGCCATCACCGCGGTGGGTTCGTAGCCGCAGTGTGCCATGCAATTGGCGCAACGGGAATCTCTTCCTCTTCCGTAGGACTCCCAGTCGGTCTCCTCGATCAGCTCGCGGTAGGACTGTGCGTATCCGTCCGCCATGAGGTAGCAGGGGCGCTGCCAGCCGTACAACGAGTACGAGGGGATCGCCCAGGCCGTACAGGCGAAGTCGCGCTTGCCCTCGAGAAAGTCGAGGAACAGCGGTGAGTGGTTCAACCGCCACTTCTTACGCCTCCCGTCGGCGAAAGCCTTCTTGAAAAGCTCCCTGGTCTCCTCGACCCCCAGGAAGTGCTCCTGGTCGGGCGCCTTGTCGTAGGCATACGCGGGGGACAGCATCATCTGGTCGACGTTGAGTTCGTCGTTGAGGTAGTCCAGCACGTCGATGACCGTCTTGGGCGTGTCGGTGCTGAAGAAGGTGCTGTTGGTGGTCACGCGGAAACCGCGACGTTGAGCGTCCTTGATGTTGTCCACCGCCTGAGCGAACACTCCCTGCTTGCTCACCGAGGCGTCGTGACGCTCCTCCAACCCGTCGATGTGCACTGCCCACGAGAAATAAGGGGAGGGCTCGATCTTGTCGATCTTGCGCGGCATGAGCAGCGCGTTGGTGCACAGGTAGACGAACTTCTTGCGTTTGACGAGTTCGTGGACGAGCGTCTCGATCTCGGGATGCATCAGCGGTTCACCGCCCGCGATGGAGACAACCGGAGCTCCGCACTCCTCGACCGCGGACAATGCCTGTTCCACCGGCATCCGCTGTTTGAGCACGTTGGCCGGGTGCTGGATTTTGCCACAGCCCGCGCACGCCAGGTTGCACGCGAACAACGGCTCCAGCTCGAGAGTCAACGCGAATTTCTTACGCCGCAGAATCTTTTGTTTGACCAGGTAGGCACCAACCTTGGCGGCCTGGCGGATCGGGATACCCATTGCGGCACCTCTTTGCTTCAGCGAGAACGGACAGTATCCAGCGAACCGGGTCCCGCCACAGCCTCGGCCCAGCGAAGCAGCGGCAGGCCGGTAGCGCGTAACCGCCGCAGCGCCCCGGACAGCCGAGCCGGCGAGCCGGGACCCAGCAGCGGTTGTCGGCGGGTGTCGAGTACGACACGCACGATCACAACGGGACGGTCTGCTGCCGCTGTCGCCAACACCTCCGATTCCATGTCCGCGACCAGCGCGCCGCCCCGTGCCCGGGCGGCGCGCTCCGCACCGAGAACCAACCGCTCGCTGGTCAGTACCGGACCGAGCCACACGCGCAGCCCGAGGCCACGCAGCCGGTGGGCCAACAGCTCGGGACGGTCGGAGTGCCGGCACGCGCCGTTCCCCGACCCGACGACCTCGGTTCCCACCACCACGTCACCGCTGCGCAGTCCTGGGTCGAGCCCTCCTGCCAGGCCGGCCACGGCCAACGCACCGAATTCGCGCGCGGTGAGTTCGGCCGCTGACCGGGCACTGCGTCGCTTGCCGTACCCGGTTCGCAACACCCGGTTCCCGCCCAGTCGGCGCAACGCGCGGGCCTCCACTCGCAGCGGGGCGCATACGAGCAGGTCCGATGTCATGGCGAGCACCTATTCGGCGTGGACGGCTTGTCGGTATCGCCCGAGAGCGGTCACCGGGAAGATCTGTCGGTAGAGGTGGTAGTTGATGTAGAAGTCACCCGGGAATCCCGTCCCGGTGAATTGCGGTTCCGCCCAGCTGCCGTCCGCCTGTTGCGTGTCCGCCAGAAAGGCGATGCCGCGCCGCACCGGATCGGTGTCATGACGTCCCAGAGCCAGCAGTGCCAGCAGGGCCCAGGCGGTTTGCGAAGCGGTCGAGTCCCCTACACCGATCCAGGCCGGATCGGTGTAGGAACGCAGGTCCTCGCCCCAACCGCCGTCCGGGTTCTGCCGCTGCTCCAGCCAACGGGCCGCACGGGTGAGCGCGCAGTGTCGTACCGATATCCCTGCCTCGACCAGGGCGGGAACCACGGCCCCGGTACCGTAGATATGGTTGGCTCCCCAGCGGCCGTACCAGGAACCGTCGTTCTCCTGCTGTTCGAGCAGCCACCTTATGCCGTCGCGGACGACGCGGTCGTTGGCGTCCCCGAGCTGGGCCAAGGCCTCCACCACGTGCGCGGTGACATCAGCGGAGGGCGGGTCGATGACCGCCCCGAAGTCGCAGAAGGGCAGCTTGTTCACCAGCCAACGCGTGTTGTCGGCGTCGAAGGCTCCCCAGCCGCCACCGCGGGACTGCATACCGCGTAGCCAGCGTCTTCCCCGGTCGGCGGCCGCGGCGATGCGGTCCTGTTCGACATAGCCGGTACGGGTGAAAGCCAGCAGTACTTCCGCGGTGTCGTCTATGTCGGGGTAACCGTCGTTCTCGAATTCGAAGGCCCACCCTCCCCCACCGGGTAGCTCGGGACGTCGTACCGCCCAGTCCCCTCGAACGGTGATCTCCTCGGAGCGGACGAACTCGACGGCGTCACGAATCGCCGGGTCACTGTCCGGTACTCCGGCATCGTGCAGCGCCTGGATGCTCAGCACGGTGTCCCAGACCGGCGACTGGCAGGCCTCCAGTCTGCGGAGGCTGCCCTGTTCCGACTCCTGTCTGACCAGGAAGCCCTCCAGCCCCCGAATACCCGCACGCATCACCGGGTGGTCGAGTTGATAGCCGAGCAGGTTCAGTGCGAGCAGGGAGTAAACCCAGGGCGGCTGGATACCTCCCCAGGAACCGTCGGCTTCCTGCCTCGCCACGATCCATTCGGCCGCCCGCCGCATGGCCTGCTCGCGCAATGGCCGGATCGGGTGCCGTTGATAGACGTGCAACGCCCGGTCGAGCCCGTTGAACACGGACTCCCAACGCGAGGTTCCGGCGTTCTCGCGCACCCGCCCCACCGGGTGTGTGCCGGTGCGCAGCTCGGCGGTGTCGACTCCCAGTTCACGCCGGGGACGCAGGGTGCTGACTATGGTCAGCGGAACGATGGTCTGCCGCGCCCAGCAGCCCCAGTCGGCCAGGTTCAGCGGTACCCAGCTCGGCAGCATGACGATCTCCGGCGGCATGGCGGGCAGTTCGTCCCACGACCACTGGCCGAACATCGCCAGCCAGATGCGGGTGAACACACGGGTGCGTTCGATGCCCCCGCAGCGTCGAATCCAACGCCGCGCGGCGACCATGTGTTCGTCGTCCACCTCGTCGCCCGCGAGTTTCAGGGCGATGTAGGCTTCCACGGTCGCGGACAGCTCTCCGGGACCACCGTGGAAGGACGCCCAGGTACCGTCCGCGCGCTGCTGGGAGCGAATCCAACGTGCCGCGGCGGCGGTCTCCGCCGAGGTCCGTATCCCGAGGAACTGACGCAACATCAGATCCTCTGCGTCCATGGTCACGTTGGTCTGCAGCTCTCCCTTCCACCATCCCTCCTCGTGCTGCAGCCCCAACAAGTGATCGCTGCCGGCTCGGAGTGCCTCCTCCCAGGAAAACCCCTGCCCCGGCGGCATCGAGGCCCGCTCGGAATCGACGTCCGCCGCGGACGGCCGCGGCGGGGCCATCGTCTCGGTGACGGGGTCGTCGGCTCGGGGTTGGTCGGCTTGACGGATGTCGCCGTTCTGGCGCAGCGATCCGGTCACTGGTTCCTCCGGAGAACGAAATCGGCGAGTTCGGTCAGTCCTTCGGTCGTTCCCTGGCACCCGGCGTCACGAAGTTGCCGGTGAGCGGCCGTCAACCTGCGTTCCGTCTCGGCCCTGGTCCATTCCTCCGAGCCCGCCGAACGCAGCAGTTCCGCCCCTCGGAGCACTTGGGCCTCGGTGGGTTCCTCCGGTTGGCGGTACAGCTCACGCAGCCGCATACCGGCGTCGGTGTCCGAATTGAGCGCGTGCACGACCGGCATCGACTTCTTGCGGGAACGCAGGTCGGAAAGCACCGGTTTTCCGGTCTCCTCCGGATCTCCCCAGATTCCGAGCAGATCGTCGACGAGCTGGAACGCCATTCCGAGTTCGAATCCGAAACCGCGCAGTCGTCGGACGGTTTGTTCGGAAGCTCCCGACAGCAGGGCGCCGAGGGAGCAGGAGCACGCGATCAGCGCGGCGGTCTTGCCCGCCACCATGCGCAGGCACTCGTCGAATCCGACCTCGGTGCGCTGCTCGAAGTCCAGATCCGCCGCTTGTCCCGCGATGAGTTCGCGAACGGTGCCCGACAGTTCACGAGCCGCCCACAACGCCCGCTGCGAATCGGCTTCGAGCAACACGCCGTTGGCGAGTCCGAGCAGCGCGTCCCCCGCCAGCAGCGCGGCGGACCGCCCGAACACGGTCCAGGCGGTGGGACGGTGTCTGCGGGAGATGTCACCGTCCATCAGATCGTCGTGCAGCAACGAGAAGTTGTGCACCAGTTCAACGGCCACCGCCCCGCTGCAGGCACTGCGTTCGTCGCCGTTGGCGGCCCGCGCCGACAACAGCACAAGTGCCGGACGCAGCGCCTTGCCCGGCCGGTTGTCCTCGGCACCCTCGGCATCGATCCAGCCGAAATGGTATTCGCTGACCCTGCGGGTGTCCGGATCCAATCCGGCGACAGTGTGACGCAACCGCGAGTCGATGGATTCCCGGGCGCTGGACAGCGCGGAGGGCATTGTCACTGTCATGCGTCACCTCCACGCCACATCGCTGTGGCGGTCGACGGTCCCGCTGACGACACTGGCCGCGGTGTTTCCGCTCCGTACGGCCCCTTCGAGGGTGTCCGGCCAACCGGTGTCGGTCCACGCGCCCGCCAGCACGAGTCCCCGTTCGGCCGTGCGCGCGGCCGGACGCGACGACCTCGCGCCGGGGACGGGCCGAAACGTGGCCGCGGGCTCTCTCGTGACGAAGAAATCCAGCAGTCGCGCTTCTCGAACCGCGGGAAACAGCCTTCGCAACTCCGGTAGGTACTGCTCACGCAGCAGTACGGAGCGCGTCCTCACCTCCTCGTGAGCCGCGGACAACGAAATCGCCAGATACTGGCCGCGTGGCGCGTCCGCGGCTTCCGTCCGGTCGAACAACCACTGCACCGGGGAGTCCAGGGCGGCGGCCATGGACAGGTCGGTGACCCTGCGGTCGAAATGGGCGTGCACGTTCACGATGGGCGCGCGCGACAACGCGGAGAGGTCTACTCCGGCGGGTGAGGTTCGGTCAGCCAGCAGTTTGGCGGCGGCCGGGTGCGGAACGGCGAGGACAACCGCGTCCGCGGTCAGTTCGTACTCTTGCTCGGCGCTCACCCGCACGCGGTATTCGCCCGGTTCGCCGGATATCTCCAACGCCTTGTGCCGGGTCAGCGGCAGCACGCCCGCCTCGGACAGTTTCCGCTGGGCGGGATCACCGTGCACTTCGCTCAGCGGACGACGGATCACCCCGATGTCGCCCCCGGTGGTGGTGTCCAACATTCCGGTACGGAACACTTTGACCGCCTGGGCCAGCGATGCCTCGTCGGGCCGGGAATTCAACGCCGCGACGCAGAACAGTCCCCACAGCGTCGCCACGGAGCGGTCCGATTCGCCACGAGAGCGCAGCCAACTCCCGAAGTCGGTGCGGTCCAGGGCCGGATCGTCCGGGTCCAGTCCGCGCAGTGCCAGCGCCGTCCGCGCCGCGGTGAGCCGTTGCAGTGGGGACAGCGCACGATGTCCCCACAGTGCGGGCAGCAGGTGTCCCGGCGCGGGCAGCTCGGCACGCCGCAATGCCCAGCCGGGACCGTGCGGGGTGATCACCGGGACACGGAATCTCGGTTGGATCCGCACCCTGTCGAGGGTGCCGAGACGTCGTAGCAGTGCGAGGTACTCGGTGTAGCAGCGCAGAAAGACGTGTTGTCCGGTGTCCACGGTGAGCTCGCCACGGGAGAACGAGTAAGTGGCTCCTCCCAACCGGGAGCGCGCCTCCAACAGGGTCACGTCGAAACCGGCGTCGCGACAGCCGAACGCGGCGGAAACACCGGCCAGACCACCACCGATGACCACTACCCGCCCACGGGTCATGATTTCATCCCCGCCAGTGAACGAGCCGCTACGATCATTTTCTGCCTGCCCGGCAGTGTGATCCTGCCACGAGTCACCGCGGCGGGATCATCCGCGATGTGCCGCAGCAGCTCGTGGTATATCCCCGCCATCGCCGCGCAACAGGCGCGGCTGCGGTGATCGAGCAGGGGAAGCAGCCGCAAACCCTCGGAGTACCACCCTTCGATTCGACGAGCCTGGAAACGCACGAGCTCGTTCAGGGCATCGGGCGGGTCGGTGAACATCCCCCGCGAGTCCAGTTCGAGTGAGACACCGAAACGACGCAGGTCCTCGGCCGGTAGGTAGACACGGCCGCCGCGGCGATCCTCCAGCAGGTCGCGCAGGATATTGGTCAGTTGCAACGCCACTCCGAGGGAATCGGCACGCTGGGCGGCAGGTCCGGTGACCTCGTGACCGAACACCCCCAGCGAGAGGCGGCCCACCGATCCGGCGACACAACGGCAGTAGTGCGTGAGTTGTTCGAAGGTGTCGTAGCGAGTGCCGCGTACGTCGGCCTCGCACCCGTCGATGAGTTCGTGGAACACCTCCAGCGGCACGGGCAGCCTGCGGGCGGTGTCGGCCAGTGCCACCAGTACGGGGTCCTTGGTGTCCGGGCCGACATCGTCGATATCCTGTCGTGCCTGTTGCAGGCGTAGCAGCTTCTGCTCGCTCGACAACGAACCGTCTCCGATGTCGTCCACCCTGCGGGCGAAGGAGTACACGGCGGAGAGCGCGCCACGTTTGACCGGAGGCAGCAGCCGTATTCCGTAGAAGAAGTTGCGTGCCTGGGTTCGGGTGATCCGTTCGCAGTACCGGTAGGCGTCACGGACTCGGTCGTGTTCGAGCCCTGCCGAGGACGACATCGAGAGGCGCACCCATTCGGAGAGGATCCTCCTCCGATTGGGACGCACCTCCACCGCCAGTGGGTCGTAGCCGGCCGGTTCGAAGGCCCGTGCCGTGGCCACCCCACCTGCCACGTAGCCCGCGACCGCCATCCGGGCCAGTCCGGACAGCCGCCCTATCAACGGTTGACCGGATCGCAGCAGTTCCAGCGCGCGATCCACTTCGAACCACACGGCCCCGCGCAGTTCGGCGGATGCGGTTGGGGCCGCGAGCTCCGATTCCGCACACCCGAAGTCCCGCAGGTCGTTGAGCGGCATATAGATTCTGCCCTGGCGAAAGTCCTCGCCGATGTCCTGGCAGTGTTCCAGGATCTGCAAAGCGGAACAGATACGGTCGGAAAGTCGGATCAACTCCGGCTCGGCCCGGCCGAAGATGTAGAGGACCAGTTCCCCGATCGGATTGGCGGCGTAGTAGCAGTAATCGAGCAGTTCCTCGAAAGTGGAATAACGACGTACGTGCTGGTCCCGCCGATTCGCCTCGATCAACCGGGAGGGGAGCGCACGGGGAATACCGCAGGCACGCACGGTCGGTGCGAACGCGCGCAGCAACGGAAGTCGTGGTGTGCCGTCGTAGGCACGTCCCAGATCCGCCTCGAGAAGTTCCAGCAACCCCTCACGGGGACCGCACGCCTCGTCCCCGGCGTAATCCACCAGTCGGGCGAAGCCGTACACGGCCATGAGGTGTTGTCGGATCCGGTACGGCAGTACTCGGGCGGCGACGGTGAAGTTCTCCGACTGGGCCCGCGCCAGCACCTCGCCCGCCTCTGGCAGCTGGCCGGGTAGCACCATCTCGAACGATCGCGCCGACTGCCGAGCAGGGCGGGCACGGTCCGGTATCGCAGCCATGACCACCTCCTACCCCGCACAGCTGATGAGGGCGTTCATTGTGGTCAGCGTAGATCGCTGAGCGACACAGCGCAGGCTTACTGACCTCGTCCGATTGAGTGACTTAGTGAATACTTCATGTCACTGAAAGTGCAACCCCCAGTGCAGTCGCTCCCAGCTCGGTCGCTCCGCATCGGGTGATGTTCAGTCCCTGACGGACCGCACTGTCAGTCGGCCGAATGCCGTGGCGGCAACCGCCACCACCAACGCGCCCACCGCGAAGAAGAATCCGAGCTGTGCGGCCACCCACATTCCCGGTGAACCGAGCGGGGCACCGATCGGAGTCGCGACGCCTTCCGTACCCCACAGCCTGCTCAGACTGGGACCGATCACCAGCCAAACTCCGCCCGCCATCGCCAGCACACTGGCCACACTCGCCAGAAACCGATTCCCGGTGGGCACCAACAACAAACCGCCGAACAGGATGGCCAGCGCGGGCAGCACGCACATCCACAGCCGGTCGATGGTGAAGCTCCACGGCTGCGTGTTACCGAAACCGTAACCGAAGTAGGGACCGACGAACGGGATCAGGCCGGTCCAGGCTCCCAACAGGACGAGCAGCACTCCGCTGAGCACTCCCCGGCTGCGCCGCACGCTCGACATCGAACCACGGGTGGTGTTCGGTGCTCCCGCGTAGTGCTCGGCCAGCCTTCCCTCCAACTCGGGGCGCAACTCGGCGTCCGCGGCGGCCGTGGGAGCGGATCGCACCTGGCGTTTGCTGGCCGTGATGCGTACCGCTCCCTGGCCGGGGTCGGCGTCGTGCAGCGGAACGAAACGTTGTTTGCCACCCGCGCGCACCACTCCCCACGTGGGTGAGCCGCTTCGGGGTCCCAGATAGACCTGCTCCAACTTGCCCAACCGTGAACCGTCACGGTCCACCACGGTCCTGCCCGACAGGTCCGGCCCCGATTCCGCCCCGGTGTGTTCGGGACCGGGTTCGGGGTCGTGGTGTGGTGTGGACACCGTGACCACCTCGCATTCTCAGGTCGCCCGGTATCAGGTCGTCCGGTAGGAGCCACCGCTGTCGTCGCCCCGCTCGGTCTCGGCGGGTGCTCCGCTCGGTTCCGGAGCGGTTCCCGCGCCCCGCACCGTCCAGTTCTGGGACTGTTCGGCGGTTTCCGCAGCCTGTGGGGAGGCGGCCTGTTCGGCGCCGGTGAAGTTGCGACGGTAACTCGAATTGATCATCTCCGCGGCGGCCTCCCTGCCACCGAGACCGAAGGCCAGTGCCGAACCCAGAGCTATAGCCCCGACCAGGGCCACATAAGTCACGGTGACGATCACCGGAGCGATACGAAGCTGCGTGAGAATCATGAACACACCGATCGCCATAACCAGCGCCGGAGCCGCGGTACGCGCCATGCGACCAGCGGGTGTGTCCCCCAGCGTGCGTCCGGCCAACGTACCCACGGCTCCCGCGACGGCCGCGGCGACGAGGAAAATCGCCAGCGCGGCGATCACACGCGGGAGATAACCGAGCACCACGTTCATGAAGCCGGTCAGCGCGGGGATACCGAGCGTTCCGATCGCCGAGGACAACACGAAGAGCATGATCACGGCGAACACGACGGTACCTATCAACCTCGAGGGGCTGCCTCGGGGACTGAGACGCTCCACATAACGGGCTCCCTGGCCGGCACGGGACATCCGGTCGTCCAGATGGAGCCGACGCAGCAGCCGCGTGACGAGTGCCCGAAGGAGCCTCGCGACGATGTAACCGATCACCAGCACCAGAAGCGCACCGATCAGCTGCGGCAGATAGCTGACCAGCTGTGTGAACCCGCTCTGCAGGCTGTCGAGGACGTTGAACCCGGTTCCTTGCGCTAGGACCATATCCATGGCACGCCTCCTACTGCAGGCATCGTGTGGGATCCGATTGCAAACCCGCACGGACCGGCGCGCAAATCCGGACGAACTCCTCCCCCGGATTTCCCCAGCGGTTCGCCGGAGGTGTTCACTCCGGCACGACTTCCAGACCCCTGGCCGGGGTTTGTGGCTTCGACCACCCGGGAACCCGCCTGGAGTGGAACGGATGAAATTCAGGCACGAACTGGCACAACAGCTGCGAGTGGACTCGATCAGAGCCGCCGATGCGGCGGGCTCGGGTCATCCCACCTCGTCGATGTCCGCGGCCGATCTGATGGCGGCATTGCTGGACGGTCACCTGAGACTGGATTTCGACCAACCGAAAGACCCCCGGAACGATCACCTGGTCTTCTCGAAGGGGCACGCCTCTCCGCTGTTGTACTCCTGCTTCAAGGCCGCCGGAGCGATCGACGACGCGGAGCTACTGACGTTCCGCGAATTCGGCAGCAGGCTGGAAGGCCACCCAACCCCCGCCCTGCCCTGGGTGGACGTGGCCACCGGTTCACTCGGGCAGGGACTGCCGGTAGGAGTGGGGCTGGCACTGACCGCCGCGAAACTGGACACGTTGGGCAACCGGGTGTGGGTGCTGTGCGGCGACAGCGAAATGGCGGAAGGATCGATCTGGGAGGCGTTCGAACACGCCGCTCACTACCGGCTGGACAACGTTGTCGCACTCGTGGACGTCAACCGTCTCGGCCAAACCGGCGAGACCATGCACGGTTGGGACCTGAAAGCCTACTCGGATCGTGCCCGCGCCATCGGTTGGCACACCGTGGAGGTGGACGACGGACACGATCCGGAACGGATCGAGGCCGCGCTGAACGAGGCGGAAGCGACACGGGGACGGCCGACAGCCGTCGTGGCTCGCACCAGAAAGGGCAAGGGAGTCAGCGAGGTCGAGGACCTGCCGGGTAAACACGGCAAACCACTGCAGGACCCGACCGCGGCCATCGAGGAACTCGGCGGAACGCGCGAGCTGCGCGTCAAGGTGAACCCGCCCGAGACGGTGGGCGACCCCCACACCTTCGCTACGGCCTACGAACCACCCCCCGTTTTCGAAGTCGGGGACACCGCGGCCACTCGCAAGGCTTACGGACAGGGGTTGCGAGCACTGGGATCCCGACGTGGCGAGGTGGTCGCGCTGGACGGTGAGGTGTCCAACTCCACGCATTCGGAGCAGTTCCGCGAAGCGCATCCGCAACGGTACTTCGAAATGTACATAGCCGAACAGCAGATGCTGGCCACAACGGTGGGGATGCAGGCACGGGGGTGGATACCGTTCGCCTCCACCTTCGCGGCGTTCCTGAGTCGTGCCTACGACTTCATCCGGATGGCCGCGGTCAGCCGTGCCGCGTTGAATCTGATGGGCTCACACGCCGGAGTCGCGATCGGCGAGGACGGCCCTTCCCAGATGGCGCTGGAGGATCTGGCCGCCATGCGTGCGGTGCACGGCAGCACCGTGCTGTACCCCTGTGACGCGAATCAGACGGTCGGCCTCCTCGAACCGATGGCCGACCGGGAGGGCATCTGTTACCTGCGGGCGAGCCGTGGTGCCACTCCGGTGATCTACGGGCCCGACGAGGACTTCCCCATCGGCGGTGCCAAA
Source organism: Actinopolyspora lacussalsi (assembly GCA_030803735.1). Lineage (NCBI taxonomy): Bacteria > Bacillati > Actinomycetota > Actinomycetes > Actinopolysporales > Actinopolysporaceae > Actinopolyspora > Actinopolyspora lacussalsi. The sequence goes on along the minus strand of JAURUC010000001.1, from coordinate 789,008 downwards.
ACTGTGCGGCAGGGTGAGCACGTGACCCTCGTGGCAGCGGGCGTGACCCTGCACGAGGCACTGGATGCCGCGGAGCGGTTGGCCGAGGAGGGTATCCGGGCACGGGTGGTCGACCTGTACTCGATCAAACCGATCGACATCGAAACCCTGCGCCTGGCGGCCGAGGAGACCGACGGGTTGGTGACGGTGGAGGACCACTGGCCCGAGGGTGGACTCGGCGACGCGGTGCTCGCCGCGCTCGCCGAAGCGGGAGCCAGTGTGCCCGTGACGAAGTTGGCGGTCACCGAGATGCCCGGTTCCGGTAAACCAGCCGAACTCCTCGCGCAGGCCGGAATCGACTCGGCGGCCATCACCCGCGCCGCCCGGGAGCTGGTACCCAGCTCGGGTACTCGCTGACACATTCCCGGTTCCGGTGGCGTACCGCCCTTCCGGGTGATACGCCACGCCGGGAAAGCCCTGGCCGGTACCCGTCGGGTACGGATGGGCGAGAATGCTCATCGCAACAAGGGATCAAGGCCGGTCGAAGGGCTGAACAGGATCGTGACGACGTCGATTCACCAAAGGATCGCCGACGAACTCGGCGTGGGCGCCGAGCAGGTCGAAGCCGCCGTGCGGCTACTGGACGACGGGGCGACGGTGCCGTTCGTCGCCCGCTACCGCAAGGAGGCAACCGGAGCGCTCGACGACGAGCAGCTGCGTACGCTGGAACAGCGGCTACGCTACCTGCGCGAGATGGAACAGCGGCGCAACACGATCCTCGAAGAGATCCGCAAGCAGGAAAAGCTCGACGACGAGCTCCACAGCCGGATCATGGCCGCCGATTCCAAGGCCCGGCTGGAGGATCTGTACCTGCCGTTCAAACCCAAGCGCCGAACCAAGGCACAGACAGCCCGCGAAGCGGGACTGGAACCGCTCGCGACCGGGCTGCTGGACGACCCGGGACAGGACCCCGAGACCTCGGCAGCCGCGTACGTGGACGCCGACAACGGTGTGCCCGACACCGCGGGCGCACTGGCCGGGGCACGTTCCATCCTGGTGGAGCGTTTCGCGGAGGACGGCGATCTCATCGGGCAACTGCGCGAACTGGCCTGGCAACGGGGCCGGTTGTCCTCGAACGCTCGCTCCGGTGCGGCCGAGAACGATTCGAAGTTCACCGACTACTTCGACTTCGCGGAGTCGTTGGGGACGCTGCCCTCGCACCGGGTGCTCGCGCTGTTCCGCGGCGAGAAGGAAGAAGTCCTCGAACTCACCCTCGATTTCGATCCCGACAGCTCTGACGGGCAGGGATCGGCCGACGGGCGGGCACCGAGTGACTACGAACGACGTATCGCCGCCAGGTTCGGCGTCGAGGACCGCGGCCGGGCCGCCGACGCGTGGTTGCGTGAAACCGTGCGCTGGGCGTGGCGCACCCGGATCATGGTTCACCTGGACATCGACCTGCGCAACAGGCTGCGGCAGCGGGCCGAGGACGAGGCCGTGCGGGTGTTCGCGGGAAACCTTCGCGATCTGCTGCTGGCCGCCCCCGCCGGACCACGTGCCACGATCGGTCTCGATCCGGGCTACCGGACAGGAGTGAAGGTGGCCGTTGTGGACGCCACCGGCAGGCTCGCCGAAACCGCCACCATCTATCCGCACGAGCCGCAGCGGCGTTGGGAGGAGGCGCTCGCGACCCTCCAGCGGTTGGTCGACCGACACGGGGCGCGACTGCTCGCGGTCGGCAACGGAACGGCCTCCAGGGAGACCGACAAACTGGCGGCGCGACTGACCGAGTCCCGCGACGGCCTGATCAGAGTCTCGGTCTCGGAGGCGGGAGCCTCGGTCTATTCCGCCTCGTCCTACGCGTCGCGGGAGCTCCCCGAAGTGGACGTTTCGCTGCGCGGGGCCGTCTCGATCGCCCGGCGGTTGCAGGACCCACTCGCGGAACTCGTCAAGATCGACCCGAAGTCGATCGGAGTCGGGCAGTATCAGCACGATGTTTCCGAGTCGAAGCTCTCGCACTCGCTGGACGCGGTGGTCGAGGACTGCGTCAACGCCGTGGGCGTGGACGTGAACACCGCCTCGGCGCCGCTGTTGAGCCGCGTTTCCGGTATCAACACCGGGCTGGCCGAGAACATCGTGGGCCACCGCGAGACGAACGGGCGCTTCCTGTCCAGGAAGGCGCTTCGGGAGGTCTCCCGGCTGGGGCCGAAAGCGTTCGAGCAGTGCGCCGGATTCCTGCGGATCACCGACGGCGACGACCCGCTGGACTCCTCCAGCGTCCACCCGGAGAGCTATCCGGTGGTGCACCGGATCGTCGAGTCGACCAACAGCTCGTTGGACGGGATCATCGGTAATCGCGGTCTGCTGCGCGAACTGCGGGCCGCGGACTTCGCCGACGATTCCTTCGGCCTCCCCACCGTGACCGACATTATCTCCGAACTGGAAAAACCCGGACGCGATCCCCGTCCGGAGTTCCGCACCGCCAACTTCGCCGAGGACGTCCACTCGTTGAACGACCTGGCACCCGGCATGGTGCTGGAAGGGGTGGTCACCAACGTCGCCGCGTTCGGTGCGTTCGTCGACGTCGGGGTGCATCAGGACGGCCTGGTACACGTCTCCGCGATGTCCAAGTCGTTCGTCAACGATCCGAGGGAGGTCGTCAAACCGGGCGAGGTCGTACGGGTCAAGGTTCGTGAGGTGGACGTGAACCGCAAACGCATCTCGCTGACACTTCGGCTGGACGACGACGTCACTCCCGCCGGAAGTGGTTCCGGAACGGAGTCCGGTGACTCCGGCAAGCGGACGCGCGGTTCCGCGGCCGACGGCAGGGCCGGGGCGAAGCGCGGCAGCGGCGCCAACCAACGACAGGGCAAGCAACAGGGCAGACAGCAGGACAAGCGCGGCGCGGGCAGCGGGGCCATGGCTGACGCCCTGCGACGCGCGGGTTACCGCGAGGACTAGGCGGTACGGATCGTGCGGCGGGACGGATGCGTGGCCGTCCCGCCGCAAGATTTCCGGAAGGCCTCCGCTGCCCGGCTCGGCGCGCTGTCCGCGCTCGGCCGACCTCGTGCACCGGAGAGGTACGGCGATGAGAGCTTCCGCGTGGATTGACTCGCCTCCGGGCCACACCAGCCGTGTGCGGAAATCCACTTCGTACCGATGGTTCGGGACCAGTGCGCTGCTCGCCGCCACATAGGATGCACGTATGCCGAGTACCTCAGACCGCGACCACGAGATCGAGGAGCTCAAGAGCCGGCTCGCCGCCTATCGGGACTCCGCTGTAGCTGATGCGCAGGCGGTGCGCTTCCGGATACTGTACGCGGCCCTGGGCAGCGTGCTGTTGGCGTTGTCCGGTGGACCGTGGCTGCACTCGCAAGAGTACCGAGACTACGAGAAAACCACCGGGTTGTTCCGATTGTTCGAGCTGGTGGATCCGGACTCCGTCGGCGTGATCGGCGTGGTGCCTGTGGTGCTTGTGGCGCTGGCTGTAGCGTGCCTGGGCGCGTGTGCCCCGACATCGGCCAGCATGCCGGCGCATGCGAGCCTGGCCGTTCTCGCGGGTACTGCCGCTGTGTTGTTCGGGGTGTTTGTGGGCACCACGAGCGACGACCAATCAGCGGGGGCCTCGGCTTGGCTCGCCCTCGTGATCGCCATAAGCATCGCCGCTCTGGCCGCCGGGCGAACCGTGTCCCTGAGACAGGTCGACGGGCACGCGTACCGAGCCGACCCGCCGGCGTAACGGTTGAGCCCCTGATCGATCTCAGGTCACCCGCTCACAAGAACTCACCAGTCCGAAAACCACGCTCTCCCCGCAGCGGCGGAGGACAAGGCGGACAGGTGTAACGAAGCCTCGTTCGCCGCGCGGTGGAACGAAGTCCTCGGGTCGACACACCACCTGTGCGACGGCAAGCATCACGGCCGGGGCGACACGACCAACCCGGAACGGGTTCCTCCGGCGTTCGCTCCCGTGGAACATTGACTTCGAGCGAACTCGAATTCGCAGGATTCCGACGGATCGTTTTCGGCAGCACGGAAGGTCTCGCATGGACAACGGCGGAGTGAGTTGGGCGACGATGCGTTCACTCACCAGGGACAGCTCGGTGACCAGACAGCGTCTCCCACCGGGACTGGCGAAACGCATCCTCGGCTACGCGCGTCCCTACACACGGATCATCGTTCCGTTTCTGCTCGTGGTCGCGGCCACAGCCGTGCTGGGAGTGGTTACCCCGCTACTGTTCAAAGCGATCATCGATCGCGGCATCGTGCCGGGGAGACTGAACGTGGTCGTCTGGCTGTCGGTGGGGGTTGCCGGGGTCGCGCTGCTGGAAGCGGTGCTCACGCTGCTGCAACGCTGGTTTTCCTCCCGTCTGGGGGAAGGGCTCATCTACGACCTGCGCCGGGACGTGTTCGACCACGTGCAGCGGATGCCGCTGGCGTTCTTCGTGCGTGCACAGACCGGAGCGCTTACCAGCAGGCTCAACAACGACGTCATCGGAGCGCAACGCGCGTTGACCAGCACGCTGTCGGCGGTGGTGTCGAACGTACTGAGCCTGGTGCTGGTACTGGCGGCGATGTTCGCGCTGTCCTGGCAGATCACGCTGATCGCGCTGGCCCTGCTGCCGCTGTTCCTGTTCCCGGTGCGGTGGATAGGCAAGCGTCTGCAACGCGTCACTCGGGAACAGATGGCCGTGGACGCCGAGATGAGTTCCCTGATGACGGAGCGGTTCGGGGTCGGCGGGGCGATGCTGACCAAGCTCTACGGCAGGGCCGACGAGGAAACCGAGCAGTTCGCCCGCAAGGCCGAACGGGTCCGAGACCTCGGAGTGCTCTCGGCCATGTACAGCAGGGTGTTCTTCGTCGGACTCACGTTGGTGGCCGCGCTGGCGACGGCGGTGACCTACGGACTCGGCGGAACGCTGGTGATCGGTGGTTCGCTGCAGCTGGGAACCCTGGTGGCGCTGACGACGCTGCTCACCCGGCTCTACGGTCCGCTGACATCACTGTCCAACGTGCACGTCGACGTGATGACCGCGCTGGTCAGTTTCCACCGGGTCTTCGAAGTGTTGGATCTGCCGCCGATGATCCGCGAACGGGAGGACGCGATCGAGCTGCCGCGCGACTCAACGAGCCTCGAATTCGACTCGGTCTCGTTCCACTATCCCGGTCCCGAGGAGGTCTCCCTGGCCTCACTGGAATCGGTGGCCCGTACGGAGAGCGGTCCGGCACAGCAGGTGCTGCACGACGTCACGTTCCGGGCCGAACCGGGCGAGATGATCGCGCTGGTCGGGCATTCCGGGGCGGGCAAAACCACGATCGGCCATCTGGCCGGACGGTTGTACGAGGTGGACTCCGGCGGTGTTCGGGTCGGCGGGCACGACATCCGGAACGTCACGCTGTCCTCGCTGTACTCGACCATCGGCATGGTCACGCAGGAAGCCCACCTGTTCCACGACACCATCCGGGCGAACCTCGCCTACGCCGCGCCCGGTGCCACCGACACGGAGTTGTACCGAGTGCTGCGGACCGCGCAGCTCGAAGAACTGCTGGACGAACTGCCCGAAGGGCTGGACACCGTCGTCGGGGACCGCGGCTACCGGCTCTCCGGCGGCGAGAAGCAGCGACTGGCCATCGCCAGGTTGCTGCTCAAACAACCGCCGATCGTCGTTCTCGACGAGGCGACCGCCCATCTGGACTCCCGTTCGGAGGCGGCCGTGCAACAGGCGCTGCTTACGGCGCTTACGGGACGTACATCAGTGGTGATCGCCCACCGACTGGCCACCATCCGCCGCGCTGACCGCATTCTGGTGATAGCCGAGGGAAGAGTGGCCGAGCAGGGCACCCACGAACAGCTGCTGGAACGGGGCGGCCACTACGCCGAGCTTTACCGGACCCAGTTCGACGAGCAGGGTTCCCGAGGCCGGGAAACACCCCGGGAAACCACCACACACCTCCGGGGGGCGTGATGACGAACGGAGTGGCTCCCGATCCCGGAGCCCTGCTCGACAGCCGGGCTCGACAACCGGGCTCGACGACCGGGCGGGCCGGAACCGTCACCTGGCTGTTCTGCCCGCCTGGGGAGCCACCCGTAGATCCGCCTCGATCTTGGCGGCCGTCTCCAGTAGCGGTGGCAGCAGCTCGTTTCGGGCGTCCTCCGCACTCGTCCTGCTCGCGTGGGAGGAGACGTTGACCGCGGCGACGACACTGTCGGTGCGGTCCCGGATGGGGGCCGCCAGCGAACGCAGCCCGGCTTCGAGTTCCTGATCGACCACGGCCCATCCCTGTGTCCGGATACGTTCCAGTTCCCGCCTGAGCGGACCCACGCTGGTCAGGGTCTGCGGCGCCAACGGTTCGGGACGCACCCGGCGCAGGTAGTCGGTGAGCTCCTGCTCGCCCAGGTTCGCCAGCAACACCCGCCCCATCGAGGTGGCATAAGCGGGGAAGCGGGTGCCGATGTTGATCGCCACGGTCATGATCCGGGAGGTGGGGACGCGCCCCACGTAGACGATGTCGTCCCCGTCCAGGACCGACACCGAGACCGACTCGTGGACCTGGGCGGCCAGCCGTTCGAGGTGCGGCTGCGCTATCTCCGGCAACGACAGACTGGACAGGTAGGAGAATCCCAGCTCCAGCACGCGGGGGGTCAGCGCGAACAGCCGACCGTCGGTCCAGACGTAGCCCAACCGCACGAGCGTGTGCAGGAACCTACGAGTCGCCGCACGTGAGAGCCCCGTGACACGGGCGACCTCACTCAGCGTCATCTCCGGCCTGGTCTCGTCGAAGGCGCGGATCACCATCAGCCCACGCGTCAGTGACTGCACCGGCCCCACGACTCCGGAATCGGCCTCGGACTCCATAGCCACCCCCGCCTCGGTTCTGTCAAGCACCGTTCTCGTCGGCTTCCGCGTCGAGAATCCGGTCCGCAAGCGCGAAAGCACTGTTGGCTTTGGGAACACCGGCGTAAACGGCCACGTGCATCAGTACTTCTCTGATGGTCGAAGGTTCGACGCCGTTGCGGCGTGCCGCTCGAACGTGCATCGCGAGCTCGTCGTGGCACCCGGTAGCGGCCAGAATCGCCAGGGTCACACAACTGCGGGTCGGACGATCCATTCCCTCCGAGGCCCAGAGTTCTCCCCACGCGTAGCGGGTTATGAAGTCCTGGAACGGCTCGGTGAACTCGGTTTTTCGTTCGATCGCCCTGTCGACGTGTTCGTCGCCGAGCACCTGCCTGCGCACCGTCATGCCGATGCCGGTGACCTCGGGGGAAACGGGTTCGCCGGACGTGGTGGACATCCCCTCGCCCTCCGGTGTGAAGTGTTCGACGAGCAGGCGATTGACCCGCTCGGCCTGTTCGACATTGGCCAGATGCGCGGCGCGTTCCAGCAGGGACAACCGAGCGCCCGGGACGCCGGCGACGATGCGTTCGGCGTGTTTCGGTGGTGTCGCCGGATCATCATATCCCGCCACCACGAGTGTGGGGGCGGTGATTCCGCCGAGCCGATCCCGCAGGTTCATCCCCGCGATGGCCTCACAGCAACCGGCGTACCCCTCGTCGTCACTCGCCGCGATCATTCCACCGTACTTGGTGACGACATCCGGTCTGGAGGCGAACTCCGCGGTGAACCACCGATCGAGGGTGGAGTCGACCATCTCCCGAGTGCCGTTGGCACGCACGAACGCCGCCCGTTCGCGCCAGTTCTCGGGCGGTCCGAGCTCCGCCGATGTGCACAGCAGAGCGAGTCCACCGATCCGCTCCGGGGCGTTGACCGCCAACCACATGCCGGTCATACCGCCGAGTGAAACGCCCGCGAAGTGCGCTTCGGCGATATCGAGGTGATCGAGCAGGTCGAGCACGTCCCGCCCGAGAGTTTCCAGATCGTACGGTCCGGGAGTGGCGGGAGTCTTGCCGTGTCCACGCTGGTCGTAACGCAGCACGCGGAAGTGGCCCGACAGCTCGGGCAATTGCTCGTCCCACATCGTCCGGTCGGTACCCAACGAATTGGACAGCACCAACACGGGAGCCTGGGGCGGACCGGTCAGCTCATAGTCCGGGATCACCGGCACTCGTCTCCTTCCAGCGTGTGTGGGCGGCCAGGGCGCGGTCGATGAATTCGTCCGCCGAACCGAGATAGTCGCCGGGCTCGGTCAAGTCCAACACATCTCGTTCGGACAACACCGCGCGTACGGTTTCGTCCGCCAACAGCTCGGCGCGCAGGGTACTGCCGTCACGACTCACCCGCCGGGAGAGTTCCCCGACGAGCTCACTCGCCACGACAGGTCCGAGCTCCGTGGCGAGTGCCGTGGAGATCCGCTCTGTCAACAGGACTCCACCGGACAGCTCCAGATTGGAGCGCATCCTGTCCGCGTCGACCTCGAGCTCGCCCAGCATCTCGCCGGTTACCGCCGCCGCCGAACCGGTCAACCGCAACAGCTCGTTGAACGGCTCCCACTCCGCCTGCCAGGCACCCGCCGCGCGTTCGTGTTCCTGCGGCACGGCGCTCAACAGGGTCGCCACGAGGCCCGGTGCCCGGCGAGCTGCCGCGTTGACCCGGACGGCACGAACCGGGTTGCGCTTGTGCGGCATCGCCGAGGACCCCCCGGAGCGGCCTTCGGCGAGCTCGCCGACCTCGGTCTGGGCGGCCAGTTCGACGTCCAACGCGATGTTGCCCAGAGCACCGGCCACGGTGCCCAACGAGGTCGCCAGGTCGACAACACGGGTCCGGTCGGTGTGCCACGGCAGAACGGGTTCGGCCAGCCCGAGTCGTTCGGCCAACGCGGTGGTCACCCGCACACCGTCCGAGCCGAACGTCGCCAGTGTGCCCACCGGGCCTCCGAACTGCACCGCCAACCTGTGTCGCCATATCCCGGCAAGCCCCTCGGCCGCTTCGATCACCGCGACGAGCCAGCCGGCGGCCTTGCGCCCGAAAGTGGTCGGCAGGGCGTGCTGCAGCAGAGTACGGCCGGTGATCAGAGTGTGGCGATGCTCCTCGGCCAGCCGAGCACACTCGTCGGCGACCACGCGCAGCTCACGCAACGACGCGCGAACGGCTTCCCGTGCCACCAGCATCGCGGCGGTGTCCACCACGTCCTGGCTGGTGGCACCGCGGTGCACGTACGCGCCCGCTTCCGCGCTCACCCCGGCGGTGAGGTCCTTGACCAGCGGTATGACCGGAGTCGCCGAGTCCGCCGCACGCCGGGCTGTCGAGTCGACGTCGAAATCCTCGCTCCGGCGGCACCGATCGGCGATCTCCTCGGCCACCGCGGTGGGCACCAGGCCAACGTCCGCCTGGGCGAGGGCCAACGCACCCTCGAAGTCGAGCATGGCCCGCAACCAGGCGGCAGGCGCGGTGAGTTCGTCGAACCCCTCGGTGACGAACGTGGGAGTGAACAGTCCAGTGGCGGTCTCAGACCGCGAAGAAGATGGTCTCGTCATCACCCTGCAACCGGATATCGAATCGGAAGCCGTCGGCCGTCGCCGTCGCGACCAGGGTATCCCTTCGGGCGGGATCGACACCGGACAACACGGGATCGACGGCGTTGGCCGCGGGTTCGTCCGGGAAGTAGATCCGGGTCACGACACGGTCCAGCAACCCGCGGGCCAGTACCGTGACGTTGATGTGCGGGGCCTCCGTCTCCCCTGCCGGAGTGGGCAACGCGGCCGGCTTGACGGTGCGGAACCAGAACTCCCCGTCCGGCCCGGTGGCACACCGCCCGAAACCGGGGAAGTCCGTGGTCTGTTGCCGGGGATCGTCCGGATGCGCGAACCCGCCCCGCTCGTCCGCCTGCCAGATCTCGATCAACCCGTCGGGAATCGGCTCCCCCGCACCGTCCGACAACCGGCCACGCAGCATCACCGCCTCGGGGGCTTCCGGAGGGAGGAGTTCGGGCCCGTCCGGCCACGGCAGACCTCCCGGCAGCGCGAAGAACGGTCCCACCGTCTGCGACGGGGTGGTGGCCGGCCGGGAAACGTGAGTCACCTCAACGGATCGCTCAGTCGTCATCGTCGTCCTCGTCCTCTTCGAAGGGAGTGGCGTGACTGCCACGCAGCACGATGTCGAAGTGGTACGACAGCGCCCACTCCGGAATCGTGCTGTCCAGGTCGAACTCACAGATCATCCGCTCGCGCGCTTTCGGGTCACGCACCGACTGGAAGATCGGGTCCTGGTAGAACAACGGATCGCCCGGGAAGTACATCTGGGTGACCAGGCGCTGGGTGAAGGCACGCCCGAACAGCGAGAAATGTATGTGGGCGGGACGCCAGGCGTTGTCGTGGTTGCGCCACGGATAGGCACCCGGTTTGATGGTGACGAATCGGTAGTGACCGTTCTCGTCGGTCATGCACCGGCCCGTGCCGGAGAAATTGGGGTCCAGCGGAGCCGGGTGGCGATCACCAGCGTGGCGGTAGCGGCCGGAGGCGTTCGCCTGCCAGATTTCGACGAGAGCGTGTGGCACCGGTTTGCCGTCCGAGTCCACGACCCTGCCGCTGACCACGATTCGCTCGCCCAGCGGTTCGCCCCCGTGCTGCACGGTCAGGTCGTGGTCGGTCTCACCGACTCGCTCGTGCCCGAGTACCGGACCAGTGATCTCGGTGAGATTCTGTGGCAGCAACTGCAGTGGACGAAGCGGGCTGCGCAGCGACGTCGAAAAGTACTCCGTGGTGTCCAGCGCGGGATGGCTGGCATCGTCGCGCTCGTACTTGGGCAGGATCAATCGATCCGACGGTTTGCCGATCGAGTCGGTGGACATGCTCGCTCCTGATGATTACCGGTTCATGCGTGCAGGACGACCGCGAGGCCTTGACCGACGCCGATGCAGATAGCGGCCAGTCCCCAGCCACCTCCCGCCCGACGCAGCTGATGCGCGAGGCTGGTCAGGATCCGCGCACCGGAAGCGCCCAGCGGGTGTCCGAGAGCGATCGCACCACCACGTTGATTGACTATCTCCGGGTCCAGTTCCGGCCACTCGGCCAGACAGGCGAGCGACTGGGAGGCGAACGCCTCGTTGAGCTCGACAGCGGTGAGATCGCCCCAACCGATCCCCGCACGTCGCAGCGCGGTACGCGCGGCACGCACGGGACCGATCCCGAATACGTCGGGGTCCACCGCCGCCACCCCGCGGCTGACGACCCGTGCCAGCGGTTCGGCACCGACCTCGTCAGCAGCGGCACGGCTTCCGAGCAGTACAGCGGCGGATCCGTCGTTGAGCGGGGACGAGTTGCCCGCCGTAACAGTGCCATCAGCCCGGAAGGCGGGCTTGAGCTTGCCGAGCGCTTCCTCCGAGGTGTCGGCACGCACCCCCTCGTCCCTGGTGAGGTCCGTACCCGGCACCGGCACGACCTCGTCCTCGAAAAGCCCCTGCTCCCAGGCGGCCGCCGCCCGCTGGTGGCTGCGTACGGCGAAGGCGTCCTGCTCGGCGCGACCGATACCGTACTTGTCGGCCAACAGCTCGGCACTCTCCCCGAGTGAAATGGTCCATTCGGGGGGCATCTCGGGATTGATCATCCGCCAGCCGAGTGTGGTGGAGTGCAGCGTCTCGTGTCCCCGTGGATAGGCGCGCCCCGGCTTCGGCAGTACCCAGGGGGCGCGACTCATGGACTCGACGCCGCCCGCCAGCACCAGATCCCCGTCACCGGTCTGCACGATTCGACTGGCCTCGATCACCGCTTCCAGGCCGGAGCCGCACAGCCGGTTGACCGTCGCCCCCGCGACGCTCGTCGGGAGCCCGGCCAGCAGGGTCGCCATGCGGGCCACGTTGCGGTTGTCCTCGCCCGCACCGTTGGCGTCACCGAACAGCACGTCGTGTATCCGTGCCGGGTCCAGTCCGGGAACCCTCTCGAGGAGAGCCCTGATCGTGTGGGCGGCCAGATCGTCGGGACGCACCTCGGCCAATCCCTTGCCGTAACGCCCCACGGGGGTGCGAACCGCTTCGAGTACGTACACCTCGTCGCTCAAGAAGACTCTCCATTCCCGACAGTAGCTTTGAGTTCCCGCAGGATCCGCAGTTCCCGATCGGTGGGAGGATGCTGCACGCCGAGTTCCTCGGCGACGCGAAGCGGCCAACCGGTAGCCGCGCGGACCTGTTCCACCTCGACCCCGGGAGCCAGTCCGGTCAGTGTCAGTTCGTTCGTTCCCTCGTCGGGTCGCAGCACACCGAGGTCCGTGATGACCTTGACCGGACCGCGTCCCGGCAGTCCCAATCGCGCTCGGGCCGCGCCGTCCCTTCCGTACCCCACGGAGGTGATGAAGTCCACGTCGGGAACGAAGGCACGCGGGCTGTGCCGCATCACGATGAGCACTTCGCCGCAGGAGGTGGCTATCTCCGGCGCCCCGCCGGCACCCGGCAATCGAACCTTGGGGTCTTCGTACTCGTCACCGATCACGGTGGTGTTGATGTTGCCGTACCGGTCGACCTGAGCACCGCCCAGGAATCCGACGTCCACTCGTCCCGGCTGCAACCAGTAGTTGAAGATCTCGGGAACACCGACCACCGAATCGGCCGTCTCCGCGAGCACTCCGTCTCCGATGGACAGCGGCAGCCGCTGCGGTTTGGTACCCAACGTCCCGGACTCGTAGATCAGAACCAGTTCGGGCGCATGTGTGCGGCGCGCGAGGTTGGCAGCCGTGCTCGGCAATCCGATCCCCACGAAACACACCGACTCGTCGTGCAGCGACCGTGAAGCGGCCACGGTCATCATCTCGTCCGAGGTGAATTCCGAGGTTGTCGGTGTCTCTGACAGCTCCCCGGTCATCGGGCGCTCCTCTCCGGCTCGTGGATCTCGCTGTCCAACCACTCGCGGAACCGATCGCGGTCCCTGCTGATCGCGTCCCAGTCCTGGTAGTAGGCGTTGTCCCGTTCGGAGTAACCCTGGGCGTAGGAAGGGTGTGCACCGCCGGGAACCTCTGCCACGGCGGTGACCGCCCAGCTCGGCAGCACCACGGCTCCGGGCTGTTCCGGCAATTCGTCGACCATCTCCTCCACGGTCACCAGCGAACGTACCGAGGCCAACACGGTTTCCTTCTGCACTCCCGTGATACCCCAGAACTGCACGTTGCCCGCACGATCGGCACGCTGCGCGTGGACGATGCCGACATCGGGGTTGAGCGCGGCCACAGCCGCCAGTTCCTCACCGGTGAACGGACAGCGCACCGTGCTGATCGTGTCGGTGTGCTCCGGCAGGTCGGTCCCCGCGTACCCCCGCAGCACGGCGAACGGCAGACCGGAGGCACCCGCGACATAGCGGTTGGCCATCCCGGCGTGACTGTGCTCCTCGATCTCCAACGGCACGGGCCAGGAGTGCTGGATCGCGTCCCGGAAGCGGTGCAGTGAACCGACGCCGGGGTTTCCACCCCAGGAGAACACGAGCTTACGTGCGCAGCCTGCGCCGATCAGCTGATCGTAGACGACATCGGGCGTCATCCTGCACAGCGTGAGATCACGTCGGCCCGCACGAATGATCTCGTGCCCCGCCGCCACCGGGATGAGATGCGTAAAACCTTCCAACGCGACGGTGTCACCGTCGTTGACCAGCTCGGCCACGGCCGTGTCGAGCTGCAGTATGCGTGCCACTGGTCACCCCGTTCAGCGGTTTCGCTTGGTGTCCGAACTCACAACGACACCCACGGTTTGTTCGCAAAGAGAACGTTCGTGCTTCCTGCGAACATAATTGAGCGACAGCACGCGGGTCAATATCGCGTCGGAAACGAAACCCCGGGAGGGCAGCGTGGCCACGCGCGCCCGGACACGAAAAACTCCCGGTGGTCAGCGGACCACCGGGAGTTCACTCAGCGCGCCCGGACGGATCAGTACTCGCCCACTGTCTCCAAACCGGGAAGCGGAAGTCCCACCCTGCGCGACAACATCCCGAGCACGGCGTCCCGAGCAGCTGTGATGTCGGTGGTACTGGTGTCCAACCACAGATCAGGATCCACCGGATCCTGATACGCCGCGTCGTAACCGGTCAGGCCGGACAGCTCACCAGCGGCGGCTCGTCCGTAGAGGCCCTTCGGGTCACGCCGCATGCACTCGGTGACCGGAGTGGCGACGTGTACTTCGAGATAGGGGCATCCCAGGCTGTCGTGCTGGGCACGCACATCGTCCCTCGCGGTGCTGTAAGGGGCGATAACCGGGACCAGCACTGTGACACCGTGCGTGGCCAGCAATTGAGCCACGAATCCGGTCCGGCGCACGTGCGTGTTCCGGTCTGCCTGAGTGAATCCCAGATCGGCCGATAGGTTGGTCCGTAACTGATCCCCGTCGAGAACCTGGACCCTTCCACCGCGCCGCCTCAAGTACTCGGCCACCGCCTGCGCGATGGTCGACTTGCCGGCACCGGGCAGCCCGGTCAACCAGAGCGTGGCTCCCAAGGATCCCATAGCGCATCTCCCTACTGGCCTAGGTCGGGGCCTTACCGAATATGCCGGTGGGTGTTCCACGATTCCGGAATCGCATGAAAGATGATCACATGAGCGACACCGACGCCAACCGAGTCTACGTACACATCGGTTCCCCCAAGACCGGAACTACCTACCTGCAGGAGATCCTCTGGAACAACAGGGAGGCCCTGCGGGAGGCGGGCGTTCACTATCCGGGCACTCGCCCCGACGCGCACTTTCACGCTGCCATGGATCTGCAGAACACGCAGTTCCAGGTGGACTGGTTCGACGACAACGTCCCGAATGCCTGGGAAAACCTGGTCAAGCAGGCTGCAGACGGGCCCGCGACCGTAGTCATCTCGCACGAGCTGTTCTGCACGGCCACCCCGGAACAGATCGAACGCGCGATGGCCGATCTTTCCTTCGCCGAGGTTCATCTGGTCTGCACGGTGCGGGACCTGCAGCGTCAGCTACCCGCCGTGTGGCAGGAGGACGTCAAAAACCGGCACACCATATCGTTCGAGGACTTCGTGGCCGGAGTACGGGGCACGGTCGCCGAACCGGACATGCTCAGCAAGCTGTTCTGGCACCGGCAGGACGTCCCCGAGATCCTGGCCAAATGGGGCCGGTCGATCCCCCCCGAACGGGTCCACGTGGTTACGGTGCCTCCCGCCGGCAGTTCCACCGACCTCGTATGGCACCGCTTCGCCGAACTCCTGGGACTGCGCCCCGAGGAGTACGACACCCGGGTGCAGCAGCGGAACCGCTCACTGGGCGTAGCCGAGACGGAACTCATCCGTCGCCTGAACCAACGGCTCAACGGCAACATCGACTGGCCCACGCACGACCTACGTGTGAAGCGGAACCTGGCGGAAGAGATCCTGGGAAGCCGCAAGGCCCGCAATCCGCTCGAAGTACCCGAACAACACCGGGAATGGCTGCGACAACAGTCCGAGCGGATTACCGAGGCACTGGCGGAAAGGGGTTATGAGGTGATCGGTGACCTCGATGAACTCCGTCCCGCCGTAACCGACGGCCCCGAAGTGGTCCCGGATCACCCCGATACGGCCGAACTGGCCGAAGTGGCGATCGAGGCGTTGGCGGAGGTGATCGGACGCGAGACGGCGCGACAACGAGCGCAGCAGGAACCGAAAGCTCCGCCGACACCGGAAGCATCAAAAGCTCCGGGCTTGCGGGAGAGCCTGGTGCTGTCCAGCGATCGGCACCCGACGCTGCGGATCGCCCTGGGAGCGTACCGCCGGATCAAGCGGATCTCGCTTCGGGCGGCGGCTCACCGCGGGAAGCAGTGAGCCCGCGTAAGCACCGCGACGAGCTCAGCGCACGGACAGCACGAAAACCGGTTCAGTGACGCTGACGCAACCAATCGGCTGCCTCCCGCAGTGCTTCCGCCGTGATGTCGTGTCCGCCGGGATGGCGGTGCGTGGTCACCTCGGCCCCGCGGTCACGCAGCGTGCCGACGAGTCGGTTCACCGAGGCCATCGGCGCCATGGGGTCGTGTTCGCCGTTGGACATCCACACCCGGGTGTCGGTCAGGGAGTGACGCGGTGTGTCGACGATCGGCGACATCGCGGCGAACAGCACGGCTTCGGTGAGCACGTCCGGGCGCAGCAGCGTCAGCGCCGCGGCGATGTTGGCGCCGTTGGAGAATCCGACGGCGACCAACCCGCGATCGGCTATGCCGTAGTGGTCGCGAGCCTGTTCGACGAACTCGGCCAGTTCCCCGGCCCTGCGAAGGACGTCCTGTTCGTCGAACACTCCCTCCTCGTACCGGTGGAACCACCGCGCCACACCGTTCTCCGAAACACTGCCGGCGGGGGACAGCAGCGCCGCTTCGGGATCGATCCGGTATCCGAGCGGGGCCATGTCACGCGGCGTGCCACCTGTCCCGTGCAGCATCAGCAGTACCGGTGAACGCGGGTCACCTTCGGTGAACTCATGGCGGAGCGGCAGTTCGGAAGTGCTCATGAGACCGGCCTTTCCGGATTGTTCTCGCTCGGCAGGTCCAGTCGGGGCAGTGCTGCCTCGATCTGTTCCCTGCTGGGTTCCAGCCATGGCGGGAGCTTGAGTGCCCGTCCCAGTTCGAGCAGGGGTTCGTCGGCGGTGAAGCCGGGTTCGTCGGTTGCGATCTCCAGCAGTGCTCCGCCCGGCTCGCGGAAGTACACCGACCGGAAGTACTGCCGATCCAACACGGACGTGACCGAGACACCGCTCTCGACCAGTTCCGAACGCCAGGCCGCCTGCGTCGACTCGTCGGGCGCTCGCCAGGCCACGTGGTGCACGGTACCGGCGGCGACCAGACCTCGCTCGGCACCGGGACGCACCAGCACGTCGACGTAGGTGCCGGGACCGCCGTCACCCGCCGCGAAGCGGAAACGATCGCCCTGCCGCTCGGTCAACGAGAGCCCCATTCCGGTCAGCATCCCGGCGGTGGCGTCCGCGTCGTCGACGGAGAGCGAGACCGAGTGCAACCCGCGAATGCCGTGTTCGGGCGGAACGATGCCGTTGTCCCAGGGGGCACGGGGATCCGGCTGCCGGTGCGCGACCAGCGACAGGGCAAGCCCGTCCGGATCCCGGAAGGTCAACGTTTCCTCGTCGTCGCGGGACTGTACCGGGCCGACCTCGACCCCGGCGTCGGTGAGGTGGCGCTGCCACCAACCCATGGATCGTTCCGGCACGGAGAAGGCGGTGGCGGTGGCCTGACCGTTGCCGTGCTTACCGGGTGGAGCTCCGTGGAACGGGAAGAACGTCATCAACGTGCCGGGCCGGCCGGACTCGTCACCGTAGTAGAGGTGGTAGGTGCCCGGATCGTCGAAGTTGACGGTGGTCTTGACCATCCGAAGCCCCAGAGTACGCAGGTAGAAGTCCGCGTTGCGCTGCGGATTCCCCGCGATGGCGGTCACGTGGTGCAGCCCACTGGTGGCGATACCCATTTCAGCCCTCCGAACGAGGAAGCGATTGGTGCTCGGCGCGGAATCGACCGCCGGGGCACGGGGCGGAGCCCGATCTCAGCACCGACCCCGCGGCTCCCGGCGGGTCTCACGCACGGTACTCAGGCCGAGCCGGCCCGCAGGGCTCGGGCGACGTTGACGACTCGACGAGCCTGCACTGACGCCGCTTGCCTGGTCTCACCGTCGACCTTGAACTGTCCCTGACCGTCGACGTGGCTGGTTCCATAGGGATTGCCGTCGACGAACTTCGAGCCATCGGTGTAACCGGGGCTGACCAGGATTCCGCCGAAGTGGTGCACGCTGTTGTACAACGCGAGCAGCGTGGACTCCTGACCACCGTGCTTGGTCGAGGTAGAGGTGAACCCGCTGTAGACCTTGTCCGCGAGCAACCCCTGTTGCCACTGCGGTCCCAGCGAGTCGATGAACTGCTTGAGCTGGGCCGCCACGTTGCCGTAGCGCGTGGGGCTACCGAAGATCACGGCATCGGCCCAGACCAGGTCGTCGGGGGTCACCTCGGCGACAGCCCTGGTGGCTTCGAGATTCGCGCGCCACGCGGGATTGGCGTCCACGGCCTCATCCGGAGCGAGTTCGGCGACTCGCCGCAACCGGACCTCGGCACCGGCCGCTTCGGCTTCGGAGACCAACGCGTTGGCTATTTCGGCGACGACGCCGGTGGCCGAGTAGTAAACGACCGCGAGCTTGACCGGACCGCTCATCAGTACGACTCCTTCGAATGCCGGGCGTCGCCCCTGTGGTCGACGCCTTCTTACGCACAAGAAGAATACTACCATAAATCATCTTCTTCGCAAGAAGCTTCTGGGAAAAGCTTATCTGGTGGCCGTTAGACTACGGAGACGAAACAGCCACACGAAGAAAGGCAGCCAGGTGGGAACCGAGGACATCACCGCCGTCGACCCCAACACGGCGAGTCAGGAGGCGGGAGACGACGAGATCGTCACCTGGTGGGGACTCGTGATCGAGGGGTATCACGTGACGCAGGAACGGCTCATGTCCGAGATCAACGAGCGGTTCGGACTCACCCCGGGCGCTTTCGACATCCTCGTCAGGTTGGTGCGCTCTCCGGAATGCCGTATGCCGATGACCAAGCTGGCGAGGGAAGCGGCACTGAGCAGCGGAGGATTCACCAAGGTGGCGGACCGGCTCGTGGCAGCGGATCTGATCCGCAGGGAGCCCTGCGACACCGACCGCCGCGTCACCTACGTGACACTGACCGACCACGGTCGGGTGACAGCCGAAACGGCGAAGAGTGCCTGTGCGGAGATCCTGCGTCGCACGGTCCTGGGGCCCCTGGGCCCCGAGACGTCCGAGCAACTGGCCATGGCCATGCGCACGCTGCGTACTGCCAACGCGGATGAGTGACACGGGAACTCGATCACCGCCCGGGGGCTCCGCCGACTCGCCGTCCGGCGCGACGAGTTCCCGTGTCCGAGCGGCGGCGCGGTCGTCGTCCCCGCTGATTCCGGGTGGCCGACCTCGAACGCGGCGGTGGGGTTCGCCCCCGGCGTCGGTGGTCGGCCCCGTTCACATCAGAGCAGTCGTACCGCGTAGGGAGCGATCCCGGCGTACCTCACCTCGGTCACCCGCACCCGAGCTCCCGAGTAGGGCCTCGACCATTCGTCCGTCTCCCAGGTACAGCGCCACGTGGTGCACATCGCCACCGTCGTTCCAGAACAGCATGTCCCCGCGTTGCTTGCGGGCGAGCGGCACTCGCTTGCCCGCACGGTACTGATAACCGCTGTAGTGCGGCAGCCGTACGCCGATGCCCGCGAAGGCGTAGACCATGAGCCCGGAGCAGTCGAAACCGATCTTGCGGTAGTCCCCGTGCGCGTCGGCGACGCCGCCGTCGCGGATGCCTCGCGTGGCACCGTCGGCATCACCACCACCCCACCCATAGGTGACCCCTCGTTGGGAGAGCGCTCTCGCGACCACGGTTTCCACCGCGGCTGAGGCGACACCACCGGTTTCGGTACGGTCCGGAGACCGAGATTCCCCGGAGGGAACGGGGGCTCGAGGCTCGCCGCGGTTGGCCTCCAGCCAGCGGCGATGCCTGTCCCGCTGAGCCAGCAGCGTCTCTACCTCGGCACGCGCCGCCGTGAGACGTCGCCGGGCGCTCGCGCGCTCGGCACGCAGCTCCGTGACTTCCTCCTGGCGGGATTCCCTGGCCGAAACCGCCTTCCGACGAGCCGTCGCGGCTCGTGCCGCTCTCTCGGGCGCACGGTCTGCCCGCTCGGCCCGACGCAGGTCTGTCCTGGCCTTGTTCACCCGCTCCAGCCTGCGGCCGACCACAGCGGACAACCCGGCCAACTCGGACTCGACGTCGTCGAGACGTCACGCCAGGGCACGAACCCGATCGGTGGCGTGACGCACCTCGGCACGTTCCTCCCTGATCCGCTGCCGATCGGGATTCGGCGGTTGAGTGGGCGCCGCGAACGCGGTGCCCGGAATCCCCGTGGTCAGCACGACGACGAACAACAGCACGAGAGCACGAGATGATCCCGCGACACCGCTCACCAGGTGCTGGGATCTCCCCAGGTACGCAGCGGGCTGGAGTTCGGCACCGTGGGCACGGAGAGCAACCGGGGAAGAACCTCGTCGAGGTTACCGCGCAACACGGCGGCGGCCTGGTCGTCGTAGGGGGTGGGCTCCGCGTTGCAGACGATCAGATCGGCACCGGCCCGTACTGCCAACTCGGCGAAACCGGCGGCGGGATGCACCGTCAGCGAGGTACCCGCGGTCAAGAACAACTCGCAGTCCATCGCGGCTCGTTGCCCGGAACGAACCACTTCGGGGTCCAGAGCCTGACCGAAGGAGACGGTCGCCGATTTGAGGATGCCCCCACAGCGCTCGCACGACGGATCGGGATCACCCTCCGCCACGCGCCGCAGCGCGGCACGCATGGTCCCGGTCTCACCGCATTCCAGGCACACGGTACCGAACATGGAACCGTGCAACTCCAGCACGAGCTCCGGATCGAGCCCGGCGCGCTGGTGCAGCTCGTCTATGTTCTGCGTCAGCAGCGCACGGATCCTTCCGGAGTTCGCCAGCTCGGTGAGAGCCCGATGAGCGGGGCCGGGTTCGGCCTCCCACGCGGGGTGCCGCGCCCGACTGCGCCAAGCCGCGCGGCGCACCTCGGGATCGGCCAGGTAGCTGTCGATATCACTGAGACGCTGCGCTCCCGGATCGCGTGTCCAGACACCGTTCGGTCCCCGGAAGTCGGGGATACCCGCCCCGGTCGAGATACCCGCGCCGGTCAACACCGTGATCCTGCGGGCGGCCGCGACCAGTTCACAGGCCCGTTGCCAACCCGCCGCGTCTTCCTCGTCGCACTCGCCCACGTCCACCACGGTCGCACGCCGGTTCCGGGCAACGCCCGGGAGGTGAACCGAGCTGTACCGCGACGAGGATCGAACGCACACGGCCGCTATCACCCCGTGAAATTCGAGTAACCCTCCTTTTCCGAAGTGCAACACGAGACACTGGGCCGCGAAACACGATCACCCTAGAGTTTCCAACGAATCCGTCGGTTACGACGGAAGAGCCGAATCGCGGCGCCGACGGCGACCGTGTGCGGACCTCGGGAGGCGACGAATGGCGCGACACCAAGTTGCTACCCACTGCCCCTACTGCGCGTTGCAGTGCGGTACGGAGCTGAGCGACCGCGAGGGCGCGGTATCGGTTTCGCCGTCGTCGTTTCCGGTCAACCGCGGTGGGCTGTGCCGCAAGGGGTGGACCGCCCCCGAGGTCCTGGGAAGCACCGACCGCCTGTCCGAGCCGCAGCTGCGTGTCGGGCGGGGTGAGCTCGCTCCGGCGGGCTGGGAGGAGGCACTGGACCGGATCGCGACCCACCTCGAGGAGATCATCGCCGAGTCCGGCCCGGACGCCGTAGGGATTTTCGGCGGCGGCGGTTTGACCAACGAAAAGGCCTACGCACTGGGAAAGTTCGCCCGGGTGGCGCTGGGAAGCAGCCGTATCGACTACAACGGGCGATTCTGCATGGCCGCCGCGGCGACCGCTGGCAACGCGGCCTTCGGGATGGACCGCGGCCTGCCGTTTCCCGTCACCGACCTCGGCGACGCCGAGGTGATCCTGCTCGCGGGTGGCAATCCGGCCGAGACGATGCCGCCACTGATGCAGCACCTCGAAGGGGCCCGGCTGGTGGTCGTCGATCCACGCCGCAGCGCCACGGCGGAACGTGCCGAACTGCATCTGCGGCCGCGCCCCGGCACCGACCTGGCGCTCGCGCTGGGACTGCTGCACATCGCGGTGACCGAGGGGTGGCACGACTCGGAGTACACGGCACGACGCACCACCGGATTCGAGCGGACCTGGGCCCGAGCGGTGACCTGGTGGCCGGAACGGGTCGAGCGGGTTACGGGAGTGCCCGTCTCGGCACAGCGGCAAGCGGTGCGGATGCTGGCCCGAGCACGGAGTTCCTACGTGCTCACCGGCAGGGGCGCCGAACAGCACGGTGACGGCGCCGACACCGTGTCCGGGTTCATCAACCTGGCCCTCGTGCTGGGTCTCCCCGGCACGAGGGGCAGCGGGTACGGCTGCCTGACCGGGCAGGGAAACGGCCAGGGCGGCCGGGAGCACGGGCAGAAAGCCGACCAGCTGCCCGGCTACCGTTCCATCACCGACCCGGCCGCACGTGCACATGTCGCCGAGGTGTGGGGGGTCGCCGAGAAAACCCTGCCGGGTCCCGGCCTGCCGGCCACTCGGTTGCTGGAGTCGGCGGGAACCCCGGAAGGTATCCGGGCGCTGCTCGTGTTCGGCGCCAATCCGGTGCTGTCTGCCCCCCACGCCGGGCTGGCACGGGCGCAGTTGTCGAAACTGGACCTGCTGGTGGTCGCCGACTTCCTTCCCTCCGAGACCACGCGGATGGCCGATGTGGTGCTGCCGGTCACGCAGTGGGCCGAGGAAGAGGGCACCATGACCAACCTGGAGGGGAGGGTGCTGCGCCGACGGGCGTTGCTGCCGCCCCCGGGAAGCGCCAGGTCCGATTTGGACGTACTGCGGGGACTGGCGACTCGCCTGGGGCAACCGGAGAGCCGGTTCCCGACACGACCGAGCACGGTCTTCGACGAACTGGCACGCGCCTCGGCCGGTGGTCCCGCGGACTACTCGGGGATCGACTACGAGCGTCTCGACTCCGGCCAGGCACTGCACTGGCCGTGCCCGACGACGCCGGACGAGCGGGTCCCGACCCCGCATCCGGGAACTCCTCGCCTGTTCCTGGAGTCGTTCGCCCACTCCGACGGCAGAGCCCGCTTCGCGGCGGTCGATTGGCACGGCCCCGCTGAGGACACGAATCACGAGTACCCACTGGTGGCCACTACCGGCAGGATCTCGGGGCACTACCAGACGGGTGAGCAGACCCGGCGCGTCGACGAACTCGCCACGGCCGAACCGGAATCGTTCGTACGGCTGCACCCGGACACCGCGGCACGCAGGGGCGTGCACGAGGGGCAGCTGGCACGGGTGAGTTCCGCCCGTGGTGCGACGCTCGCACGGGCGAGGCTCGACGGCTCGATCCGGCCGGACACGCTCTTCCTTCCGATCCACTACGCCGGGGCCGGCTGCGCGAATCTGCTCACCAACCCCGTGCTCGATCCCCGCAGTGGGATTCCCGAGTTCAAGGTCGCGGCCGTCTCGATCTCGAGCGCCGAGGAGCCGAGCGCATGACACGACTCGTGATCATCGGGCACTGTCCCGCCGCACACCGGTTGGTCGAACGACTGACGGAACAGGGATACCCGGGAAGCGTCACCGTGCTCGACGCCGCCGAGCGGGGCCCCCACAATCCCGCGCTGCTGCCCACCGTCCTGGCCAACGGGCTCGCCCCGGAGCTCGCGGCACTACCGGAACACCCCTCCCCCGTGCGGGTTCACCGGAACACTCGGATCGCGAGTATCGACCGGGCCCGGAGACGGGTACGTACCGAACACGGTGAGACGTACGGCTACGACGCCCTGGTGCTGGCCACCGGAACT
The DNA here is from genome assembly GCA_030803735.1 of Actinopolyspora lacussalsi. Lineage (NCBI taxonomy): Bacteria > Bacillati > Actinomycetota > Actinomycetes > Actinopolysporales > Actinopolysporaceae > Actinopolyspora > Actinopolyspora lacussalsi. The sequence continues at coordinate 765,680 of JAURUC010000001.1, read as the reverse complement.
CGCACCGTCGTACCGAACCTGCCGGGAGTCTCGGACAACGGCTCACCGGCGGAGGGGATCTGGCCGCTGCGCCATCCGAACGAGTGCGGTCGTATGCGCGGTCAGCTGGCGGCCGACGCCTCTGTCACCGTGCTCGGCGGCGGGTTGGACGGGGTTGAGACAGCACACGCGCTGGCCACGGCCGGATACGAGGTCTCACTGCTGCACCGTGGTGCGCGGCTGATGCCGCGACTGCTGGATCGGGCCGCGGCGGACATCGTCGCCAGGACACTGCTCGACAACGGAGTGACCGTCCTGTCGAACGAGACCGCGACCGAGCTGCTGCCGGGCAAACTGGTGCTGTCGTCGGGCGCCGCGGTTTCCACCGACGCGCTGGTACTGCGCGCGGGAACGCTACCTGACACGGCGCTGGCAGGTGATACCGGACTGCGACTCTCCCGGGGTGTCGCGGTCGACGGTGAACTGCGAAGCAGCGACCCACGTATTCACGCGCTGGGAGGGTGTGCCGCGCCCCCGAGGGGATTCGACGATTCGCTGAGCGACTCGTGGGAACAGGCCGAGACGCTGGCGGCAACCCTGCTTTCGGGTAGCAGCGGGACTTCGGGAAGGCCCCGCGAATCCGGCGGGGTCGTGCGTGCTCGGGGGGCAGGGCTCGAACTCGCCTCGATCGGGCCTCCGGAAGTGCTCACCGGAAAGAGCCACGAGGTCGAACACGTCACGTTCAACGATCCGAAACGACGGCGTTACGCGCGGCTGGCACTACGCGAGGACCGACTGGTGGCGGCCATGCTGCTCGGTCTGCCGGAAGCGATCGCCACGCTCAGCCAGCTGCACGACACCGGCATGCCGGTCCCCTCCGACCGGCTGGCGACGCTGCTCGACCTGCCCACCGGATTCGGAACAGCGGGCGGTGTACCGGCCGATCCGGTGCTGTGCCACTGCAACAACGTATCCCGCTCGACGCTGACAGCGGCCTACCACGACGGAGCGCGTGATGTGGCCGCTCTCGCCGCGGCCACGCGTGCCACCACCGGATGCGGAAGCTGTATCGGCGCCGTCCGCGAACTGTGCGGCTCACTGGTCGCGTCGACCACCGAACGCGTCCCGAGCGGAATCGACTCCCCGGAACAGGAGGGTGCGGCGTGAACAAGACACTCGTCATCATCGGACACGGCATGGTCGGAAACCGGCTGGTCGAGGAGATCCGCGAACGTGACTCGGCGGAGAACTGGCGAATCGTGGTGCTCGGTGAGGAACCGTACGCCGCCTACGACCGGGTGGGCCTGTCCTCCTACATGACCGAGTCCACCGCCGAGGAGCTGAGCCTGCTCACCTCCGGGACTCGGGAGGATCCACGGGTGGAGCTGCGCACCGGAGTGGGCGCCACCGACATCGACCGCGTCACCCGAACGGTCTCCACCACGAACGGTGAGACGCTGCACTACGACGCGCTGGTGCTGGCAACCGGATCGCGCCCGTTCGTACCACCGGTTCCGGGCGCCGAGCTCGAGGGCTGCCACGTGTACCGCACGCTGGAGGATCTCGACGGCATCCGCTCGGCGGCTGTCCCCGGCACCGACGGCGTGGTGGTCGGAGGCGGGCTGCTCGGGCTGGAGGCCGCCGACGCCCTCCGGGCTCTCGGGATGCGTGCCCATGTGGTCGAGGTGGCGCCACGGCTCATGCCGGTGCAGGTCGACGAGGGCGGTGGAGCCGTGCTGGCACGTCTCGTCGGCGATCTGGGACTCGAAGTACACACCGGGGTGGCCACCTCCGGTGCCCACGCCGGAGAGCACGGGGGACTCGGCTCGGTGACGCTGACCGACGGAACCGAGATCGAGACGGGGCTGCTGGTGTTCTCGGCCGGAATCCGACCTCGCGACGAGCTCGCCGAACCAGCGGGACTGCCGCGCGGGGAGCGCGGTGGTTTTCTGGTCGACGGCAACTGCCGAACCGAGGATCCGCGTGTCTGGGCGATCGGCGAGTGCGCGGCGGTACGGGGACAGTGCCACGGCTTGGTCGCTCCCGGCTACCGAATGGCCGCGGCGGTGGCCGACCAACTCACCGAACGCGGCAACGCCGAGTTCCCGGGCGCCGACGGCGCGACCAAGCTGAAACTCGTCGGGGTCGATGTGGCCAGCTTCGGTGACGCGCACGGCACTTCCGAGGGGGCCCTGGAAGTCGTCTACGCCAACAACGCCGAAGGCACCTACGCCAAGCTCGTGCTGGACGACGACGCGAGCACGCTGCTCGGCGGTGTGCTGGTCGGCGACGCGAGTGCCTACGACACGCTGCGGCCGTTGACGGGAACCGCACTGCCCGGCCCGCCCGAACAGCTGATGTTACCCGCGACGCAGGCCGGTGGCCCGAGTACCGGCGTGCTTCCGGACGAGGCGACGGTGTGCTCCTGCCACAACGTGCGCAAGACGGACATCACCCAGGTCATAGCGTCGGGAGCGGCCGAGGACGTGGCCGGTGTCAAGTCGTGCACCAAGGCGGGCACCGGTTGCGGATCCTGTGTTCCGATGTTGAAGAACCTGTTGGACGAAGCGGGAGTGGCGACTTCGGACGCGCTGTGCGAACACTTCTCGCAGTCCAGGTCGGAGCTGTTCGAGATCGTACGAGCGACCGGGATCACGACATTCTCCCGTTTGATAGCCGAGTACGGCGCCGGGCGGGGGTGTGACATCTGCAAACCGGCGGTGGCCTCCGTTCTAGCCAGCTCGGTGAATTCGCACATCCTCGACGACGAGCAGGCGGGACTGCAGGACACCAACGACCGATTCCTCGCCAACATGCAGCGCAACGGCACGTATTCCGTGGTGCCCCGCGTGCCGGGCGGCGAGATCACACCGGACAAGCTCATCACGCTGGGGCAGGTGGCCACCGAGTTCGGTCTCTACACCAAGATCACCGGTGGTCAGCGGATCGACATGTTCGGGGCGAGGGTGGAGCACCTTCCCGAGATATGGCGCAGGCTGGTGGACGCCGGGTTCGAATCGGGCCATGCCTACGGCAAGGCCCTGCGAACCGTCAAATCCTGCGTGGGCACCGACTGGTGTCGTTACGGCGTGCAGGACTCGGTGACCATGGCGATCCGGTTGGAGACGCGCTACCGGGGGCTACGAGCTCCCCACAAGATCAAGGCCGGGGTGTCCGGTTGTGCGCGGGAGTGCGCCGAGGCCAGGTCGAAGGACTTCGGGGTCATCGCCACGGAACGCGGCTGGAACCTCTACGTGGGCGGTAACGGTGGTTTCAGTCCGAGGCACGCCGAGCTGCTGGCCTCGGACCTGACCGACGAGGAACTGATCCGCCTGATCGACCGATTCCTGATGTTCTACATCCGCACGGCCGAACGTCTGCAGCGGACGGCGGGCTGGATCGAGTCGTTCGACAGCGGGCTGGAACACGTACGCGAGGTGGTGGTCGAGGACAGCCTGGGGATCGCCGCCGAGCTCGAGGCGGCCATGTCCCGTCACACCGAGAACTACACCGACGAGTGGCGGGCGGTGCTCGACGACTCCGAGAAGCTCTCGCGGTTCGTGTCCTTCGTCAACGCACCGGACTCGCCCGACCCCACTATCAGTTTCACCGAGGAACGCGGCCAGATCCGCCCCGAACCGATCGATCTTCCGATGCCGGTCGCCCAACCCGGACAGGACCAAGTCACCGAGGAGGTTTCGGCATGAGGTGGCATGCTGTCTGTCGAGAACCCGACGTTCCCACCGATTTCGGAGTGGCGGCACTCGTGCGGGGACACACCGTGGCGCTGTTCCGCACCGGGGACGACGAACTTTTCGCACTGGGCAACGTGGATCCCTTCAGCGGTGCCGGTGTGATCAGCCGCGGCATCGTCGGGGACCGCCGTGGGGAACCGACCGTGTCCTCCCCGATGCACAAACAGGTCTTCTCGCTGCGCAGTGGGAAGTGTCTCGACGAGCCGGAAACCAGGCTGCCGATCTACCCCGTGCGTTGCCGCGCCGGTGTCGTCGAGGTGGGCACCAGTTGACCGGCCCGTACGAGTTCCCGGAAGCCGGAAACGGCACCTCGGAGAGCAGCGCCACCCTGTTGCTGGTGGCCCACGGCACCCGAGACCCGCGGGGTGGGCGGGTGATCCGACAGCTGGCCCACACCGCCGGGGACCGGCTGGGCGTGCCGGTACGCACCGCCAATGTGGACGTGGTCGGCCCCACGGTGGCCGAAGCGCTGCGGGGAGTCATCGGGCGGGTCGTGGCCGTTCCCGCCTTTCTGGCCTCCGGTTATCACGTGCGTACCGATCTTCCCGGCCAGCTCGCCGACAGCGGGCACGACGCCGAGGTGCGGGTGACCGAGCCGGTGGGCCCGGCACCGGAGTTGGCGCGGGTGATGCTGCACAGATTGCGGGAGGCCGGTTGGCGCCCCGGCGAGCCGGTGGTGTTCGCCGCGGCGGGTTCCTCCGACGAGCACGCGCTCGGCGATGTGGATCGTGCCGCGGGCCTGCTCGGAGAGCTGGTTCGGCCCGGCGGCGAACCACTAACGGCGACCTACATCACCTCGGCACGACCACGCACCTCCGAGGTCTGCGTGCGCGGAGACGGCGGGGAGTTCGTCGCGCCCTATCTGCTGGCTCCCGGACTGTTCCACCGCTGGCTGCGGGAGATGCCCTCGAAGGCAGTGGCCGAACCGCTGGGAGGCCACTCCGAGGTGGCAGGACTGATCGTCCGTCGTTACCTCGACGCGTGTCGTGGTGACCCGGCACGCTCCGCGGTGGCGCCCACGGCGTGACGGAAGGTGGCGCCCAGTACCGGGGAGGCTCGGTACTCGGCCACACCGCGGCGGGAACCGGTCGGAGGACAGCTGTCAGCTCCGGTGGATCCCGAACTCCTTGAGGGAGTATCCGTAAGGTGCGGGAGAACTCCAACGGGCCGAGTCGGGAGAACGGGTTCCGACGTCATAGCCGATCACCTGTGGCTGTGGCGGGCCGATCACGGCAGCGGTGTCGGTTGGAACACCAACACGGCCGACAACGGTCCGGTCGTCGACGGTGACGACTTCACCGTCTACGGACTGTTCACCGAGCACTACTTCCCCTCGTCCGGGCGCCGGATCTCGCTCGGTGACTGTCACACCGCTTTCGAACCGCTCTACTGGGTGCGAGCGCGCGACCGTGTTCCCGAAACCGTTCACCTCCGCCCGCCCGACAGGGGTTCCTCCGTTGTCGCACCGGCGGAGTCCACGGGGCGACGAGGTGCGCCCCACTGCGCCAGGAACGCTCCGAGCAGCACCAGCACACCGCCGAACAGCTGGACGGGCAGCAGGGTCTCGTGCAGCAACCACCAGGCGAGCACCGTGGCCACCACCGGTTCCAGATAGGCCACTCCACCCGCGATCGGCGCGGACAGTCCCCGCACCGCCACGATGCCGGTGAGGTAGGCGAACACCGTGCTGACGAGCACGATCCAAACCACCGCGAACGCCGCGGGCAGCTCGTGCCCGGCCAGCTCGACCCGCGAGGCCAACACCGACCAGTCCATGCGCCACGGCCGGGCCGGCACGGTCATGACGACAGCGCCGACGAGGAGCCCGCACGCCGCCAGCGCGCTGGGTCTGACCGAGGCGGTGCTCTCGGAGAGCAGGAAATACGCGGCCTGGCACGCCGCTGCTCCCAGCCCCAGCAGCAACCCGACGGGATGCAGCGCGACACCCGCCCAGACGCGCACCACGAATGCCAATCCCGTCACTGCCAGCACCACACCGATCACCGCCATCGGAGTGACGGGGCGCCGCAGCACGAAACGAGCCCACACCAGCACCAGGACGGGGCCGAGGAATTCGATCAGCAGTGCCACCCCCACCGGGATGGTGGCGATGGCTCCGAAGTAGCAGGCCTGCACACCGGCGACCGCGAACAGTCCGTAGCCCACGACCGCCACGGGAGCGGAACGTACCGCCGAGCGGTACCGGAACAGCAGCGGCGACATCAAAAGCGCCGCTCCCGCGAGTCGCAACCACGTGACCTGAAGCGAACCGAGTCCCGCTACCAGCAACGGTTTCGCGAACGGCCCCGAACCGCCGAAGAACAACGCCGAAGCGACCGCGAAGGCGAGACCGAGGCCACGTAACCGTCTCGCGTTCATCGCCGCACTCGCGGTGCTGCCGCGCACTCGCCCCGCATCAGCACCAGCCGACCGCCGCGTACCCGTTGGCGTGAGCCGCGGGGCGGCGCGGTGGACTCTCGTCGTTGGAGCGCCATTCGGGCAGCAGGACCAGCCCGGGGTCGGCGAGTCGGTATCCGGTCAGCAACCGACCGATCTCATCCTGATCACGAAAGGTGACCGGAGTGGGGGTGGCCTCGAGCAGTTCGCGCACGGCCTGTTGCTCGTCGGACGTGAACGCCGTCCCGGAGAGATGGGACACGGCCACGGCGCTGCCCGTGCAGCAGGCGTCACGGTAGGCGGCCAGCATGGCTCCGGGATCGTCGTGGTCGGGAATGGCGTGCAGCAACGCCACCGCGAGCACCGCCACCGGACGGTCGAAGTCGAGCAACCCGGCTATCCCGGGCGCGTGCAGCACGGTCGCGGTGTCACGCGCGTCCGCCCTGGTGATCGTGACGTTGGGCGAGTCACGCAGCAGTCGTCGGGCATGCGCCACGGCAACCGGCTCGTGATCCACGTAAGCCACTCGTGCCCACGGCGCCCGCTCGTGCGCTATCTCGTGGACGTTGCCGGCCGTGGGAACGCCGGATCCCAGATCGAGGAACTGGTCGATCCCGGCGTCGAGCAGATAGCGCACCACTCGCCGCAGGAAAGCCCGGTTCTCGACGGCGAAGGTAACCGAGGCGGGCGCGCGTTCGGCTGCCTGGTCGGCGACCCGCCGGTCGATCTCGAAATTGACTGATCCGCCGAGAAAGTAGTCGTACATCCGTGCCAGGTTCGGCCTGGACAGATCGGGATCGTCACCGATGTCGCTCTCGGGGTGCTGCCCGTCGATGATGTCCTCCCAAGCGGCTCGTGCCGGTTCGGACAGAGATCCTATCGAGCTTCTCGAGCGGGTTGCCGAGACCGCTCGCTGCCTCCGCCCCGGGACTACCGGCACGTGAGACGACACTCGCTGCTGTCGACCGCCTCGACGTGCAGCCGCAGCCGATCGGTCTCACGCGGCACGTCGGTGTAGAGCGAATGGCCGTGGCAGAGCAATTCCAGGTCTCGCTCGAGGTCACGGCTGAGCTGGTCCTCGTCCGCGAGTTCGGCCCAGGCGCGTTCACCGAGCAGCCGTATTCGGCGCCGCTGAGCGTGTTCGCGGGTCATCTCGGCCAGCCACTCGGCGGCGTCGTCGGGGGTGTGCAGCACGCGATCCGGACTGCGTGACAACCGCTTCGTCCGATCGCTGCGCTCAGCGGCGGAACCGTCCGCTTCGACGTAGGCGTGCCAGTGTAGCCGGCCCTCGGTCCAGTCACCGATGTTGTCCAACGTGGATTCTCCTGGTGTCGCCTTACCGACGGGAACGCTCCCCTACCGCGCCCCCGTCGAATTCTCGCGAAATCGCCACGACGTGTGGTGCCAAACGCGGTTTTCGACACGATTTCGCGGTAGGAATCATCGGGTCGGCGCCGTCAGGACGCCCCGGCCGCCCACGGCGGGCCGGCCGGGCGAGGTCCACGCGAACTCGTCGAAGACTCACCCCTCGGACATGAAACGGACCCGTGCCGAGCGCGATGGCCCGACACGGGTCACGGGCGAGCGTCACTCAGGGGTGCAGCACGACCTTGGTGTAGCCCTCGACGCGCTGGTCGAACTTGGTGTAGGCCCCGGGAGCCTCCCAGAGCGACAGCTCGTGGGAGACCACGAAGCTGGGCTTCGCCCGCTCGGCGATGATCAAGTCCCGCAACTGACGGTTGTAACGTTTGACGTTGCACTGCCCGGTCCCCATGACCTGCCCCTTCTCGAACATGCGACCTATCTCGACCGAGAGCATGCCGTGCTTGGCGTTCTCGGTCGGGCCACCGGGATCGGACGGAACGTAGAGGCCGGGGACACCGAGCCGCCCCGTCGGACGGACGCTCTCGATCAACGAGTTGAGCACCGTCGCGGGCTCCTCCCTGGAGGCGTCGGCGACCTGTGCCTGATAGCCGACGGCGTCCACTCCCTTGTCGGCTCCGGCCCCCTCGGTCTGGTCCTTGATCAGTTCGACCGGATCACCGCGGCTGAAGTCCACCGGTATCGCACCGATCTCGGTGGCCTTGGTGAGCCGTTCGGGAACGCGGTCGACCACGAACACGCGGGAAGCGCCGCGCAGCAGGGCCGAGTAGGCAGCCATCAGCCCCACGGGTCCCGCACCGTAGACCGCCACGCTGTCCCCGGGACTGACCTGTGCCAGTTCGCAGCCGTGATAACCGGTCGGGAAGATGTCGGCCAACAGCACGAAGTCGGTCTCGTGTTCCCCGTTGGCGGGCAGTTTCAGACAGTTGAAGTCGGCGAACGGGACGCGCAGGTACTCGGCCTGCCCGCCGGTGTAGGGCCCCATCGCCACGTAGCCGTAGGCGCCGCCGGCGAAACCGGGGTTGACCGTGAGGCAGAACGCCGTGTTGCCCTCCATGCAGTTTCGGCAGAATCCGCAGGCGACGTTGAACGGCATGACCACGCGGTCACCACGCAGCAGGGAGGTGACGCCGCTGCCGATGTCCTCGATGATTCCCATGTTCTCGTGACCGAACACGATGCCTGGTTCGGCCGCGGTGCGGCCCTCGTACATGTGCAGGTCCGAACCGCAGATAGCGGTGGAGGTCACTCTTACGAGCACGTCATTGGGGTGTTCGATGCGGGGATCAGCCACCTCGGATATCTCCACCGAGAAGGGTTCCTGATAAACGACCGCCTTCATTGTCGACCCACCTTCCGTCATCGAGAGGTCGATGCCGTCACGGATCACCACGGCGTCGGACGAACGCGGCACGCGCAAGAGGAACACTGTTGGCCGTCCCGTGGCCGCCCGGCCGGCAAAGATCCTTCGTACGACACCGCATCCATGAGTATTCGCACGTCAGGTGTCTACCCACCAGTCCGCGCCGGTAACCTCGACCCGGCACTACGTGTACGTAGCGTCAGAAGGACAGCTGCGGCACACCGCCACAAGAGCGAAAGCAGCCACGAAACGAATCGAAATAGTGACCATATGAATTCACCTCACGGTGTCGACCACTACGACGCGACGTTCGCCCGGGACCTGGAGTGGTCCCGCAGGTTGCGCGCCCAGCTCGCGGAACTGCCCAGCACCGAGGACGAGAAGGAGGACGACTCCTGAGGCCGAACGCCCTCGAGGCGGACGCGAACGCGCCGGACACCTCGAAGGGATTCGCCGACCGCACCACTGGCCCGGGCAAAAACCGCGGGATTACGCGCACGGGCATATTTCGGGCTCGATTTCGCCTGACCCTGCCTTGAGCACGAATACAGGACAAGCGTACTGTTTAAGCTGAAGCAAGGGTCCGCGCGCACGGAACACCGAAGTGCGCGAGACTTCCCCGGACCCGTGCCGTTCCCGAACTTGCGCACGCCCGTCACGAGATGGAGTGGAACGTGACCGCACCTGCGAGCAAGGACAGCTTCGGCGCCCGTGACACGTTGCGTGTCGGCGACTCCTCGTACGAGGTGTTCCGACTCGACGCGGTCGACGGCGCGCAGCGGCTGCCGTACAGCCTCAAGATCCTGCTGGAGAACCTGCTGCGTACCGAGGACGGTGTCAACATCACCGCCGAACACGTACGCGCACTCGGCAACTGGGACCCCACCGCCGAACCGGACACCGAGATCCAGTTCACCCCCGGCAGGGTGATCATGCAGGACTTCACCGGAGTCCCCTGCGTGGTCGACCTCGCCACCATGCGTGAGGCCGTCGTGGAGCTGGGCGGCCAGGCGTCCGCGGTGAATCCACTCGCCCCCGCCGAGCTGGTCATCGACCACTCCGTGGTCATCGACGTCTTCGGCAAGCCGGACGCTTTCGAACGCAACGTCGAGTTCGAATACGGCCGGAACAAGGAGCGCTACCAGTTCCTGCGCTGGGGGCAGAACGCCTTCGACGAGTTCAAGGTCGTTCCCCCCGGAACCGGCATCGTGCACCAGGTCAACATCGAGCACCTGGCGCGCGGTGTGATGGCCCGCAACGGCCAGGCCTACCCGGACACCTGTGTGGGCACCGACTCGCACACGACGATGGTCAACGGTCTGGGTGTGCTCGGCTGGGGCGTCGGCGGCATCGAGGCCGAGGCGGCGATGCTGGGACAGCCGGTGTCGATGCTCATCCCCAAGGTGGTCGGCTTCAAGCTCACCGGCGACATCCCGCCGGGCGCCACCGCCACCGACGTGGTGCTGACGATCACCGAGATGCTGCGTAAGCACGGTGTGGTCGGCAAGTTCGTCGAGTTCTACGGCTCCGGGGTCGCCTCCGTCCCGCTGGCCAACCGCGCCACGATCGGCAACATGAGCCCCGAGTTCGGCTCCACCGCGGCGATCTTCCCGATCGACGAGGAGACGCTGCGCTACCTCAAGCTCACCGGCCGTCCGCAGGACCAGCTGGACCTGGTGGAAAGCTACGCCAAGGAGCAGGGACTGTGGCACGACCCGAACCACGAGCCCGAGTACTCCGAGTACCTGGAACTCGACCTTTCCACCGTGGTTCCCTCGATCGCCGGTCCGAAACGTCCGCAGGACCGGATCGCGATCTCCGAGTCCAAGAGCTCCTTCCGCGGCTCGCTCCGTGACTACGTGCAGGTCAGCTCGGACGACACCGCGCTGGACGAGGCCGGCGAGGAGTCCTTCCCCGCCAGCGACTCCCCCGCCGTGACCCACCACGACGAGGGCGACAAGCCCAAGCTGTTCTCGGCCGCCGACGGCTCCGACGGCCGGGCCTCCAACCCCGTCAAGGTCACCTCGGAGGAGAAGGGCGAGTTCGAGCTCGACCACGGCGCCGTGGTGATCGCCTCCATCACCTCCTGCACCAACACCTCCAACCCATCGGTGATGCTGGGCGCGGCGCTGCTCGCCCGCAACGCGGTGGACAAGGGGCTGCAGACCAAGCCGTGGGTCAAGACCTCGATGGCCCCCGGCTCCCAGGTGGTCACCGACTACTACGAGAAGGCCGGCCTGTGGCCCTACCTGGAGAAGCTGGGCTACCACCTGGTGGGCTACGGCTGCACCACCTGTATCGGCAACTCCGGGCCGCTGCCCACCGAGATCTCGCAGGCGGTGCAGGACAACGACCTCTCGGTGGTCTCGGTGCTGTCCGGCAACCGCAACTTCGAGGGCCGGATCAACCCGGACGTCAAGATGAACTACCTGGCCTCGCCGCCGCTGGTGATCGCCTACGCGCTCGCGGGCTCGATGGACTTCGACTTCGCCAACGATCCGCTGGGGCACGACACCGCGGGCGAGCCGGTCTACCTGAACGACATCTGGCCCAGCCCGCAGGAGATCCAGAGCACCATCGACTCGGCGATCACGCAGGAGATGTTCACCAACGACTACTCCGACGTGTTCGCGGGCGACCAGCGCTGGCGGGAGCTGCCCACCCCCGAGGGCGAGACCTTCGAGTGGGACCAGGACTCCACCTACGTGCGCAAGCCCCCCTACTTCGAGGGCATGGGTGCTGAGCCGGAACCGGTCACCGACATCTCCGGTGCGAGGGTGCTGGCCCTGCTCGGCGACTCGGTCACCACCGACCACATCTCGCCGGCGGGCGCCATCAAGCCCGACTCCCCGGCCGGGCAGTACCTGCGCGAGCACGGCATCGAGCGCAAGGACTTCAACTCCTACGGTTCCCGCAGGGGCAACCACGAGGTGATGATCCGGGGCACGTTCGCCAACATCCGGCTGCGCAACCTGCTGCTCGACGACGTGCAGGGCGGCTACACGCGCGACTTCACCCAGCCCGGCGCTCCGCAGGCGTTCATCTACGACGCGGCGCAGAACTACGCCGCCGAGAACACGCCGCTGGTGGTCCTGGCGGGCAAGGAGTACGGCTCCGGCTCGTCACGGGACTGGGCCGCGAAGGGCACCGCGCTGCTCGGTGTGCGCGCGGTGATCGCCGAATCGTTCGAACGCATCCACCGTTCGAACCTGATCGGCATGGGAGTCGTCCCACTGCAGTTCCCGGCGGGAAGCACCGCCAGGTCCCTGGGACTGGACGGAACGGAGCACTACGACATCAACGGGATCACCGCCTTCAACAACGGTGAGATCCCGTCCACGGTGAAGGTGACCGCCACCAAGGAGGACGGCTCCACCGTGGAGTTCGACGCGGACGTTCGCATCGACACTCCGGGTGAGGCCGACTACTACCGGAACGGCGGTATTCTGCAGTACGTCCTGCGGAACATGGTCAATTCCTGACAGGTCGCGGAGTTCGTCCTCGGCGCCGTGGTCCCGTTCGGACGGGACCACGGCGCCGAGTTCTTTCGAGAAGGATTAGGATCACACGGGGAGTTTCCGTCTTCGGAATCCCGACTCATTCCGACGGGTGAAAACGGTCACAGAATACGTCCGCGCGCATCACCGTCAACGGGCTCGTGCGTCTCCCGTCATGGAGGTGTGATCATGACAAGTGAACTCAAACATCACTGGCAACCCGCCGAGAAACAACGGCACGCCATCGCCGGTCCGCTCCCCGGGGGTAAGCAGCACGACGAGGGGGAAAGGCTCGACACGTTGTGCGGAAAGCGGGTCGTGGCGGCTGCCTCGAACGAGCTCAACTGGCTGTGGCCCACCTGCGACGCGTGCATGGACGTGGCCAAGGAACGCGTCGGAGCGACCGCATGAGCAGAACGATAGCCGTCCGGTACCGGGCGGGGCTCGTTGGTGAATCGCAGCGACAGGTCCATCTCTGCACCCTCGACGACGATGACGCGACGGAGCACGGCGAGCTCCCGGAGCACTGGGCAACCCACTGTGGACTGCGCATCCCGGACACGGTGGCCGAGACGGCGGACCGACCGGCGGGCATGCCATGTCTGCCGTGCCTGATGCTCACCGCGTCACCGCGGGAAGCGGCAACGACTATCGTTCCCGGTCTGTCACACGGTTCCGACGCACCGGACCGACCGGCCGAGTGAAATCGTGCTCGATCACGATATGAGAGCACGGGACCCGCGAGGACGACGTCCTCAACGGACGCGGGCCAACGACACCGCGAAGTCCCCGGCCCGATCGGTCCACCACTCGACCGGTTCGAACCCCGCTTCGGCCAGTTCGGAGTCGACACGTTCCCTCCGGAACTTCGCCGAGATCTCGGTCTCGAGCACTTCACCGGCGGCCAGCTCGATCGTGGAATCCAGTTCGGCCAGCCGCACCCGCATGGGGCGGGGAGCGCGCAGTCCGATCTCGATCCGTTCCCGTTCCTCGTTCCAGTCGGCGAGGTGCTCGAACTCGTTCACCGGGAAGTCCGCGTCGAGCTCACGATTGAGCACGCGCAACACGTTGCGGTTGAACTCGGCGGTGATTCCGGCGCTGTCGTCGTAGGCACGCCGCAACCGTGCGGGGTCCTTGACGAGATCGGTGCCGAGCAACAGCCACTCCCCCGTCGACAACGCCTCCCGAACGGTGCGCAGGAATCGCACCCGCTGGTGGTGACGCATGTTGCCGATCGTCCCGCCGAGCAACGCCACCAACCGCGTCCCCTCCTCGGGCAGTGCGGCCAGTGCGGTGTCGAAGTCCCCCACGATCCCGTACAGCGCCGGTTCCGGGTAGTCCGCCGCGATGGCTTCGAGCGCGCCACGCAGGGCGGAGGCCGACACGTCGAGTGGAACGAAGCGACGCAGCGTCTCGTTCTTGCGCATCGCGTCGAGCAGCAGTCTGGTCTTGTAGGAGGATCCGGAACCGAGCTCGACGAGCGTGTCCAAGCCCGTGCGCTCCACGATGTCCAGTGCGTGTGTCTCGAGAATCTCGTACTCGGCCCTGGTCTGGTAGTACTCGGGAAGTTCGGTGATGCGCTCGAAGAGCTCACTGCCGTGGGCGTCGTAGAACCACTTGGGTGGCAGGCGTTTCGGCTCGGCGGTGAGTCCGCCCCTGGCGTCGGCGCGTAGTTCACGCGCCACGTCGGCCTCGGAACGGTGGTTGATCAGTTCGACGGGGCGCATCCGGTTACCTGCTCTCGGAGGTCGGGTTGTCTCGTAGTTCGATGTCCGGCAACGGGGTCAGACTGGTCTCCTCGCGGTCGGCGACGACGAGGTGGCCGTCCGGCACGGCGTGCCACGGCGAGTCCGCCGTGGCCGAACCACCGCGGTGCCCCCGTGCGGCGGCTGGTAGTTCGAAGGGTTCGGACGCGATGACCACCGCGCTGTCGGTCCGGCACACCGACAGCGAGTGCGTCCAGGTGGTGGCGATCAACAGATTCCCGTCGGACAACAGCATGTTCATCCGTGCGTCGGGAACGGCACGGACCACTTCGACCAGCGTGTCGCGCACCGCGTCGGCGGGGGCTTGCCCATCGGAGAGCCGTTGCGACAACAGCGCCCAGACGGCCGCGGAGTCCACCGGTGCTTCCGATGCCAGCAACCGCACCGGGTCGAGCTTTTCGGCCAGTTCGGCCAGCGAGTCCGGCCAGCCGGGCACGGATCCGTTGTGGCTGAACAGCCAACGCCCCGATTGGAACGGGGCGCAGGCCGTCCGCTCGGCCGAAGTCGATCTGGTGGCGGAACGAATCGCGCCGACGAGGGCGTCCGCCGACACCTCGGGGGCCAGCGCGGCGAAGTTCTCGTCCGCCCACATCGGCCCGGCCGCGCGGTATCTGCTGGGCTCGACGCGTTCGGCGCCATACCAGCCGACGCCGAAACCGTCCACGTTGATCGTCCCACCTCGGCGCATGTCGTTCGGCGCCCAGGTTTGTTCGAGCAGGCAGTGGGACGGACGCAGCAGCAGCTCGTCCAACCGCACCGACGGCCCCAGATAACCGACATGTCTGCACATGGCCACGTCCGCTCAGTCGAGTTCGTCCCGCGATGGGGTGCGTGCACAACGGAATCCGGCGAAGATCTGCCGACGAACCGGGAAGTCCCAGTTGCGGAAGGTGGCCCTGCAGGCCGCGGCGTCGGTGCCGAACGATCCTCCCCGCAGCACCTTCTGCGAGGTACCGAAGAAGACTTCCGAGTACTCGCGGTAGGGAAAGGCCTCGAAACCCGGGTAAGCGGCGAAATCGGAGGACGTCCACTCCCAGACGTCACCGATCAGCTGTCCGGCGCCGCACGGCGAGCGTCCGGCGGCATAGGCACCGGCCGGAGCGGGACGCAGGTGCCGCTGGCCGAGGTTGGCCAGTTCGGGAGTGGGTTCGCGGTCGCCCCACGGATAGCGCATGGAGCTCCCCGTGGTGGGGTCGAACCGCGCCGCCTTCTCCCATTCCGCTTCGGTGGGAAGACGTTTGCCCGCCCAGTTCGCGTAGGCCTGCGCCTCGTGAAAGCTGACGTGCACCACCGGTTCCTCGGGGGGAACCGGTTCTATCCTGCCGAACCTGCGGCGCCACCAGGTGTCACCGCTGCGCCGCCAGAACAGCGGGGCGCTCAGTCGTGCGTGTTCGCGGTGTCGCCACCCCTCCTCGCTCCACCAGCGGGGGTGCTGGTACCCGCCACTTTCGATGAAGCGGAAGAAGTCCGCGTTGGTGACCGGGTGGGCGTCGATGCGGAAGTCGGGCACGTGCACGGGGTGAGCGGGGCGTTCGTTGTCCAGTGCCCAGGGCTCGCTGGATGTTCCCATCGTGAAGGTGCCCGCCGGGACGAACACTTCCGTCGACGGCAGCGGGGTTTCGGCCACCGAGGGCGGATCCGGAGCGTGCAGCACGGGATCGCCGCGTCGTAACTGGTGAGTGGCCAGCATGGTCTCGTCGTGCTGCTGCTCGTGCTGCACGATCATTCCGAACGCGAAGGCCCGCTCCACCAGAGGCCTGCCGTCCAGCCGCACCCGGTGCAGCACGTCCTGGGCCTTGTCGCGGACGGTGGCGATGTAGTCGCGTGACTCGTCGGGACCGAGCAGTGGCAGTTCGGGGCGGTCACACCGCGAGTGCTGGAAGGCGTCGTAGAGATCGTCGATGTCCGGTCGCAGTGCGGAGCGGCCACCGACGTCCCGCACCAGCCAGAGCTCCTCCTGACTGCCGACGTGGGCCAGGTCCCAGACCAGTGGCGACATCAGCGGGGAGTGCTGCGCGACGAGATCGTCGTCGTCGACCGCGTCGGTGAGGGCGATGCTGCGCTGCCTGGTTCGCTCCAGCTCAACGGCGACGCGGTTCTTGAGGTCGTCCGGGGTAAGTTCAGCCGATTCGGGGCCGATGGTGCTCACGTCGTCCTCCTGTGGTGGATGGCTCGTTCGCCGCACGGGCTGTTTCGAGGCGCCGTCGTACGGTTTCGGCCACCCGCTCGGCCAGTCCGGCGGGACTGTCGGGAAGAGCTTCCAAACAACGACAGGCCAGGTCGAAAACGGCCTCGGCCGCCCGGGCGAGTTCGGGATCGGCGAGTCCGTGGCGCGCGGCGTCCACCCAGCTGTCAGCGACCGCGGCGGTCTCCTCGATAACCTTGTCCACGGCGGTCTCGCTGCGGAACAGGGCGATCAGAGCAGCGACGGGCAGCATCCACTCGTCCCCCTCCTGCGCGTCGATGTAGCGCACCTCGAAGTAGCCGCGGGGACGTACGGGGGAGAACATGGTGGTCAGGTGATAGTCGAGGTCGTCACGTGTGGGGGCCTCTTCGAGTGAACCACCGATCCATTCGGCGAAGCTGATCCCGTTCGGAGCTGTCCAGTCGCCGTTGTCGCGTCGCAGGCACACCACCGGAACGTCCAACACGTGCCGTGCCCAGTCCGCGGCCGGATCCGCTGTGATCGGCGCGGGGCGCGTGCGGGGTGGATCGGTGTGCAGCAGGGACCGTGCCCGGGCCGAGGCCCATCCGGTGTCGCCTCCCAGCACGGTGGACGAATTGGCGAACGTCGCGGTCAGGACCGGGCCGAGGGCGTGCAGCGCCGCCCAGCGCGTTCCGAGGCGGTCCCGCTCGCCGATGTCCAGGCACACCTGAATGCCGGCTGTGCTGCACATCATCCGCTTGCCACCACTTCCGATGCGGTCGAACGCGTGCTCCATGGCCGCGTAACGCGCCACCGGGAGCAGTCGACGCGGTGGGCGCCAGGGATCGATACCGCGAGCGCCGAGCACCAGGCCGGCGCGGGCGCACAGTTCGCGGACGTAGGCGATGTCGCCTGTCAGTGATTCCAGCAGTGCGCTCATCGATTCGTGCGCGGCACTGGAGATTTCGATCTGGCCGCCCGGTTCGAGAGTCAGTGCCGATCCGTTCGGCAGTCCGTCGTTCGGGCTTTCCGGGGCCAGTGAACTGGGAGTGTGGGATCCGAGTGCCTGTCTGAGGCGTTCGGGCTCCAGAGGCTTTCGGGGATTTTCGGCATGGTGGACGGTCCATTCGAGTTCGATGCCGAGCAAGCGGGGTGGGCCGTGTTTGAAACACACCGAGGCAACGTAAGCCTCCGCGTCGGCACGGCTCCGCAAGCGCGACTTTGGTACCTCGTGGACCGCCGGGTCGACGGGATCATCCCGATCGATGGGCATGGCCACGTTCCATCACCGCCTGTGTTCTGGTGTTCACGTTGACATTACCGTCGCTCGAGGGGATACGCACCACTTGCGGTCCGCGAGCGGCGACTGCTATGAAACCCCGCGTTCCGCCGCGTGGGCAGGCAAGCCGTAGCGTGGGCAGGCGAGTTCACAAAACGTACGTACGGATTGCGAGAACACCGGCGAGCTGCGACGATCAGTCCATGCCCCGCGTGAGCTCGGACCACCTGCAGGCGCGACGCCGTCAGATTCTGGACGGCGCCCGTGCCTGTTTCGCCAGGTACGGCTACGAAGGTGCGACCGTGCGCAGACTCGAAGAAGCCACCGGGCTCTCCCGCGGCGCGATCTTTCACCACTTCAAGGACAAGGAGTCGCTGTTCCTGGCGCTGGCCGAGGACGACGCGGGCCGGATGGCCGACGTCGTGGCCGAGCAGGGGCTGGTGCAAGTGATGCGCGACCTGCTTTCCGATCCGCACGGCAGCGGAAGTGTTCCCGGCGCGGACTGGCTGGGCACCCGGCTGGAGGTGTCCCGCAGGCTGCGGACCGACGAGGAGTTCCGCGGCAGGTGGGCACAACGCTCCGAACAGCTCACCGCCGCGACCAGGGAACGACTCAACCGGCAGCACCGCTCGGGCAATCTGCGCGACGACGTCGATGTGGACGTGCTCACCGCGTACCTGGAGCTGGTGCTGGAAGGACTCGTCTCGCACCTGGCCATGGGGTTTCCCGCTGACGACATGGACCCGGTGCTGGATCTGGTGGAGGAGAGCGTACGCCGCCACCGCGGCGGCGGGGTGTGATCCGGCGCTCCCCTGCCCGGGCCGGCACGGCGTGTGCGATGCCCCGAACCGCCCGCGGGCGTAATCTCGCCCCCGGCCCGATCGACAACCGCGATCCGACGGGAAGAAGTCGGTCAGTGACGGCAGCCGGAGGCACGCATGTGGAGCGAGTGGTGGAATCGCTTCGTCGCCTCGGACCCCGCACTGCGCAGGTTCCGGACCGCCGTTCGGGTGGTCTCCTCGGTCGCCCTGACACTGCTGGTCATGCTGCCCACGCTCGCGTGGCTGGGGCTGGCGCTGCCCAGCGCGCTGATCGGTGCGATCGTGGCCATCCAGTCCTCGGTGGCGGTCAACGATCCCACCGAGCGGGGCAGACTGATCACCACGCTGTTGATGCCGATCCCGGCCACGATCAGCCTGGGCATCGCCACCGCCAGTCGGCACGTCCCGTTCCTGACGGTGCTGATCTTTCTGGTTGTCATCTTCGCGGCCACCTATGTCCGCCGCTTCGGCGTGCGGTACTTCGCACTGGGCTTCGTGGGGTTCTTCGGCTACTTCTTCGCGATGTTCCTGCGGCCGACCCTCTCTCAGATCCCGGTGATGGGGCTGGCCGCGGTTTGCGGTGCGCTGGCGGCCTGCCTGTTGCGCTTCGTAGTGCTGCGTGACGATCCGCAGGGGGTTCTCGAACGGGGTAGGCGAACCATGCGGGCGCAGGTACACGCGCTGCTGCACACGGTGCGCGATCTGGCCGAACACCCCGACTCGACGAAACGGCGCCGCGAGCTGCAGAATCGCTCGACCCGGCTGAACGAAACCGCGCTGATGCTCGAGGGCACGGTGGAGCAGCTGAACGGTATCGACGAGGTGGGCAGAAACCGGCTTCGACAACGCCTGCTCAATGTCGAGCTGGCCGCGGAGAACCTGCTCACACCACTGACCAGAGCGATCGATCACCCTTCCGGAGCCGTTCCGGCACTGACGCCGTTGCTGCACGTGCTGCGCACGGACCCCACCGAGTTCCGGAAAGCGGCCAAGCGTGTCGCCGAGGAGCTGGAACGGCAGGGGTCGGCCGAACTGGCCATGACGGTGCGCAGACTCGGATCGGCGATGGCCGAACTGGCCGAGGCGACCTCCGAGCTCGGCAGTGACTACACCGCGGACGAGTCGACCTCCGAACAGCCCGAGAGCGCCGAGACCGAACGGGACACCGACGAGCAGGACGAACCGTCGGACTCCGAGACCGGACTCCGACGCCCCGAGGTGCGGACGGCGGTTCAGGTGACCGCGGCAGCGGCGCTGGCCATCGTCGGGGGGCAGCTGGTGTCGCCGAACCGCTGGTACTGGGCCGTGATAACGGCGTTCGTGGTGTTCATCAGCGTCAACAGCCGCGGTGAGCTGCTGGTACGTGCCTGGCAACGCACCGCGGGCACACTGTTGGGGGTGCTGGCCGGGATTCTGGTGGCCTCGCAGGTGACGGGATATCTGGCCACCGAACTGGTGCTGATCCTGCTGTGCCTGTTCCTCGCGTTCTACTTCATCGGATACTCCTACGCCGCCCTGACGTTCTTCATCACGACCGCACTCGGTCTCCTCTACGGAATCCTGGGCAGCTTCTCCGTGGCTGTGCTGGAGACCCGACTGGTGGAAACGGCGGTGGGGGCCGCCGCGGGAGTCCTCGCCGCCGTGCTGGTGCTGCCGACGAGCACCCGCTCGGTGGTGCGTTCGCGTTCGGAGGACTTCCTGTTGCGGCTGCGGGACCTGCTTCGCCGGGCCGCGGGGGACGTCGAGGCCGAGGGGACCGTCTCCGGGCTGCGCGAGGACGTGCGGGAACTGGACGACCGGTTCCACCGACTGCGTGACAGCGCGCGGCCGCTGACGGGGCTGCGGATGCGTTCCCAGGGCAGTCGCCTGGAACGCGAGCTGACCATGGCATCCGGTTGTGCCTACTACGTCCGCAACCTCACCGTGGTGCTGGGCAACAGCGCCGAGATGATCGACACGGACACCCGGAGCAGGCTGGTCGAACTGCTCCGGTGCATGGCGGAAGCCGCGGCGGCGCTGGCCGGTCGAGGAACGCGGAACTTCGACGAGATCGTCGAGGACATGCGGGAACGAGCGGAGGAGCTGCACGACATCGCGGAGACCCTGCCGTCCGGGCCCACCTCGCTGCACCGCACGGTCTACCTGCTCGACCGGCTCGGCCGGATCCTGCACGACCTCGGACGGGAGTTCGGATTCGTCGAACGCCGGGAAACCGAACCGGCACGGTGAGGCGTGTCCTCGCTGACGAACGCCTCCCACTGCCGGACCGGAACACCGGGAGGGCCGCATAATGCGCACCATGCACCACGAAATCGAACGACGTATGGCGCTGCGGTTCCACGAGGGGTCGGTGGACGCGGAAACGCATGTCAACATCTCCGCGATCCGGGGTGACGACGGGTGTCTGTGGTTGGCCGGTGACGAGACCGCGACCGTGGAACGAATGCGGCTCGCGGAGGGGGAACACCCGGACTCCTACGGTGAGCAGCGAACCTTCCGGCTCGCCGATCTCGTGCCGCTGCCCGGTCCCGCCGAGGAGGAGGCCGACATCGAAGGACTCGGTCTGAACGGGGACTGGCTCTGGGCGGTGGGCTCGCACAGCCTGGTGCGCAAGAAGATCAAACCCAAACACGACGACACCAAGGCGGCCAAACGACTGGCCAAGGTGCGGGACGAGGTGAACCGGCACGTCGTGGCCAGGCTGGCCGTGGAACGTGACGGGGACGGGTCGCCACGACTGGTGCGGGAGGCATCGGACGGCAGGCGCTCCGCGGTGCTCGGCGCGCGCCGCAAGGACAGCCTGACCGAAGCGCTGGCGGAGGATCCGCACCTGAGCCCGTTCCTGCGGATACCCGCCAAGGACAACGGGTTCGACGTCGAGGGGGTCGCCGTGAAGGGCGACGGGTTGTTCCTCGGGCTGCGGGGACCGGTGCTTCGGGGCTGGGCCGTGCTGCTGGAGATCGCGCCGAGCGAGGGCTCGGAGGCCGGTGAGCTCACCCTGGGTCGCTTCGGCGGCTCCCGCTATCGCAAGCACTTCCTCGACCTCGACGGGCTCGGCATCCGGGACCTGTGCCCGCACGGTGACGACCTGCTCGTGCTGGCGGGGCCGTCCATGGACCTCGACGGACCGATCCGGGTTTATCGCTGGCACGACGCGGCGAAGAGCGAGGCTCCCGAGGTGGTGCGCTCCGAGCAACTGCCGGTGGAACTGGAACTGCCCCACGGGGTCGGTGACGATCACGCCGAGGGGATCTCGGTCGTCTCGGAGTCGGACGGCGAGAAACTGTTCGTGGTCTACGACAGCCCGGCCGAACACCGGTTGACCGCCGAGCACACCGTGCTGGGCGACGTATTCGCCTTGCCCTGACGACCGTGGAAGCACGGCGGCGTGACGAACGCGCCGCGCCGCCGGCACCGACGAACAGGACCGCCCCGCGCAGGCGGGACGGTCCACGGCGCGCCCGGACCAGTTACCCCGGGCATGCGATTCCCGAATCGGCAATCAGTACGACTACAGGTAGTCCGTCCGGTAAACCAGGTGCTTGTACCGGTCGGCGTGCCCGTAGCGAAGGTGCACCTCGTGCTGTGAAGTACCGCAGGTGGGGTGGAGGGTCTCATTGACCTGCCAGACTTCGAACCCGGTCCGCTGCACCACTTTGCCCGCGCGAAGCATGACCCGCTGATTGGGCTGGATCTCCGGTGAGGTCCAGGAGGTACGTGTGGTCGTGGACCACGTGACGTCGAAGCCCACTTCGGCGACGATCGTGACCGCTCGTGTCAGGGCTCGACGAACCGAGCCGGGTCGACACTGCTCCGGCGGTCACTTCGGACGGCCACATGCTCGGCAGCGAACCCGCACGGCTCCTCGGCTCACCCCGCGGCGATCGGACTACAGCACGCCACGCATGTACTTCTTGATCATCGGGACCATCAACGCCAGCACGACTCCCAGGAAGATAGTTACGAGGCCGACACCACCGAAGTACAGGTTCTGGTGATCAGCGGAGTACAGTTTCGTGACCTGTGCGGCCACTCCCTGTCCCAGGGCCGGCGCCAGGAAGTACAGCCCCATCGTCTGCGAGGAGAACGCCTGCGGCGCCAACTTCGTGGTCGCCGAGAGCCCCACCGGGGAGAGCATGAGCTCACCGATGGTCAGCAGCACGAACACGAACACGATCATGAACGGGTTGAGCAACCCCTCGGCGTTGGTGAACAGGCTGGAGAACACCACCCACAGGAAGGCCAGCCCCACGAAGACCAGACCACCCACGAACTTGCCCGGGGTGCTCGGTTGACGCGACCCCAGCTTGGTCCACATCACGGCGAAGAGGGGAGCCAGAATGATGATGGCCAACGGATTGATCGACTGGAACCAACCCACTGGGAAATCGAAGCCGAACACGGTGGTGTCGGTCTGCTGATCGGTGACCACCACCAGTGTCGCGGCCTGCTGTTCGAACAGCAGGAAGAAGATGGCCGTGGCCAGGAAAAGCGGGATATAGGCGATCAGACGGTCCCGCTCCATCTTGGTGATCTGGTTGCTCCTGAACATCACCACGAAGTACGCGACCGGCAGCACCATCGAGATCCCGGTGATGCTGTTGATCAGCCCCGGGATGCCCCACAGGAAGACGGCACCCCCGAGCGCGACCAGGATCAGCACGGCGATGAGCGCGACCCTCGTCAGGACCGCGTTCCTGCGGTCGACGGGCAGCGGGTTGACCGGCTGGCTCCCCACCCCACCGAGGCGACCACGTCCGAGAACGTACTGGATCAGGCCGAGAGCCATCCCGACGGCGGCCGCACCGAAACCCCAGTGGAAACCGATACCGGTCTGCAGGGCCGGAGTCAGGATCTGGCTGATGAAGGCACCGATGTTGATACCCGTGTAGAAGATCGAGAAACCGGCGTCGCGCCGCGTGTCCTCCTTGTCGTAGAGACCACCCACCACATTGGACACGTTCGGCTTCAACAGGCCGGTACCGATCGTGATGAGGCCGAGCCCCACCCCCAGCGCGGTTAGACCACCGGGAACGGCCATCGCGATGTGCCCGAACATGATCAGCACGCCGCCGTAGAAGATGGCGCGTTGCGAGCCGAGAACGCGGTCGGCCAACCAGCCACCGGCCACGCCGGTCAGGTACACCGAGGAGCCGTAAGCCAGGACCAGCGGTACCGCGATCCTGTTCTCGTCCAGTCCCAGGCCACCGTCGGCGACCGCAGTGTAGAGATACAGCGCCAGAATGGCACGCATCCCGTAGTAGGAGAAGCGCTCCCACATCTCGGTGAAGAAAAGCGTGGAAAGCCCGGGAGGTTGGCCCAAGAAACCTCTCCCGTGTGGCTCGTTCGTAACCGTGGAGGTGTTCACGATCACGTCCTCTCGTACGCGTGGCACGGCGGCTGTGGCCACCTGACAACTTGCGGCAGGATACGCACTTCTTCGCAGGCCACGAGTACCGGGTCCATCAAAGGTGTGACGTCTGGATGAGCAGATGTTTCACAGGTGGACAATCCCGGGAAACCGGGATCCACCCCTGTTCGTGCGAGGGATGTGGCACGTTCCGGGAGTCACACTCCCGGTACCGACCGTGGTTGCCACGCAATGGATATACTCACGCTATGTGATCGAACTCACCGGGGCTTTCGACGACCGCCACGGGACGCGGCGGCCCGCGCTCCCGCGAGCGGGAGACACGGAACGCCGGGCCCCGGTACGCCCCACGCTGTCCCGGCTTCGCACCCCGAGGACCATTGTGCGAGCCTTCGAATCGCATATCAGCGGCACCCTGGACGACGCAGAGCCATGGAGCGGAGATGGAACTGTTGCCCGCACACCGGGCGGCGATGCGCGAATTCGACAATCGTGTTCGCCGCACCGGAATCGATCAACTGGACAACGCGACCCCGTGCGGCGAGTGGCGAGTACGCGATCTGCTCAACCACCTGGTCAGCGAGCAGCTGTGGGCGCCCTGGCTGCTGGAGGGGCACACGCTGGAACAGGTCGGCGACCGGTTCGACGGTGACCTGGTGGGCGAGGACCCGCAAGCGGCGTGGGACAGGGCCAGTTCCGCGGCACGAGCGGCCTGGGACAACGCGAAGCTGTCCAGCCGGGTACACGTCACCGGCGGAAAGATCCCCGTCGAGGACTACGGCTGGCAGATGACGATGGACCTCGCGGTACACGCCTGGGACCTCGCGAAGGGCATCGGAGCCGACACCGGGCTCGACCCGGAACTGGTCGAAGCCGTGCGTGCGGTGTTCGAACCGCACCTGGCGGCGCTCGCCGATTCCGGGCTCTTCGCACCGGCGAAACCCGTGAGCGTCTCGGCGGCCCCGCAGAGCCGTCTGTTGGCGATGCTGGGCAGGCAACCCTGAGAGTCCGCGGCTGATGCCACACCGGAAACGGTGGGAACGGGCCCCGGTTGGGATATCCGCGCCACAGTGGAAGCCATCACGGCTTCCCGCACGGTAGGATGTACGCACCGAAACCGGGACCACCGCCTCCGCTGGGAGAACGCGGCCCCGGTAGTCGACGATCACGACACGACGCAAAAGGAGTGACAGCGTCAGTGCCCGAGGCACACTCGACCGACGGCAGTACCGGGCCGGGTCGAAGACCCGGCTGCTTTGCTACTCACCATCGGCTGCGGCGCCGTAACAGCCAGTCGCGAGGCGGTGGATGATGGACGTTCTACTCGCGATCCTGGGGCTGTTGTTCGTCGGGATGCTCACGTTGGGCACGGCGCTGGCCGTGGCCGCCGAGTTCTCGCTGACCACCCTGGAACGCAGCACCATCGACACCCATGTCGCCGAGGTCGGCGACCGGCGTTCCAGATCGGTACGCCGTGCGCACAGCACACTCTCGTTCCAGCTTTCCGGCGCACAGGTGGCGATCACGCTGACCACCCTGGTGACAGGTTATGTGGCAGAGCCACTGATCGGTGACCTGCTACGCCCGGTCATCACCGCGATCGGGATACCGATGGGTGTGGCCGTTCCCCTGGCCCTCGTGCTCGCGATCTTTCTGGCGACCACGCTGTCGATGGTTTTCGGCGAGATGGTTCCGAAGAACCTCGCGATCGCACGACCACTGCCCACTGCCCGGGCGGTCTCGGGTTACCACGCCACGTTCTCCCGGGTGTTCAGCCTGTTGATCAACAGTATGAACAACAGCGCCAACTGGGTGATCCGGAAGTTCGGCGTCGAGCCGCAGGAGGAACTGCGTTCGGCCCGCTCCCCCGACGAACTCGGTTCGATCGTGCGCTCCAGCGCCGAGCACGGCACGCTCGACGAGGCCACTGCCGAGCTGATGGACCGCTCGCTGCGGTTCGGGGAACGTACGGCCCAGGAACTGATGACCCCTCGGGTGCGGGTCGAGTCACTAGAGGCGCGGGACAGCGTGCTCGAACTGATCGACACCGCACGACGAACCGGCTTCTCCCGGTTTCCGGTACACGGCGACGACCTCGACGAGGTACACGGTGTCGTACACGTCAAACAGGCTTTCGGGGTGCCGCTGGAAGAGCGCGCCGGAACCTCGGTGGGTTCGCTGACACGACCGGTGCCCACGGTGCCGGAGAGCCTGGACGGTGACGCGCTGCTGGAGCGGCTGCGCGGTTCCGGGTTGCAGATGGCGCTGGTGGTCGACGAGTACGGCGGCACGGCGGGAATCGTGAGCCTGGAGGACGTCGTCGAGGAGATCATCGGTGACGTACGCGACGAGCACGACCGACGTGAAGTGGCCGCCGTGCGACGCACCGGAGGTTCCAGTTGGAACATCTCCGGACTGCTGCGGTCGGACGAACTCGAAGAGGCCACCGGCTTCACCATGCCGGAAGGTGACTACGAGACGGTGGCGGGTTTCGTGCTGTACCGGCTGGGCCGCATCCCCACACCGGGCGACCGGATCCAGCAGGACGACTGGAGTCTGACGGTCACCGGCATGGACCGGCACCGCATCGCCGAACTGCGGCTGCAGCATCGTTCCCCTGACCTCGGCTCCAGACAGCCGTCCTCGAACGCAGAACCGCAACGGGAGGTGTCACGATGAGCGACGGCACGGCCATCGGACTCACCGTGCTGCTCCTGCTGCTCAACGCGCTGTTCGTGGGAGCGGAGTTCTCCCTGCTCTCCTCGCGCAGGGACCGCTTGGAAGCACTTCGCGAGCAGGGAATACAACGGGCGAACACCGTCATCAGAGCCAGCCAGGAAGGCTCGCTGATGTTGACCAGCGCCCAGCTCGGCATCACGCTCTGCTCGCTGGGACTGGGCAGGTTGGGCGAGCCGGCCGTGGCACACCAGCTCGAACGGCTGCTGGGCCCGATTCCGGTGCCCTCGGTGCTGATACACGCGGTCTCCTTCGCGCTCGCGCTCGCGCTCGTGGTCGTGCTGCACGTGCTGGTCGGCGAGATGGTTCCGAAGAACCTCGCGATCGCCGATCCGGAGCGGTTGGCGCTGTGGCTGGTTCCCGCTCTGGTGGGCTTCGTCAAGGTTGCCCGGCCGTTGATCGCGCTGTTCAACATGCTGGCCAACCTGGTGCTGCGTGTGCTGCGGATACAGCCCAAGGAAGACCTGGAGACCGCCTACACCTCCTCCGAGCTGGCGGAGCTGTTGGTGGAGTCCCGACGCGAGGGACTGCTGGACCAGTCCGAGCACCGCAGGCTGGCCCAAACGCTCTCCTCGGTGGAAAGCACCGTCGGTGACGTCCTCGTTCCGCTGCACGACCTGACCACGCTGCCCGGTGACCCCACGCTGACGGACGTGGAGAACGCCGTCTCGTCCACGGGCTTCTCCCGTTTCCCCGTTCGCGGCGAGCGCGGCAAGCTCGTGGGGTACCTGCACGTCAAGGACGTGCTGGACCAGGCGGGAAGTTCTCCGCGCACCTTGGTCCCGAGCTCGCGGATCCGCACGCTGCCCACCGTGCGGGCACGGGCGAGGCTGGACGATGCGCTGACGGCGCTGCGCCGAACCGGCAGTCATCTGGCCACCGCCATCGACGACGGCGGGAAACCGCTCGGCGTGGTGGCGCTGGAGGACCTCGTCGAGGAGTACGTCGGCACCGTCCGCGACGGCACCCACGTGGCCTGACCAGGCTCCGGGCGCTTTCCTCGGGAAGCGCCCGGAGACCCGTGGGCGATTCGTGGGAGCGGGGCCAGAGCACGGAACGGGTCCAGAACACCCGGTGATGGAATCCGGGTTCGTACACCCCGCGCTCGTTGGTGTCGCTCGGTTCGGCCTTGCTTTGAACGGCAACCCCCGACAGCCTCTGGTGACCCCGGTGCCGGGTCGCCGTCCGTTTTCGCCGTGAGGTTTTGAAGCCGCCGGGACCGCGGGTCGGTTTTGGCGGGGGCTCGGGTACCGTGTGGACCCGTAAGGCTGCGAGCCCCCCTGATCCGGGTACGTCGCGTGTTCGACACAGTTCTCCCGGATCGAGGGGGAGGTGAAGCTTCTCGGTATACCGGAATTGTGACTTCGGAGCTTCACCCCGCGCGGGGTGTTACACCCGCGCCGAGCCGGGGGTTACGGGCAGAGCCACGGTGATGGGCGGAGTGCCCGAGCATGAGCGTCAGGGCTTACCAAGTACACGGCCGGGTTCGCCTAGATCGTGCGTTGCCTGACGCGCGGACTTCACCCCATCTAACGGGGAGCCGCACGGCTGTGAACCGTGGCCAGGACTTGTATCCCTACCCACGCGCTGCCTGGGGTGCGCGTGGCGGGAAGCCTATTCCGTGCTAGACTCAGTACTGCTTTATTTCGACTTGGCGGAAGAAATATAGCATGAGCCCCCTGGTTTCGATCAGGGGGCTCTTCTTCGCTCTCAACCCTGAAAGAGAAAGTCTTTCAGAAAAATTGCACGCCGAGCCGGAACGCCCTCAGATCACGAGAACGGCTGTGCGTTGAACGTTCGTCAGCGCCCCAGCACGGGGACGAGCCCGGTGAGCAGATGAGCGCCGCACCAGCGGGACTCGGCGTCCTTCTCCAGCACGACCTCCTTTCCGAGTGCTTTCGCGAGCTTTCTGGGCTCGGGGGCTTTCGTGGGGTCCTTCGCCACTGTCAGGCACACCTCCCATTCGTGCTGCACGAGCTTGGAGACCTCGGAGGCAAGGCTCAGGTGTCGAACCTTTTCGTCTCCCTCCAACACGTCGATAATGAGACCCGTGTCTTCCGGGTGCGCCATCTTCGACAGCACGGCGATCGCGTTCGTCCGTAGCGTGACGGTGCTTCCGGTTCGTGACCACTCGCGCAGGTGGTCCGCACCGCTCTGATTGAGCTTCGCGGCCAGGAAGAAGTCAACGTTTCGACTCGAAGGGGTGTTGGCCAGGGAACCCGGATCGCCACTGTCGATAGATCGGGCGAGTTCGGTCAGGGTCGGCCGGTCAAGTTTCATCACGCGGGGATGGGTGATGTCCCGTCGCTTCAGCATGTCGTCTCCAATCGGCCCCAGCTCTCGCTCGTACGCGACAACGATATCCACCGTGGCCGGTCGTCTTCCCCTCTCGACGAGTCCGAGGTACGGCTTCGAGTAGTGCGTCAACTGAGCCATTCTGGTGAGGCTCAGCCCAGCATCCTCGCGAGCAGCCCGCAGCAGCGACCCCACATCCTCCGCTGTAGACACTGGAAGACCTCTCTGACCTTCACTCGGTGATCGGCGCCTCCGACGATACCGGCAGAGCACTTCGATGGGTAACAACTCAGATCCATTGTGTGCCCATCTGTCCGAGGCAACTAGGGAGGCGTAACGATGGAAACCACCGAGCGACAGCACTACTGGTTGCCCGTACCGGATCGAACCGGGTTCAAATGGCACCGGCACGCCTTCCGGGGCAAACACTGGGACGGCCGACCGGCCGATACGTCGGTGTGCGGGTTTCAGTACCCGATGGCGAAACCGAGCGAGTTGGACTGGTTTCAGGCCCCCACCTGCTCGGACTGCACGGAACTCCTGATCGCCGAGCAGTCGGGCACCGGGAGCACCGCGGAGGAAGAATGACCGGACGGAACCGCGATTCCGTATAGACCACGCGGGTACGTTCCGGCCTTCTCCGGCGACTTGAACGAATCCAGAAGGGTTCACAACAGCACTTGGACAGATCCGGCATCCCATCGCAATTGCGATCGTTTTCGCACGAATCGGTACGCGAGGGCGTAACCTCTAGCGATTCGAGATAAAATCGGGAGACGGAACCAAACGTCAATCGCCGTTGTCCTCAACAACGAACTTACGGAAATCCCCTGCCTGCTGCGGCTCTCAGCGGGAGTTGGACTGAGACACTCGGTTCCAGCTCCTGGGATTTCTCGTACTGGTGGTCGGAACGATGGCCGACGACAGGTTCGAGGGCACCCCGCACGCGCCGCGAACAGGCCGGGCACGAACGCCGCACAGGGCGACGAGCGCGGCCCGGTTTCACCGGCCGAACGTTCCTGAACGGCTTCACTTCCGTGTCCCCGCCCCGGGACGATGCCGCGCACGTGGCCTATCCTTCCCACGTGCCACCCGAAGTACTGTCCGAACGAACGTGGCGTGCCAGGGAACAGGCTCACCTGGAACGGATGCGGCACTGGACGCTGCCGCACCGCGAACGGCAGCGGCGCGGCGAGAAGCACCCGGTGATGGACTTCCTCTTCACGTATTACACCCAGCGCCCGTCGAGGCTGGAGCGCTGGCAGCCGGGTTTCGGCGTGGTGCTGGAGGGCGGCGAGAAGTTCCTCGACCGAAGCGGCTACACCGAGACGCCGGACGGCGTGATGGTGTCCCCCGAAGCGCTGACCCCGCGGCTGCTCGACACCGCCGATTTCGTGCACCGCCTGCTGAGTGCCACGGAATCACGACCGGCACAGCTGGGATGCTTCGGGCTGCACGAGTGGGCCATGGTCTACCGGCTCACCCAGGACGAGCTGCGGCACTCGGAATGGCCGCTGCGCCTGGGCGTCCATGGCACGAACGAAGTCGTGGAATCGATGCGCATCCAGTGCAGCCACTACGACGCGTTCCGGTTCTTCAGCACGGCCGCCCGACCGCGCAACACGTTGCAGCCCACCCAGCAGGACCGGGTGAACCTCGAACAGCCGGGCTGTCTGCACAACAACATGGACATCTTCAAGTGGTGCTACAAGCTCGACCCGTTCGTGCCCGCCGAGCTGACGGCCGACGCCTTCGAGCTCGCCGCCGAGATCCGCGAGCTGGACATGCGCGCCAGTCCCTACGATCTCGGCGAGCTGGGCTACTCCCCCGTCGAGATCGAAACCACCGCGGGTCGTGCGGAGTACGTCCGCTACCAGCGGGCGTTCGCCGAACGAGCGGGCGTGCTGCGGCAGCGGCTGATCGAAACGTGTCGGCAGCTGTCGGAAAAGCACGTGGGGTGACCGCGACGGCGGCCACCCCACGTCAGCACGACTGCGCTCGGATCACTCGCTGACCGTCAGACCGAGTTCCCCGTTGTCGTCCCGCTCGGCGTCCAGTGTCTTGTCGCCGAGCACAGTGGCGGCCTGTTCGTCCAGGAAGACCCGCACACCGGACTGCTCGACAATCTGGTCACTGTCCTCCGGGGCGTTGGCGACGGCCGCTTCCAGGCTCTCCGGCGAGGCCTCTCCCTCGGACGAGCTGATACGCAGACCGGCCCCTTCCGGGGACTCGCCACCGACCAAGATCAGCTTGATGACCTCGGCCGCGTTCTCGCTGATGGTGAGCATCTGCTCCTATACCCCTCTCGGAGTCGGTCACGTAAAGAGCCCACGGTATTAGACGAGGTCGTGGAACGCTCGATTACCCCTCGTAAGCCGACAGGGGCGGGCAGGAGCACACCAGGTTGCGGTCCCCGCGCGCCTGGTCGATCCGCCGCACCGGGGGCCAGATCTTGTTCTCCGGAGCACCCGTCGGGTACACGGCATCCCACCGGCTGTAGGAATGCTCCCACTCCCCCGCCAGCGAAGCGGCGGTGTGCGGAGCGTTGACCAGCGGGTTGTCCTCGGCGGACCAAGTCCCCGCCGCGACCTTGTCGATCTCGGCGCGGATCGCGATCATCGCGTCGCAGAAGCGATCCAGTTCGGCCAGGTTCTCGCTCTCGGTGGGCTCCACCATGAGCGTGCCGGCGACGGGGAACGACATCGTCGGCGCGTGCAGCCCGTAGTCGGCGAGCCGCTTGGCCACGTCGTCGACGGAGACTCCGGCCCGTCCCGTGACGTCACGCAGGTCGAGGATGCACTCGTGCGCGACCAGCCCGCCGCCTCCGGTGTAGAGGACCGGGAAGTGGTCGTGGAGCCGCTTGGCCACGTAGTTGGCCGAGGCGACCGCCGTCAGGGTGGCGCGGCGCAACCCGTCGGAACCCATCATGCGCACGTATGCCCAGGAGATGGGCAGGATCGAGGCGCTGCCCCACGGAGCGGAGCTGATGGGGCCGACACCGGTCTCGGGCCCCGCCTGCGGCTGCAACGGGTGGTTCGGCAGGAACGGCGAAAGGTGTTCGCGTACCCCGATGGGGCCGACACCGGGACCACCACCCCCGTGCGGGATGCAGAAGGTCTTGTGCAGGTTCAGGTGGGAGACGTCGGCACCGAACTTGCCCATCCGGGCCAACCCGATCAGCGCGTTGAGGTTGGCGCCGTCGACGTAGACCTGACCGCCCGCGTCGTGCACCAGACCGCAGACGTCCTGGACCGTGTTCTCGTAGACCCCGTGCGTCGAGGGGTAGGTGATCATGATGGCGGCGAGCTCGTCCTGGTGCTTGTCCACCAGCTCGCGCAGATGATCCATCTCGATGTTGCCGGCATCGTCGCAACGCACGACGACGACGCGCAGTCCGGCCATGACGGCGCTGGCAGCGTTGGTGCCGTGGGCGCTGGCCGGGATCAGACACACTTCGCGCTGCTGCTGGCCACGTTGGCGGTGATAGGCGCGAATGGCCAGCAGCCCGGCGAACTCGCCCTGGCTGCCGGCGTTGGGCTGCAGGCTCACCGAGTCGTAACCGGTGATCTCGGCCAGCCAGTTCTGCAGGTCCTCGACGACGCGCAGCATCCCCGCCGCGTCCTCGGCCGGAGCGAACGGGTGCAGCTCGGCGAACGCGGGCCAGGTGATCGGTTCCATCTCGGCCGTCGCGTTGAGCTTCATGGTGCAGGAACCGAGCGGAATCATGCTCCGGTCCAGTGCGACATCGGAGTCGGAGAGCCCGCGCAGGTAACGCAGCAGCGCCGTCTCCGAGCGGTGCCGGTGGAAGACCGGGTGGGTCATGTACTCGGTGGTCCGACGCAGCGCGGCGGGCAGCGCGTCCGACACGAGGGCGTCGAGCTCGTCCACCTGGGTGAGGTCGTCACCGGTCAGCCCGAAAGCCTCCCAGACCGAGGTCAACCGCTGCCTGGTGGTGGTCTCGTCGCAGCTGATACCGACGTGGTCGGCATCGACCCTGCGCAGGTTGACACCGTTGCGTCGTGCCGCGGCGACGATCTCGTCGGCGCGGCCGGGAACACGGGTGAGCACGGTGTCGAAGAAGTCGTCGTGGCAGACCTCCACCCCGCCGCGACGCAGCTGCTCGGCCAGCACGGTGGCCATGCGGTGCGTGCGGGTGGCGATGGCGCGCAGTCCTTCGGGGCCGTGGTAGACGGCGTACATCGAGGCGACCACGGCCAGCAGCACCTGCGCGGTGCAGATGTTGCTGGTGGCCTTTTCACGGCGGATGTGCTGTTCCCTGGTCTGCAGCGCGAGCCGGTAGGCCTGGTTGCCGTCGGCATCCACGCTGACTCCGACCAGTCGGCCGGGAAGCTGGCGCTCCACGCCCTTGCGCACGGCCATGTAGCCCGCGTGGGGGCCGCCGAAGCCCATCGGAACGCCGAAGCGCTGGCTGGTTCCGACCACGACGTCGGCACCGATCTCACCGGGGGCGCGCAGCATGGTCAACGCAAGCAGGTCGGCCGAGACCACGGCCATCCCACCGCGGCGGTGCACCTCGGAAATGACTTCCTCGTGATCGCGGACGGCGCCGGAGGCCCCCGGGTACGCCAGCAG
This sequence comes from Actinopolyspora lacussalsi, assembly GCA_030803735.1. NCBI lineage: Bacteria > Bacillati > Actinomycetota > Actinomycetes > Actinopolysporales > Actinopolysporaceae > Actinopolyspora > Actinopolyspora lacussalsi. The sequence continues at coordinate 732,299 of JAURUC010000001.1, read as the reverse complement.
CGCGCCGAAGAACTCCCCTTCGGGCAGCCCGGCCGCACCTCGCGAGAGGTCGGCACGGACGATCTCGATGCCGAGCGGTTCCGCGCGGGTCTCGACGACCGAGATGGTCTGGGGCAACGCATCGGTGTCGACGACGAACCGCGGGGACTTCGAACGCCCCGCGCGACGCACCAAGGTCATGCCCTCGGCGGCTGCCGTGGATTCGTCCAGCATCGAGGCGTTGGACACCGGTACGCCGGTAAGGTCGGCGACCATCGTCTGGAAGTTCAGCAGGGCTTCCAGTCGGCCCTGGGATATCTCGGGCTGGTACGGCGTGTAGGCGGTGTACCAGGCCGGGTTCTCCAGCACATTGCGCCGGATCACCGGCGGAGTGATGGTGGGGTGATAGCCGAGGCCGATCATCTCCACGTGGGGGTTGTTGCGGTCCGCGAGCTCGCGCAGCTCGTCCAGGGACTCGGCCTCGGTCGCCGGTTCCGGCAACGCCATCCGCATGTCGCGTTCCCGGATTCCCGCAGGGACGGCTTGTTCGCCGAGCTCTTCGAGGGAACCGACACCGACCACATCGAGCATCCGAGCCAGCTCAGCCGGCATGGGGCCAACGTGGCGGTCGGCGAACGGTGTTCCGTGTTCGAGAGCGGCCAACGGTATACGCTCGTCGGTCATCGCCAAAACCTCAATCGTCGGGCATCTCGGACAGGGCAGACAGCACTCGGCTGAGTTGCTGACCTCCCCCTCTGTCAATGCCCGCGACGCGGGCGCCTGAGAGCTTCGCCCGGTATGGCGGGCTTGCACCGTCGGCGGGGTCACCACGACGCTGTGGCGAATCCCTCTTTCCAGAGGTATCTCGCCCGTACGGTCCCAATAGCCTGAGAGGTTGTCGGGGAGGGGTTGCTCCTTCGGCGCCGTACCGAGTACTCGGCACGGTCTCTCCCGTACGGGGTCGGCGACAGGTGTGAGCGTACCTCATATCGCACCGTCCAGGGAGTGTGTGGAAAGGCGCACACTCACCGAGTGAGTCACCGAAGCTCGGCACCACGCCACTCGCCACGGAGGCCGCTCGAGGGGATCCGGTCGGTGAAACCCTGCCGGTCACCCGGTCTGGCGGTCACGACGCTTGCGGGAGAGCTCGTCCTCGTCCGGTGTCCGGACACCGCTCCCGTCGGCGCGTTCGGCCGGGAAATCGTGAATCGTGCCGGTTATCTCGCGCATCGCTCCGCTGACGGCGATCCCGAAAACTCCCTGGCCACCGCGTAACAGATCCACCACGTCTTCCGCCGAAGTGCATTCGTAGACGGTTGTCCCATCACTGAACAGAGTGACGCCGGCGAGATCACGCACACCGCGACCACGCAGGTGGTCCACGGCGATGCGGATGTTGTGCAGTGATACGCCCGCGTCCAGCAGACGTTTCACCACCTTGAGAACCAACATGTCCTTGAACGAGTAGAGTCGCTGCGAACCCGACCCCTCCGCGAGTCTGATCGAGGGCTCGACCAGCTCGGTACGGGCCCAGTAGTCCAGCTGTCGGTAGGTGATACCGGCAATCTGGCAGGCCGCACGTCCCCGATAACCGACCAGCTCGTCCGGAAGCGCCGCGTCCGGGAACAACTCGGCTTGTTCTACGTCCGTATCCAGCCGTGATGCGTTTTCGACCACGCACGCCTCCCCTCGGCCGACCCACGGCGGCCATCGGATCCGGAACCGCAGTCGTCGACATGTCCGAATCCGATCTCGTCACGCCCCCATTCGCTCGATCACCGCGCGCACGCCCACCGTGTCATTCAACAGTATGCCCGCCGAAAACGGCGGTCAACACGACTCGCGGAGCGCCGTACCGGAAGTACCGCACCTCGCACCACGTGGTGCTCCGCACCCGCGGGGAGACGCCTCGACCCCCACACGTTCGAGACGTTCCCCGCGACCCGTCGCGCGAACAGCACAACCGCGGATGGAGCGCCTCAGGTGTCGGCACCGCGGAAATCCTCCGGCGAAACCGAGTCCAGGAATTCCTTGAACTTCTCGACCTCGTCCTCCTGCTCGTCGGGAATCAGCAGCCCCGCCTCGTCGAGCACGGACTGCTCGGCGTGGATCGGAACACCGGTGCGCAGTGCCAGCGCCACCGAATCACTCGGCCTTGCCGAGACCCGCACATCGCCGTCGAAGACGAGCTCCGCGTAGAAGGTCCCTTCCTGGAGGTCGGTCACCCGTACTTGTTCCAACTCTCGCCCGAGCGCACCGACCACGTCCTTGAGCAGATCGTGGGTGAGCGGCCGCGCCGGCCGCACTCCCTGTTGCTCCAGGGCGATCGCGGTAGCCTCGACCGAACCTATCCAGATCGGCAGATACCGCTCGCCGTCGGTCTCGCGCAACAGCAGGATCGGCTGGTTGGCCGGCAGTTCCACTCGCACGCCGACGACGCGCATCTCGCTGCTCATCGTCAAATCGCCTCCTCCAGCGCGCCGAAGCGTGACATCTCCTTCGAGGATCGCGCACCGACGCCTTCGACGCTACCCGCGATACGGCGAAGACGCCGCCCACACAGGCGCCGACCGCTTCCCTCGTCCCGTGGATCACCCGATGGGACGTACACACCGTACCCCGCCCACCGGGGTGATCGGGCATGTCCCACAGCGGCGCGATCTCACCGGAGGGGAACCGGTTCGACTGCTCCCAAAGGTCCATGAGCGAGCGTGGCTCGCGGATTCGGCGGCCGTATCGGAGTACCCTGTTCTCGCCGAACGACGGCACCCCGGATGCCACCGAACACGGCACCGCCCGCTCGTCACCGGCTGCCCTGCGCCCCTTCCGCCGGACCGGTCAGGAACACCAGACGGAACTTGCCGATCTGGACCTCGTCACCGTTGGCCAACACCGAGGTGTCCACGGGTTCACGATTGACATAGGTTCCGTTGAGGCTTCCCACGTCGACGACGACGTACTCCGCGCCTTCCCGACGAAACTCGGCATGCCTGCGTGAGACGGTCACGTCGTCCAGGAAAATGTCGCTGTCGGGGTGCCGACCGGAGCTGGTCGTCTCCCGGTCGAGCAGGAATCGCGAGCCCGCGTTGGGGCCGCGCTTGACCACCAGGAGAGCGGATCCGGCGGGCAGCGCGTCCACACCGGACGCGGTGGACTCTGCAGGCGCACTCTCTGCGTTCTCCTGCTCGGAGAGGAAGGGCTTGAAGACCGAGGTGGTCTCCGATGACTGCTCCGGCGATACGTCGCCGGGCCCGTCGTTGGTGCTCACCTGAGCTCTCCTCCTGCGGATGGATCGTGCCAGTACCACCCAACGTACCGCGCCGTACACGGCGTCGGACGGCGAGTCCCGATATTCGAACCGATTCGGCAGGTCGCCAACCGGGCGTTCCCCGGATCATCGCAGCGAAGATCACATTCGTTCAACGGTTGATCGCCCGTGCCGAACGCGGCACCGGGCCGAACGGCACCGACGCATCGGAACGATACCGTTCAACCACGCGCACGGGCGAGGCGGACAGCTCCGAACACCTGACCGAGATAGAGCAGGCCCGCCCACAGGTAAAGCGCCGCTCCCCATCCGGTGAAGGCGTAGGCGAACGGACGCGCGATCCAGTCGAACGCGAAGTCCCCCTGCACAAGCAGCAACAGCGGAAACGCGTACATCAGGCAGAACGTTGCCGCCTTGCCCAGATAATGCACGTCCGGCGGTTCAAAACCGTGGTACCGCAACACCGGCAGGCACAGGGTCAGCAACAGGTCGCGCGCGATGAGCGCGAAAGCGGCCCACCAGGGCACTACTCCACGAATCACGAAGGCGACCAGGGTCGCCACGATGTAGAGCCGATCGGCAGCCGGATCCAACAACTGCCCAACCCGGCTGTACTGATCCAGCCAGCGAGCGAGTTTCCCGTCCAGCCAATCGGTGACACCGCTGAAGACCAGCACCAACAACGCGAACAGATCCCACTGCGGCCCGAGAAGCAACCACAAGAACACCGGAACCCCGGCGAGCCGCAGCAGGCTCAGCGCGTTGGGAACCGTCCACCACGGATCACTCCAGACGCCGGCGGCGACTTCTCTGATGCGGTCGATGCCCTGCTCCGAAGGCTGACCGCCGGAGTTCCGCGCCGATCCCGTAGTGGCGCCATCGGCGTCTTGCACCACGAGACCCTCCCCTGCGAGCGGGCCGGCCCACTCGACAGGACGAGGCGGCCCGCGATCCGTGACACATCCACTCGTGGCAACGCCGGACGTGTCATCGTGCCTGTTGGTTCAGGGTGCCATATGTCCCCCTCACCCGATGACGGCACCAGTTCGGCACGCTCCAGTGGGCGGTGGAGATTCCATACGACTCGCGCGGGGACTCCGATACGGCCCGCGCCGCGTGCCGAGCGGCGTCGCGGTCGCGGACAGCGCGCCGGAGCACGGTGTTCGAGCACTCCGCGGGACAACCGCGTTCGTCGGTGCACTTCGCCACTTCCGGTGGGGCACCGAGCGACATCATCCGACGACACGTGCCGAACCGGCGACGCCCGACGTGGCGTGCCCGACCACGAACACCTCTGCTCGGCCGGCACCAGCCCGACCAGCGGCAGTCGCGATGATGAACGGCCTGGTCAGTGCACGGGAAGCGACCAGCCTCTGCGGTTGAGTTCGGCGTCGCTGAGAAACCGAGGTCTCCCCCGGTCGTCGACGCCGGCCCAGCGCGACCTCCCGCCACTTCCCTCGAGGACGAAGGGGTGACCACCGCTCCAAACCACGCTGCAGGGGGTGGTGGGGAGCCCGCCACCCCCGCATCCCGCCCCGTCGTCGGGAGCGGACTCCGATTTCGATGACGTATCGCTGCGCATCTGTCGTAGTACCTCCGCCAGAACCGTCGTCCTGACCGTCTCCAACGTTAGCCTCCGGGGTTTCGGGTCCGATTGTGCGCGCCACTCGGGAATGTGTCGCGGCACACACTCATTGTTGCGCCGGACGGTCCTCGCGGAGCGCCGAGTCGACCGTGCCGCCCCGCACGACGATCCGTCGCACGGACCGGCCGAGCGCTCCGGACCACCGCTCGGCGCAGCCGAGGACACGGCGAGCGGTTCCGAGAGCCCCTCGGGCCGATCCCTCACGCCGGAACCACCTCAGCGACTCGGTGGTCATCCGGGAAACGAGCCCTCGAAATAGCACGGAAAGAATTCGAACCGAACCCGCCGGATCCCGACGAACGATCCCGACCGAGCCGGATCGATCGAGCTCATCCGCGACACGAAAAATCAAAAAACACTCGGTAATCGGAATGACACCATACGTAGGAATCCGAGCCCGGACGAAACCCAGCACGCCGACCGAAAGCGAAGCGCGGGATCAACGGCGATCTGTGTCACGGATCTCATCGCGCCGTGAGTCGAACAACACTCGAAAACGCGACACAGCGAGACCTTCTCCAGCCGCAGGCAACACCACCCGCGGAGCCACGGGACCAACAGACAGCACTTTGACCTGCATATTCGGAGCCAATAACCACTCGACAACAAGAGCACCCACCGGAAAACAGCCAACCGCCCCGACGACGATTCGTTACTTCGACGTAACTAGTACATCTGTACATCCACGCTGTTTCTGGCTATGGTCTCGAACCGTTCTGACAGCGACACGGAAGGGAAGAACGTGCCTGCCGAAACACGCACGAACGGTGACGACAGCACCCGACCACCCGTCGCCCACAAGGGCAAAAAAGGGATGGTGAAGATCGGCGTTTTCGTGATCGTTCTGGCATTCGCCCTGACATATGTGGCGCTCGCGGAACCGAACGTTTCGTGGCCTGGGCTGATCGCGATGCTGGTTTTCTACGCGCTGTTCTACTGGCTGGGTGCTTTCGTGGCCGCCCGACGCGGTGGCGGGCTGGGCGACACGATGGTCGCGGGACGCAACATGCCGCTCTGGATCGGCGTGTTCACCATGACGGCGACCTGGGTCGGTGGCGGCTACATCAGCGGTACCGCCGAAAGCACCTTCAGCAGCGGTCTGGCCTGGGCGCAGGCGCCGTGGGGGTACGCGGTGAGCCTGCTCATCGGCGGACTGTTCTTCGCCAAGAAGATGCGTCGTGGCCGGTTCACCACCATGCTCGACCCGATCGACATCCGGTTCGGCAAGAAGGTCGCCGGACTCGGCGCGATACCGGCGATCCTCGGTGAGATCTTCTGGACCGGGGCGATCCTGACCGCGCTGGGGACCACCTTCGGAACGATCATCGGCCTGGACTTCACCGTCTCCATCATCCTGTCTGCGGTGATCGCCGTGGCCTACACCGTGGTCGGCGGTATGTGGTCGGTGGCCATCACCGACGTGGTGCAGGTCGTGGTCATCTTCATCGGTCTGATCGTGGCGGTGCCGTTCGCCGCCTCGGCGGTCGGCGGCCTGGGCGACGCGTGGGCGGCCTACCCGTCGAACTTCGACTTCGAGTCCTACGCATCGTTGTTCCCGCCGTTGACGGGCTGGGACGATCCCGCTTGGGGCCACTCCTACTGGAACTGGTGGGACGCCGGAATCGCACTCGTGCTCGGTGGCATCCCCTGGCAGGTCTACTTCCAGCGAGTACTGTCCTCCAGCAGCCCGAAGAACGCGCGCCGACTCTCGGTGGGTGCCAGCGTGATGTGCGTGCTGGCGGCCATTCCGCCGGTGCTGATCGGTGTGGTGGCCACGGCGGCGAACTTCCAGGCGGAGGGAGCTCCCCCGCTGGAAAGCCCCTCCATGGTGCTGCCGTACGTGCTGCGATACCTGCTTCCCACCGGTGCGGCGGCGCTGGGACTCGGCGTCCTGGCGGCAGCGGTGATGTCCAGCGTCGACTCCTCGGTGCTCTCCGCCTCGTCGCTGACCGGCTGGAACGTCTATCGACGCCTGGTGCGGCCGAAGGCCGGTCCGGAGCAGGTGCAAAAGGTGATCCGCAGGCTGATCGTCATCATCGGCGCCGCGGCCACCCTGATGGCACTGCAGGCCAGCAGCGTCTACGACCTGTGGTACCTGGCCAGTGACCTGATCTTCGTCATGTTGTTCCCACTGCTGGTGTGCGCGCTGTTCGTACCGTTCGCCAACCGGATCGGCGCCACGGCCGGTTTCGCCGTCGCCGTCCTGCTGCGGTTCTCCGCGGGCGAGGACACCTTCGGCCTCGCCCCGGTGCTGCCCTGGCCCTGGTACGAGGACGGCGCGGTGCTGTTCCCGTTCCGCACGGTGACGATGGTGGCGGCACTGCTCACGATCATCGTGGTCTCCGCGCTCACCCGACGCAAGAGCGAGCCGGTACCGATGGCGGCATTGGAGCCCGATACTCCGGAACGGGCGCGGTGGGGCAACGATCTCACCGAGGACTCGGAGTCCGGGCGGGATCCGAAGGACGCGGCCAAGGCGGAGGTCTGACCGTCACGGTCTCGTGACAACCACACCGCGACACGTCGGCCCCGCCACGGCGAACCGTGGCGGGGCCGACGTGTCCACCGGCACGGCGACGGCAGTAGTAGGTCTACTCCGAACGGGCTATATGCCTCCCCCGCAACTTTGGTCTATACCTTATCCAACCGTCTCCGACGAGAGGTACAGACCAGGATGAAACGAACTCGGGAAGCACCCCGAAATTCGCGCGGACTACTCCCCGCCGCGCTGGCGCTGGCCACCAGCGCGATGCTGGCGGGCGGAACAGTGGCAGTGGCCGGTCCCCAGCAGGACGAGGACGGGGCCGCACCGGACAACCAGCGGGCCTCGACGGGCAACACCGTTTCGCTGCACGACGTCATCCCCGCGCCCACCCGGGTAAGCGAGGAATCGGGTGCGAAGTTCCACATCAGGTGGAACACCGGCATCCACACTCCCGCGGACAATCCGGAGGCCGAGGAGGTCGCGCGGTACCTGCAACGACAGCTGCGCCCCTCCACCGGTTACGGATTCCTGATCAACCGTGACCAGCCGGGCCGCAACGACATCGTGCTACGGCTGGACGGTTCGCGGGCCAGGCTGGGTGACTCCGGTTACCGGATGGACATCGACCGGGACCGGCTCACGATCCACGCGACCGATCCGGACGGGCTGTTCTACGGCGTGCAGACCCTGCGCCAGCTGCTGCCGGCCAAGGCCGAGAGCGATTTCCCCCGACACGGCCCGTGGAAGGTCCGTGGGGGCGAGATCGTGGACAAACCCCGGTTCGAACGTCGTTCGGCGATGCTGGACGTGGCGCGGCACTTCTTCGAGGTCGGTCAGGTCAAGACCTACATCGATCAGCTGGCACAGTACAAGGTCAACTATCTGCACATGCACCTGAGCGATGACCAGGGTTGGCGCATCCAGATCGACAGCTGGCCCCGACTGACCACGCACGGGGGCAGCACCGAGGTCGGCGGCGGCGAGGGTGGCTACTACACCAAACGCGAGTTCGCCGAGATCGTGCGCTACGCCTCGGCACGCAACATCACCATCGTCCCGGAGATCGACATGCCGGGGCACACCAACGCCGCACTGTCGTCCTACGCCGAGCTCAACTGCGACGGCAAGGCACCCGATCTCTACACCGGCATCGAGGTCGGCTTCAGCTCGCTGTGCATCGACAAGGACATCACCTACGAGTTCGTCGACGACGTCATCCGGGAAGTCGCCGCGATGACCCCGGGCGAGTACCTGCACATCGGTGGCGACGAAGCTCACGCGACCACCGATGAGGACTACCGGAAGTTCATGTCCAAGGTGTTGCCGATCGTGGAGAAGCACGGCAAGACACCGCTCGGTTGGCACGAGTACGCCAAGACCGAGCCCTCCGAGTCGGCCATGGTGCAGTACTGGGGCACCACGAACTCCAACGAGGTGGTCGCCGAAGCCGCGGCCCGGGGCAACGACATCCTGCTGTCGCCCGCCCACAAGTCCTACGTGGATCAGAAGTACAACGAGGACACCGAGCTCGGTCTGGACTGGGCAGGCCCCACCACTGTCCGGGAGGCCTACGACTGGAACCCGGGCAGCTTCATGGAATCGGTGCCCGAGAGCTCGATCGCCGGGGTGGAGGCCGCGCTCTGGAGCGAGACGGTGACGAACTCCGACGAGATCGAGTTCATGGCCTTCCCGCGGATGCCCGCCATCGCGGAACTGGGCTGGTCCTCGTCGGACAAGCTCGACTGGTCCTCGTTCCGGCAGCGGGTCGCCGACCAGGGACCTCGCTGGGAGGAGCAGGGAATCAACTTCTACCGCTCCGAACAGATTCCCTGGCCGTGATCCCCACCGTGCGCCGAACGGCGAACTGAGCACCGGCACATCCCGGCAGCAGCGCCGGGATGTGCCGGTTTCGCCGTCCGATCGCTCCCCGACCGCTGCCGACCGCACGCCCTCGGCAACGATCGGACGGCCACCGGAACTCAGCCGGCGAAAACGTGCCGGGAGGCCCACTCGGTCCCCAATTTGCCCTTCTGGATCTTGCCCAGCTCGTTGCGCGGCAGTTCCCGAACGAAACGCACCTCCCTGGGGCGCTTGTGGAAGCTGAGCAGCCCCGCCACGTGCTCGACGAGTTCCCGCTCGGAGATTTCCGCGCCCCCCGGCACCACCCAGGCCACGATGCGCTGGCCCAGCTCGGGGTCCTGCTCACCGGTCACCGCCACTTCCGAAACCGCGCCGTGCTCCAGCAGCACGTTCTCGATCTCACCCGCGCCGATCCGGAAGCCACCGCTACTGATCATGTCGGTGGCTCGGCGCCCGACGATGCGAACGTAGCCGTCCGGTGACCGGGTGGCCATGTCCCCGGTTCGGAACCATCCGTCGGTGAAAGCGGCCCGCGTGTCCTCCGGACGGTTGAGATACTCCCGGAACAGATTGGGCCCGCGAACCAGGATCTCGCCCACGGTCTCGTCGTCGGAGGCGATGATCCGGTTTCCCCCGTCATCGACCAGGATCAGCTCGACCCCGTCGAACGGAAGTCCCACGTAGCCGGGCCTGCGGTCGCCGGAGGAGCGTACTCCGCAGTTCATAATGGTCTCGCTCATCCCGTAGCGCTCCACCACCCGCTGACCGGTCAGCCGCGCGATGCGCTGGTGCTCGGTGGCGGGCAGCGCGGCCGAACCGGACACCAGCAGCCGTGCCCGCGCCAGTCCCCGCCCGATGCCGGGGTCGCGTTCCGCGTCGTCGGCCAGCCGCCGGTACATCGTGGGGACGCCGAACAGCATCGTGCCCGTTCCGGACAGCTCCTCGGCCACCCGCGCGGTGTCGAAGCGAACCAGGTGCCGCAGGCTTCCCCCGACGCGCAGTGGTCCGAGCAGCCCGAGGATCAGGCCGTGCACGTGGAACAGTGGCAGGGCGTGGACGAGAACGTCACGGTCGGTCCATTCCCAGGCCCGCGCCACCGCGTCGAGATTGCTGCGGATCGCCTCCCGGGTAAGCACCACGCCCTTGGGCATTCCGGTGGTGCCGGAGGTGTAGACGATCAGGGCATCGGAGTCCCCGGTCGGTTCCTCGGGCAGCGCACACCCGGCCACCTCGAGGGAAACCTCGTGCACGGGCAGTCCGGACAGGGCCGGCGGTGGTGTGAACCCGGGTGCGCCAAGTACCAGCTCCGGTTGGCTGTCGGCGAGGATGTGTTCCAGCTCCCGCCGGCCCAGCTTGGGGCTGAGCGGCACGACAGCGGCTCCGGCGGACAACGCTCCCAGCAGCCCCGCGCAGGTCTCGGGAGTCGCGTCGGCCCACACCGCGACGCGGCTCGCCCTACCCACGAGAGCGGCTGTCTCGCCCGCGACCAGGGAGAGGCGCGAATAGCTCAGCGCCCTCGCCCCGAAGCGCACGGCCTCGCTCTCGTCGGGTTCGCGCAGTTTCGGCAACAACGCCGCGCGGTCAGCACACATACTCGCCCCCGAAGGCTCCGTCTAGGGTACGACCGGCCACACAACCGGATTCGACCTCCGGGGAACGTGGCCGGTTCGGCGATCACCGATCAATACCACAGGATCTCTTCCAGTGGCACAAGCCACGCGTCGCGCCGGAGAACTCCGCGCGATCGCGGACACCACTACCGTGCGCCGTGGCGGGCGATCCTGTTCCGGGACCTTCAACCGGCGGATGTTCCGCCACGACGGCGGGTGACGACGAGTTCGAGCAGACCGACCAGCATGGCGGCGGCGACGAACGAGACAGCGACAAGCAGACCGTGCGAGATGGCGGTGTCGTAGCCGCGGGGCAACGTGGCGAAGAACAGACCGGAGGCGGCGGCGGTGCCGATGGCGGTACCGATCCGCTGGCCGGTTTGCTGGATCCCGGCGGCTGTACCGCCTCTGGTGACATCGATCTCGCTGAGCGTGACGGTCTGATTCGGTGAGATCACCAGCCCGCTGCCCACGCCTCCGACCAGCAGCGGTAGCGCGGTGACCAGCCCGGCGGCGCTGCCCTGATGCCGGGCCAGCAGGATCTCGGTGCTCAACACCCCGAGCAGGGCTCCGGCCAGTCCGAGCAGGACCACCTTGCGTCCGAGTCGATGCACGGCACGGCCGCTCAGAGCGGAGGAGACCGCCGAACCGAGGGCGAACGGAGTCAGTGACAGCCCGGCCTGCAGGGCGGAGTAGTCGAGCCCGCGCTGGAAGTAGACGGCCAGCACGAAGAAGATGCTGGTGAAACCGGCGAAGTACAGCATCCCCAGGGTGGAGCCGAAAGTATAGCTGCTGATGCGGAACAGTCGCAGATCCACCAGCGGGGAACCGCCCCGGCGGGAGTAACGGTGTTCCCACGTGACGAACAGCGACAGCAGCACCGGCACCGCGGCCCACAGCAACCAGCTCGGACGTCCCGCGAACCCCTCCTGGTCGACCAGTGGGAGCAGCAGGCACACCAGCGCCGCTCCCAGCAGGGACACCCCGAGCACATCGGCGCCGCGGAGTCGCCGATCCCCCACCCCGCGCGGCATGATCCGCGCCGCGACGACCAGCGCGGCCAGCCCGATGGGCAGGTTGACGAAGAACACCCAGCGCCAGCCGTGCTGAGCACCGGCCAACTCGATGATCAAACCACCCAGCAACGGTCCCACCGCGGTGGAGATTCCCACGACCGCCCCGAACAGTCCGAAGGCCGTACCTCGTTCACGCCCGTGGAACTGCTGTTGGATGAGCCCGAGCACCTGCGGATTGAGCATCCCGCCCGCGGCACCCTGCAACAGTCGGGCCACGACCAGCCAAACGGGGTTCTGGGCGATTCCGGCCAGTCCGCTGGCAACCGTGAAAGCCGCGAGCGAGATCAAGAACATCCTGCCGCGCCCGTGGGCGTCCCCGAGCTTTCCCAGCGGAACCAGCACCAGACCGAAGGCCAGCGCGTAACCGGAGATCACCCAGGACAGTGCCACGGATGGCGCGTCGAGCCCCTGCTGGATGGACGGCAGGGCGACGTTGACGATGCTGACGTCCAGCAGGGTCATGAAACCGGCCAGCAGGCACAGCGCCAGGACGCGCCAGCGATGCGGGTACTTCCCGGTCTCTTCCGTCGTAGCGGACGACCCGGACTCGGCTCGACTCACTACCCACCTCATCATCGCCTGCTGACCGGACCGTCCCAGCTCATCACGTCCAGGAGAGGCACGCCCGACGGGTTCGGGAAAACCAACCGCTCCGCCCCGGTGGCGGACCGATCCCGGGACGGAGCGGGGGCTCACTCGCTGGTGGCTGCCACGGGGCGATCGTCGCGCGGCTCCTCGGTCGTGGCCGGGGATTCGGAGCGCGGGACGGCTTCGGAAGAGCTGTCGGAGGCGACGGCGACGCCCGCGGCACCGCCACCTCCGTGATCGGCCTTGAGCCACCGCCGCAGCGACTCCGCGACCAGCGCCAGCACGAAAATGAGCGGGAAGGCGGTGATGATCGACAGTGTTTGCAGGGCCTCGAGACCGCCCGCGTACATCAGAGCGATCGAGACAGCGGCCAGCACCACCGCCCAGAAGACCCGGTGCCAGCGGGCGGGATCGACGCCGCGGGGCAGTTCCCGGGAGGACACGGCGGCCATGGTGTAGGCCGAGGAATCCAGCGTGGTGGCCAGGAACAACACCACCAGCAGCACGAACGCCGCGAGCACGATCGTGCCCAGCGGCAGCTGCGAAAGCGCGGCCATGGTGCCCGCGACATTGCCCTGTGAGCGCACGATGTCGGCGACCGGCACGATGTCGGCGATCTGGTAGAACATCGCGGTGTTGCCCAGCAGGCCGAAAGCGACCCAGCATCCGGCGCTGCCCGCGAGGCACATTCCGGCGATCATCCCCCGGATGGTGCGGCCCTTGGAGATCCTGGCCACGAACAGTCCCACGAAGGGCGCGTAGGAGATCCACCAGCCCCAGTAGAAGACGGTCCAGTCCTCCTCGAACCCGGAACCGCCGACCGGATCGGTGTAGAAGCTCATCTCCACGAAGTTCTGGAGCAGAATGCCGACACTGTTCGTGAACGTGTCGATCATGAAAACGGTGGGTCCCATCACGAGGATGAAGGCACCCAGCCCGAAAGCCAGCCAGATGTTGATGTCGGCGAGCCTGCGCAACCCCTTCTGCAGACCGAGGAACACGCTGACGCCGAACAGCAGGGTCCACACCACGATCACCGCGACGTCGAGCACCATGCCCGGCCGGAGCGGTGTGATCTGGGCGAGTCCGCCGGAGACCATCGGCACCTCGAGCCCCAGCGAGGTGCCCGCCGCGCCCACGAGACCGAAGATGAACAGCACGTCGATGACGCGGCCGATCCAACCGTCGGCGTGCCTTCCGAGCACGCCGCGGCAGGCATCACTGAGCCGCAGGGTGCGCTGCTTGCGCACGTGGTAGACGTAGGCCAGCGCCAGGGCGGGCAGGCAGAACAGCCCCCAGGCCGTGAACCCCCAGTGGAACATGGGGTAAGTGGCGGCCCAGTGCGCCGCCTCGACACTGCCGGAGTTCATCTGCATGGGCGGATCGTTGTAGTAGTAGGCCCATTCGATGACCCCCCAGTACATGATGCCGCCGCCGATCGAGGCGGTGAAGATCATCGCCAGCCAGCTCAGCGTGGAGAACTCCGGCTTGTCCTGCTCGGTGCCGAACTTCACTTTGCCGTACCGGCTGCAGCCCAGCCACACCAGGAAGCCGAACACCGCGATGGCGAACCACAGGTACAGCCACCCGAACTGACCCGTCAGCAGGCCCAACACCGCGTCCAGTGCCTGCTGACCACGTTCCGGCGCGATCATCACCGGTACGCAGATGACCCCCACCAACAGCAGGGACCACCAGAACACCCGTCTGTCCACCCGAACCGATCCGGTTGTGGCAGCGATGACGAAAGCACCTCCAAAGTCCTGCGACGGGCGCGGAGGATCACGCGCGCCAGCCGCTGCGTAGGCACGTGCTCGGTGTTGTCGACGGGCATCACGAATAGTGCTCGGATGCGCTCGCCACCGGGTTCGGCAACGTCCGGTTCCCGGGCTCCGCCTCGGCACTTACCGGGCAGCGGCGGGATCACCGGCGCGAAACGTTGCGATTCAACTGACGTGCCAGTCATTCAACGAGGTATAACCCTGGACCGACTTCCCCCGATGAGTCAAGGACGGGTTATATTTTTACTGCTCATAGAGATACTGAACACTCGCCGTCGCCACCGAAAGGCAAGATCGAAATCGCAACAACCACCCCATCATTGCGATAATCGCAATGCTGTTGGTACGCTTCGGCGTCGTGCAGGAATCCACGGCCGAGCTTCGTGACCGGGTCCGCAAGGTGTTGCGGGACAACCCGCTGAGCCAGCGCGCCTTCGCCGAGCGGATCGGGCTGGATGCCACCAAGCTGTCCAAGTCGCTGTCCGGAACCAGGCGGTTCACACCGTCCGAGCTGACCCGCATCGCGGAAACGGGCAACGTGACCGTGAACTGGTTGATCAACGGCAGCGACGAGGTGGAGACGGTGGCCGCTGTGCCACGGCACAGCGCGCGTGCGGACTCCGAACGCGGTTCCCACGGTGAGGCCGGGAGGTATCAGCAGATCCTCGACGCGGCCTGGCACCTGATCGCGGAGCGCGGTTATCACTCGGTACGGATCTCCGATGTCGCACACGCCTGCGGTACGAGTGCGGCCACGATCCACTACTACTTTCCGGGCAGGGACGACCTGCTGACGGAAACGCTGCGCTACTCGGTACGGCTGGCCTTCGACCGGCAGGTCGCCGAGTTGCACACGATCACCGACGCCTACCAACGGTTGCTGCGGTTGGTCGAGCTGCAGCTGCCCACTCCGGGACTGCTCAGGCTGGAGTGGTCGGTGTGGATGCAGATCTGGAACGAAAGCGCGCTACGTCCGGAACTGCGGGTACTGCACAGCGATTCCTACGAACGTTGGCACGACACCATCGCACGCACGATCCGGGAAGGTCAGCAGCAAGGTGTGTTCGTCGACACCGATCCCGAGGAGCTGACCATGACCCTGACCGCACTCATCGACGGACTCGGCATCCAGGTCATCACCGACCGTCCCGGACGCAGTGTGGCGGGAATGCACGAAGTACTGCGCGATTTCGTGGACCGCGAAATAGTCCGCGACTGAGGGATTCACCCCTGAACAACCGCTGTCGTTCATCGGATCGCGTGGCGCTCACGCGATCCGGTGAAGGCTGCCGTCCCCGCGAAAGGTAACGACGATGCAGGACGAGATCATCATCACCGCGGCGTTGACCGGCGCCGGTGACACCCCCCGCAAGAGTGAGTACGTTCCGGTGACTCCGGAGCAGATCGCTCGTTCCGCCGTCGAGGCGGCCGAGGCGGGGGCTGCCGTGGTCCACATCCACGTACGCGATCCGGAAACCGGCGAACCGTCCCGGGACAACAAGCTCTACGCGGAGGTCGTCCGGCGCATCCGCGAAACGGGAACGGACGTGGTGATCAACCTGACCGCCGGCATGGGCGGAGACCTGTTCATCGACCAGGAGGACCCGCTCAAGCCGGTCGACGGGACCGATCTGGTCAACGGCCTGGACAGGCTGCCCCACGTCGAGCAGCTGCTGCCGGACATCTGCACGATGGACTGCGGCTCGCTCAACTTCGGCGACGGCAGCCAGCTCTACATCAGCACTCCGGACATGCTGCGTGCCGGGGCAAAGCGCATCCAGGAACTCGGGGTCAAACCGGAACTCGAGGTCTTCGACACCGGCCAGTTGTGGCTGGCGAACAACCTCATCTCCGAAGGACTGATCGACAAACCCGCACTGTTCCAGTTCTGCATGGGCATCCCCTACGGGGCGCCGGCGGAGCCGAGCGTGCTGCAGACGATGGTCAACATGCTCCCCGAGGGCTCCAACTGGGCCAGCTTCGCGATCGGCCGCAACCAACTTCCGTGGGTGGCGCAGTCGGCCGTGCTCAACGGGCACGTGCGCGTGGGCCTGGAGGACAACCTCTACCTGAGCAAGGGCGTCAAGGCCGGCAATGCCGCGCTGGTGGAGCGCGCGGTGACGATCCTGGAGGGCATGGGCGGCAAGGTGGCCTCCCCTGATCAGGCAAGGCACAAGCTCGGGCTGCGGAAATAACCGCGGCGACCGACCGCTGCCGACCCGGTGACGAGAAACACTTTCTGATTGAAGTTTTCCGGTCGGGTTGTCGGGCTGCTCGCTCGGCGGAACCTCCCGCCGGCTCGCCTTGGTGACGTGGCTTTCCGATGCTTCGGAGCCGAAAGACCCACTCCCCTCGACAACACGACGGGAAAGCAGTAGTGAGACGGAGAGAACAGTTGAACCAACAGCCCACGAAGCCCGACGAAGTAACGACGGTGGCCTGCATCGGTGCCGGTGTGATCGGCGGCGGCTGGGTAGCCCACTTCCTCGCTCGCGGCTACCGCGTTGTCGCCTGGGATCCGGCTGAGGACGCCGAGGAACGGCTCGGCCGCCTGGTGGACGCGGCCTGGCCCGCCCTGCGCGAGCTCGGGCTGGCCGACGGAGCCTTCCGTGCGAACCTGACGGTGGCGACCACGCTGGAGCAGGCCGTGACCGAAGCCGAGTTCGTGCAGGAAAGCGCACCGGAGGACCTGGATCTCAAGCGGGACCTGCTGGCGCGTATCGATGCCGCCACCCCCGAAGGAGTGGTGATCTCCTCCTCCACTTCGGGCTACGAGATGAGCGACATGCAGCGCGACTGCTCCGATCCGAGTCGGCTGGTCGTGGGGCATCCGTTCAACCCGCCCTACCTGATCCCGCTGGTCGAGGTGGTCGGCGGCGAACGCACCGAGCAGTGGGCCACGCGTTGGGCGTCGGAGTTCTTCGAACTCACCGGTAAATCGGTGATCACGATGGATCGCGAGGTTCCCGGATTCGTCGCGAACCGGCTGCAGGAGGCCATCTGGCGCGAGGCACTGCACATGCTCGACAACGGGGAAGCCACGGTGGAACAGATCGACACCGCGATCACCGAAGGCCCCGGACTGCGCTGGCCGCTGTTCGGTCCCTGCATGACGTTCCACCTGGCGGGCGGCGAAGGCGGCATGGCACACATGCTGGATCACTTCGGACCGTCGCTGAAATCACCCTGGACCAGGCTGCGGGCCCCGGAACTCACCACGGAACTGCGCGACGCGATGGTCGACGGCTGTGAGCGGTCGGCGGGAGACCGCGGGATCGCCGATCTGGTGGACGAACGCGACCGGGCGATCATCGCGGTACTGCGTGCCGTCAAGGGAGTTCGAGGGGAGCGGTCGTGAGCCTACTCTCGCGGTACCGGGTCCGGCCGGAATGGATCGACTACAACGGACACCTCAGTGAGGGCTACTACGTGCTGGTTTTCGGTTTCGCCACCGACGGGGTGCTGAACACCATCGGGGCGGACTCCGAGTACCGCGAAAGCGCGAGGTGTTCGCTGTACACCGTGGAGGCGCACGTGCGTTACCTGAACGAGGTCGGCCCGGACAGTGAGCTGACTGTCACCAGCAGAATCGTCGCGGCCCGGGGCAAGAAGCTGCGGCTGTGCCACGAGATGACCGTCGACGGGGTGTTGGCCGCCACCGAGGAGATCCTCGCACTGCACGTGGACACCGACTCGGGGCGCGCGACTCCGATGCCGGAACACATCGCTGCGAAAGCGGACGAGCTTCTGGAACCCCTCCCCGACTACGCCGGACGCGCTGTCGGCTGATCCGGTCAGCAACCGGGGTGCCCACGGCGAGCGTCTCGCTCTCCGAGAGGTAACGGCGTCGACTCACCCGACCGGAGGTAACGGACTTGTGATACTTCGCATAGCTGGGTAACTTCCAGCCAGTCCCGGCGGAGGTGATCACATGTCAGACACCGACGAGGTCCTTGCCGAACAGCACGACGCGGTACTGCTGTTGACGTTGAACCGTCCGGAACAGCTCAATGCCTGGACACCGACGATGCAACGACGTTACTGCGAACTGCTCGAGCGGGCCGAGCATGACACCTCGGTGCGAGTCGTGGTGCTCACCGGTTCCGGGAGCGGGTTCTGTGCCGGCTCCGACATCACGGCGTTGTCGAACGACGAGCACATCGGGGCCGCCGACACACATCGGCGGTTGAGCCTGAGCATGCGGCTGCGCAAACCGGTGATCTCGGCGATCAACGGGGTGGCCTCGGGGGCCGGACTCGCCGTGGCGCTGTTCACCGACGTCCGGTTCACGGTTCCGGAGGCGGGCTTCACCACGGCGTTCAGCCGGGACGGGATCGTTGCAGAACACGGCCTGGCGTGGTTGCTGCCGAAACTGGTCGGACTCGGTACAGCCATGGACCTGTTGCTGTCCGCACGGACACTCGACGGTAACCGGGCTCAACAACTGGGGCTGGCGGACCGACTCGTCACGAGTGACCGGGTGTTGTCGGAGGCGATGGAGTACGCCGCGACCCTGGCCAGGGAGTGCTCACCGGAATCGATGGCAGCCATCAAGCAGCAGGTCTACAGTGGGTTGGACACGGGGCTGGAAACGGCCGTCTCCGACGCCGGATCTCGCATGATCACGGCGTTGCGTGGCGGCAACCGCTCGTTCCGAGGCCGTGACCGGCGACAAAACCGTGATCCGCACTTCCCCCCGCTGGACTGATCCGACAGATCACGTCGGGCGTCGTGGAACTGCCCGGGCGGCCCCGGCAGTCGGTCGTGGTCGGGAGTGGCCGTTCGCGGCGGGGCAGCGTTTCGAGCCGCGACGGTCGGGACGTTCGGGACGGGACTGGTGAGGCGACACACCATCGACGAGGAGTGACGTTGATGAATTTCGAGACTCCGGAATGGGACGCCGTCGAACAGGCGGAACAGTACGAAGAGGGGACCGAGGGCCCCACGGAGCCCGATGAGCCGTTCGCCGGGACGACACTGTCCGACGCCGATCCGGCCGATCTCGCCGAACAGCACATGGTGGTGCCCGAGGACGAGGAGTACGAACACGGCTGAACCACGTTCGATCTCGGAACAACTCTCGCAGAACGGTCGAATGGGTTCGGCCGTGCGAGAGCCCCCGCCGAGCGAACAACCCGACAGCCCGACCGGGAAACCTCAATCAGACGGGCCAGAGTCCGAAGAGGCTGGCCAGGCCCTCGCGCCAGCTGGGCCAGCGGGGCCGCCACCCCGAGACCTCCCTGAAACGGAAGTTGCTGGCCCCGCGCTGTTCGGTCAGCAAGTGCACCGTCGCCCAGTCCAACTGCTGCCTGGCCTGCTCCAACGTCAGCGAGACCGGCTCGGGGCCTCCGATCACACGTGCGTAGGCGGGCAACCATTCCCCGCTTTCGGCCGGTTCGTTGTCCACCACGTTGTACGCGGCCGGTTCGACATCGTCCAAAGCCTCGAACACGGCCGCCGCCGCGTCCTCCACATGCGTGAACGACGTGATCCCCTCACCCGACTCGACGAGCGGCAGAGAGCTGCCCAGCACACGTCGATGAAACTCCCCGGCTTCCGCGAACGGTGTGTCGACCCCGTAGAGCGCACCGAACCGCAGGGCCACCCCCTCGACGGCCGACTGCCGCAGCAGAATCCGTTCCATCTCCTCGATGGCACGGCAGGCCACCCCCCATTCGTCCGGGGCGGTGGTGAACAGTGGGCTCTGTTCGTCCGCGACTTCGTGCCCCTGCGGGGCGTACGCCGTGGCGGAACTGCGCACCACGACACGACGCACCCCCGCATCGATGGAAGCGTCCACCAGATTCCGAGTCCCCTGCTCGCGCAACCTGGCAGTACGCCGCAGCGCCTCGTCGCCGTCCGTTCCGTCGAGGCCGGACAGTTGCAGCACGACGTCGGGCGAAGCGGTTCGTAACGCGCGGCACAGGGCCGGATAGTCGAACAGGTCACCGAGAACGACTGTCTCGGCCCCCTCACGGGGTGCTTCCTCGACTTCGTCGACCAGAGCGGTCACTCGGTGGCCACGTCCTGCCAACATCGGCAACAGATGTCGCCCGATCACACCGGTGGCTCCGGCTACGAACACACGCAAAGGCACTGGGACCTCGCACCGCGATCGACAGCAGCACCCAGCACCTTACCGCTTCGAACATCGTCAACACGGGTGAATTCGAACGGCTATTTCGGCTACTGAGAGTCTTCGGAACAGGGGCGGGTTCGCGCTTCTCCCGGCGACGCGTTAATCACGCCCCCACCATCCGCCTGCCGGGCTGCGCACTCGAACGACCGCCCCAGGACGGAAGAACGCACTACTAGGCTTGTGTCGGAGTCGTCTCCCACCACCGCGCTCCGAGTACCAGTCGCGAAATCGCGGGAGCGGCCAAGTTCGGCCATCAGACCGGGAGGATGCAGGTATGAGCCAACCGGAACCACCGCGGGAGCCCGGCGAGACCGAAGCGCCGGGGATGTTGGATCAACACGGGCAACAGGAGATGATCCAGCGAATCGGTCGGGGAATCGTGCACGCGTTGCCACCCGGCTGGCAGGAAGTGAGTGTGCGGTACCGCGCCGTCGGTTCGTACCGCGAGCTGGCCGCGGAATTGATCGCACCCAACGGTACGGGTATCCCGGTCGCCATGACATCCGAAGTGGGCGAGCTGTTCGCCGAGCTGCGGCACGGTATGTACCAGCCGCAGCGGGGCACGTGGGTCAGCGCCACCTACCAGCTCAGCCGTCCGGCCAGTTACAGCGTCGACTTCAACGGCGACCACAGTCCCGAATGGGAACAGGAACCCCCGTACACCGAGTTCGCCGCGGAGCTGAGCCAGTACCCACGTGCCACGCACAACATCCCCGGATGGCTCGCCGAACGGGCCGGGCTGAGCACCCCCGGGGCGGCCACGAGCCCGGAACAACTGCACAGGGCCGACGTGTTCGACGGCACCGACGCCGTCGGGCGACCGGTGACGAACCGTCGGGCGCTCACCCCCGAGGACCGGGACCGAGTTCTGGAGTACCTCGAACGCGCACCCGTTGTTCTCGCGGCACGCGGTTACGACAGCGACCGGCTCGATCCGTACGGCAAGGCCGCCGTACCCATGACGTTTCACACCGACGGGAGCTGGATCTGGCCGGGGGCCGTCGGCTACTACCTGCGCACCCACGAACTGGCTCCGCAACCGGAACTGGTGGAACACATCCGCGAACGTGAGTTCCAGCTTCCCTACGTGGACGACGAGGCCCGCGAACTGGCGGTTTCGGTGATCACGGCGGAGCAGAACCGCTCGTGACCACCGCCGACACCGTGTTCCTGGGTGGTCCGGTGGCGACCATGGACCGTACGCGGTCGTTCACCGACGCGGTGGCGGTGGGCGACGGCAGGATCCTCGCCCTGGGGCGCGCCGATGCCGAGGAGCTGCGCCGCGACAGTACCGAGATCGTCGATCTGCGCGGCAGGCTGCTGCTGCCCGGCCTGCAGGACGCCCACGTGCATCCGCTCTACGGGGGCCTGCAGCTGGTCAGATGCGACCTGACCGACAGCGGGGGACGCACGGAGTGCCTGCGGCGGATCTCCGCCTACGCCGATGCGAACCCCGGGGCGGGGTGGATACTCGGGGGCGGCTGGGAGATGGCGCTGTTCCCGGGCGGTTGTCCGGACCGGGAAAGCCTGGACCGGGTGACGGGCGGACGTCCGGCGCTGCTGATCAACGAGGATCAGCACGGCGGCTGGGCCAACAGCGCGGCCCTGCGTGCGGCAGGCATCGAACGGGACACCGCCGACCCTCCCGGGGGCCGCATCGAACGTGAACGGGACGGCACTCCGCAGGGAACGCTGCACGAGAGCGCAGTGGAGCTGGTCAGCCGGCACGTCCCGGAGGGCGGCCGGGACGAATACCTGCGCGCGCTGCTGGCGGGACAGCGCAGGCTGCACGCGCACGGAGTGACGGCCTGGCACGACGCCATACTCGGTCGATATCTGAACTATCCGGATCCGCTCGAGCACTATCGAGCGCTGCACGGCGAAGGCCTGTTGAGCGGCCGGGTGACCGGTTCGCTGTGGTGGGACAGGCGACGCGGAACCGAACAGATTCCCGAACTCGTCGGAAGAGCCGAGGCAGCACGCGGTGAAGGCGTGCGAACCGGTTCGGTCAAGATCATGCTGGACGGGGTGTGCGAGAACTTCACGGCCGCGATGCTGCACCCGTACCTGCACGGGCACGGCAGCGGTACCTCGTATGTCGACTCCTCCGAGCTGAACGAAGCGGTCCGCGCGCTCGACGACGTGGGATTCGCGGTGCACTTCCACGCGGTCGGGGACCGCGCCGTGCGGCAGGCGCTGGATGCCGTTGCCACGGCGCGCGGAACGAACGGCGACAGCGGGAACCGGCACCAGATCGCCCATCTGCAGGTGGTGCACCCGGATGACCTGGCACGCTTCGCGGAACTCGGCGTAGCGGCCAACATCCAGGCCGAGTGGGCGCACAACGACGCGGCGATGACGGAGCTGACCGCTCCCTACCTCGGTCCGCTGCGGTACGCCCGGCAGTACCCGTTCGGATCGCTGCTGGCCGCGGGAACACTGCTGGCCACCGGAAGCGACTGGCCGGTTTCGACGATCGATCCCATGCGGGCGATACACGTGGCCGTCAACCGCACCGACGTCGCGGACAGTGAACCACCACTGCTCGCCGGAGAGGCGATCACGCTGTCCGACGCCCTGGCCGCCGCGACGATCGGCAGCGCTCGGGTTCACCGGTTGGAGCGGCACACCGGATCGATCACGGTGGGCAAACGCGCCGACCTGACCGTGCTCGACGCGAATCCGTTCGAACTGCCGGTCCGAGAGATCGGTGAGGTCGGTGCGGTTATGACCGTGGTCGACGGCAGGGTGGTGCACGACACCCGCGGGTGAACCCGAACCACCGCCCCTCGGACCTATCCCGGATCGAGGGCCTGAGCCACTCGGCCGGGTGAACGATATCGGCTTCACCGCCCCTCGCGCGGGTGTTTCCGTCCCGTCGGGTCTTCCCCACCGTCCTCGTGCCGTTTCTTCTTCCGAATCGCTCGTTCTCGCGGGGTCTCCGATTGAATTCTTTATTTCATTTAACACTGAAACAACAGATTACATTGTTGCTATTGTGAGTCCGTCACCGGCGACGACGGATCGCCGGGCGACGAATCAAGGGCACGCCAGCTTCACTGTTGCATCACCCCGAGGAGCACAAGCTCCGCTGTCGCTCGACACGAACAGGAGTCGTGCTTGAAGTCCTCTACCTCACCGGGAACACGGTCTACGGTGGCGGTACCGGGACGTGGACACTGCTCCCTCCCGAACGTGCGGAACACACCGGCAGGAATGGGGTGCGCAGGTGGAGGCTACGACGTGCCGCTCAGTGATCGGTTCTCCCGAACAGGCAGGCGACGCCGCTGAGCACACGAGGCCGCGAGGCGAACACGGTCAATACCTTTCGCGGAACCCCGCGGAACTCGACGACGTGGTGGCGCGCGTCGAACTGGACGGCCCGGATACGTTCCTCGCGGCCGCGAGGCGGGCGAAACGCGCACAGCGGGAATGGTCACGCGTACCCGCACCGGTCCGCGGCCGCGTTGTCGCCGGCTTCGGCAGGCTCGTGGAGTCCAACAAGCAGGCCCTCGCCGGTCTGGTCACCCGCGAGATCGGCAAGCCTTACACGGAAGCGCTCGGCGAAGTGCAGGAGATCATCGACACCTGCGACTACTTCGTCGGCGAGGGGCGCAGACTGTACGGACAGACCGTCCCTTCCGAAATGCCCGACAAACAGCTGTTCACGTTCCGCGCGCCCGTAGGTGTGGCCGCCGTGGTCACGGCGGGCAACTTCCCGGTGGCGGTTCCCTCCTGGTACCTCGCTCCCGCCCTCGTCTGCGGCAACGCGGTGGTGTGGAAGCCGGCCGAATACGCGGCGGCTACCTCCCGCGCCCTCGCGGAGCTGGCATGGCGCGCCGGAGTCCCCGAAGGGGTGCTGAACCTGGTCTACGCGGAGGGACAACCGACCTACGAGGGCCTGCGGGCCGCGTTGGAGGACGGTGTGGTGGACAAGGTCGGCTTCACCGGTTCCAGTGACGTCGGTCGGGACATCGGCGAACTCTGCGGCAGGTACCTGCAGACCCCCTGCCTGGAGCTCGGTGGCAAGAACCCGATGGTGGTGGCCGCCGACGCGGAGCTGGATCTCGCGGTGGAGGGCGCGCTGTTCTCCGGGTGGGGGACAGGAGGACAACGCTGCACCTCGCTGGGCAACCTGATCGTGCACCGGGACGTACACGACGAGTTCGTCTCGCGGCTGGACGCGATGCTGCGGGAAGCCACGATCGGTAACCCGACCCAGGAAGTGCTCTACGGCCCCATGCTGGACCGGAAGTTCGCCGACAGGTTCGAGAGCTTCCTCGAGGAGATAGGGCCGCACCACCGGGTACTCGGCTCGGAAGCCACGGGACGCATCACCGACTCCAACCCCCGGAAGGGATTCCGCGGTGACTACTCCACGGGGTTGTACTACCATCCGGTGCTGGTCGACGGTCTGCGCACCGAGGACACGCTGTTCCAGCGGGAAACCTTCGGCCCGATGGTCGGAGTCACCACCTTCGACACCCTGGAAGAAGCCATCGAGCTGGGAAACATGCCCGGTTACGGGCTTTCCGCCGCCGTCTACACCACCGACCCGGGGACGGCGTTCCGATTCCGGGAGGGAATCGGAGCGGGCATGGTCAGTGCCAACAACTCCACCTCGGGCGCGGAGGCTCACCTGCCCTTCGGTGGTAACGGCAAGTCCGGAAACGGCAGCAGGCTCTCGGGTATGTGGGTCATCGACCAGTTCACCCGATGGCAGTCGCTGAACTGGGACTTCTCCGGCAAGCTGCAGAAGGCGCAGATGGACGTCGGGGCCGTGGAACCACAGCTCGACTACCGCCTGCCCACGGAGCTGCGCGGGCACCGATGAGCCCGCGGGCCGCTACTCGGGACCGGAACCGACGATTGGGAACGGGCGGGAGGTACCACCACCCGCACCGTCGAGCGGGCCGAGCCGACGCAGTCCTACCGAGAAGGCAACGTGCTCAATCCGATACACCTGCGGACTCTAAGAGAATGTGTACGAACCGGTTCGTTCGCCGAAGCCGGTCGAGTCCTCGGCTACACCTCCTCGGCCGTGTCACAGCAGATGGTGCTGTTGGAACGTGCTCTCGGTGCGAGCCTGTTCGAACGGACCGCGCGCAGCATCCGGTGCACTCCGTTGGCCGAGCGGCTGGCCCAGCGCAGCAAGGAAGTGCTCGGGGAGTTGGAAGCCATCGAGCGCGAGATGCGATCAGTGGCGGTGGGGGAAACCGGAAGCTTGCGGCTGGCAGGCTTCGCCACCGCCAACGCGCGGTTGCTTCCGGACGTGCTGGCTGCCGTGGTGGCCGAGCGGCCGAACGCCCGGGTCCAGCTCGACGAGGGTGAGCCGGACGAGGTCATCGGGGAGGTTCTCGACGGGAACGTGGACGCGGCCGTGGTGTTCGAATACGATCTCGATCCCCGCAGTTGGCCCGCGGAACTCCGCGTCGAGGAGCTGCTGGCCGAACCGCTCCGGCTCTGCCTACCGGCGAAACACCCGTTGGCGGGGCGGGAAGCGGTGCGCCTGGACGAACTCGCCGCGGACTCGTGGACCTGCACCCGGGACGACACCGCCGGAGCACGGGTGCTGGTCCGGCTGGCGGCCGCGGCGGGTTTCGTTCCGAACATCGTGTTCCGCAGCAACGACTACAAGGTGATCCGCGATCTGGTCGCCCGTGGCCTCGGCCCCGCCCTGCTGCCCGCCATGGCGGTTGGTGACGAGGACGTCGGGGTAAAACCGATCGCCGGACGACAACCGCACCGACGGGTCCAGGTGATCTACCGGCAGCACAACACCAACCCGCTGCTGCCGTTGGCGCTGGAGCGACTGGCGAAATCCTGCGCGGCACTTGCCGAGAGGTGGGCCGCACCCGGCTGAGAAGCCGTTCGCACCGGAGTTTTCCACATCGGAGTTCACGGCGGGATCGGAAACGAACATGAATCGGCGAACACCGCGAACCGAACCGGTCGACGACAACTTCCTGCGGGAGGTGGCCGCGTGGTCGACGGAAGGACACGTTCCCCGGAGCCCCGCGGCGGAGGGCGACGTTCGGACCGGACGGGAACTGCTCGAACTCTTCGACAGCCAACTCGGCAGCAGACATCTGGATCTGGCAGCGCGTGAGCTGGGAGCTCGGGGCGTGGGCTACTACAGCATCGGCTCAGCCGGGCACGAGTCCAACGCCGCGGTCGCCGCCGCGCTGCGCACGACGGATCCGGCGCTGCTGCACTACCGTTCCGGTGGGTTCTACCTGCGCCGGGCCGCCGAAGTGTCGGGGGTCGCACCGCTGTGGGACGTGCTGCTCGGGGTCGTGGCAGCCGCGTCGGAACCGATCGCCGGGGGCAGGCACAAGGTGTTCGGACGCGGCGAGCTGAGTATCGTGCCGCAGACCTCGACGATCGCCTCGCACCTGCCCCGGGCGGTGGGACTCGCCTTCAGCATCGAACGTGCCGCGAAGCTGGGACTGCGGACCGAGTGGCCGCGGGACTCCGTGGTGGTGTGCAGCTTCGGGGACGCCTCGGCGAACCACTCGACCACGGCCGGAGCTCTGAACACCGCGGCGCACTGCTCCTACCAGCACATTCCCCTTCCCCTGCTGTTGGTGTGCGAGGACAACGGCATCGGGATCAGCGTGTCCACCCCGGACGGTTGGATAAGACGGTCGCTGAGCACACGCACCGAACTGACCTGGTTCGAGGTGGACGGCAGTGATCCGCTGGAGTGCCTGGCGGTGGCCGAACGCGCCGCGGACTGGGTCCGTACCCACCGCCGTCCGGCACTGCTGCACCTGCGTACGGTTCGTCTGATGGGACACGCGGGTTCCGATGTGGAAACCGGGTACCGAAGCCCCGAGGACATCACCGCCGAGTACCGGCGGGACCCGCTGCTGGGTACCGCCGAAGCACTGGTCAACCACGGTGTGCTGGACGCGCGGCAGGTGATCGACCGTTACGAGGCCAAACGCGCCGAGGTCGCCGAGACCGCGGAACGGGCCCTCGACCAGCGCAAGCTGGGCAGCTCCGCCGAGGTAAGCGCTTCGATCGCGTGCGACAGCCCCGAGCGGATCGCCGAACGGGTGCGGCTGGTCACCGCCGCGTCGACGGGGCGGGCAACGGTCTCCGGTACCGCTCCGTCGAAGAACGGGACTCCGTTGACGCTGGCCCAGAGCATCAACCGCGCGCTCGCCGAGGAGCTGGCGCACAACGAAGGATCGCTGGTTTTCGGCCAGGACGTCGCCCGCAAGGGCGGAGTCTACGGGGTAACCCGTGGTCTGCACCGCGAATTCGGGGGCGCACGAGTGTTCGACACCCTGCTGGACGAGCAGAGCATCCTCGGCACCGCGCTCGGAGCGGGGCTGGCGGGACTGCTCCCGGTTCCGGAGATCCAGTATCTGGCCTACCTGCACAACGCCGCGGACCAGATTCGCGGCGAAGCGGCCACGACGGGATTCTTCTCCAGCGGGAGGTACCGCAATCCCATGGTGGTGCGAGTACCGGGCTATGCCTACCAGCGGGGATTCGGCGGGCACTTCCACAACGACAACAGTGTCGCCGCGCTGCTGGACATTCCCGGTGTTGTGGTTGCCTCACCGGCAAGACCGGACGACGCGGCCGCGATGCTGCGGAGTTGTCTCGCCGCGGCCGAGGTGGACGGGCGGGTGTGCGTGTTCCTGGAACCGATCGCGCTCTATCACACCCGCGATCTGCACGAACCCGGCGACGGTGGCTGGACGGCCGGCTACCCCGACGGCGAGTCGGGGCACGTACCGCTCGGCTCCGCGGGTGAGTACGTGTACGGTTCGGACCTCACGCTGGTCACCTCCGGCAACGGGCTGGCGATGAGTCTGCGGGTGGCGCGGCGGCTGCGGCAGCGAGGAGTGGGGATTCACGTACTGGACCTGCGCTGGCTGGCTCCGCTGCCCCGGCACCAGCTGTCGCGGGCCGCCGAGGCGACCGGCAGGGTGCTGGTGGCCGACGAGACCAGGGCCTCCGGCGGCATCTCGGAGCGGGTGATCACGGCGCTGATCGACGCCGGGTTCACCGGCACCGTCCGTCGGGCCAGCAGCGCCGACAGTTTCATCCCACTGGGTGAGGCGGCCTATCACGTGCTGCTGGACGAGGAGAGCATCGAACGAACGGCACTGGAGATGCTCTGACCGGCCAGCGGGTGACCGGCCGGTTCGCCGTGGGGGCGGGACGGTTCCGCCGGGAAGACAACACCGAGCACCACGCTGTTGGGAGCACGGTGCACCACGCCAGGGGGCGGAATTGAGCGAAACGGCGAAGAACCTGTACCGGCGTTGGCTGAACGAGCTGTGGGCCGGGGAGCACGGCGTGGCCCGGGAGATCGTCAGCGAGGACTTCGCCATCCACCACGGCGAGATCCGCCCCGGAACCGAGCGGGAGCTGGTAGGACCGGCCGGTCTGACGAGGCTGGTGGAGCTGGGAAGGCAACCGTTCGAGGAACTGCGATTCACGCTCGAGGTCGGACCGATCGTCGAAGGCGATCTGCTCAGCGCGAGATGGCTCGGCACCGGCACCTACGCGGGCGGCGTTCCGGGAGCGACGGCGGCAGCGGGCACCGAGGTGGAGTTCACGGGCAACGACATACTGCGGTTTCGCGAGGGAGTGTTCGTAGCGTACTGGGTCTGTTCGGACGGTCCCTGGTTGAGCAAGCAGCTCGGGACGAGCGGGTGAGCCGAGTGGGAGGAGAAGTTGAAAGAACTCGCGGGGAAGCGGCCACCGGCAAGTGAGGCGGCGCCTTGCCGCGGCCGGGCCGCTCTCGAGCGGCGAGCTGCGCTCCACCGGATGACGCCCCCTCCAACGAAAAGTGCCGCCGCCTCCCCGTCGGAGGAGGGGCGGCGGCACCGGAGGGCCGACGACCGCGACGACTCAGGCGGGCTGCAGGACTCCCTCCGCCAGTCCGAGGTTGTCCACCACCTCGCGGGTGGCCTTGGCCCGGTTGAGGCTGTAGAAGTGCAGTCCGGGGACTCCTTCGGAGATCAACCGCTCGCACAGCTTGGTGCTCAGTTCGATTCCCGCCGCGCGGAAGGCCTTCGGGTCGTCGACCAACGGGTCCAGCACGTTGGAGACCTCGGCGGGTACGGGAACCCCGGCGAGATGCTGGAACTTGCTCAGCACCTTCGGCGTGGTTATCGGCATCACACCCGGTAGGAGGGGGGCGTGGCAGTCGCGGGCAGCGAGCCGGTCACGCAACCGCAGGAAGTACTCCGGCTGCAGGAACAGCTGCGCCACGGCGAATTCGGAACCCGCCCTGATCTTGTTGACCAGGTGATCGGTCTCGGTCTCGATATCCGTCGAACGCGGGTGCATGTGCGGGAAGGCGGCTACGCCGACCGAGAAGTCACCGCAGGAACGAACCAGCCGAACCAGCTCGTCGGCGTAGAGGATCCCGTCCGGATGCGGAATCCACTCCCCCATCGGATCACCGGGCGGGTCTCCCCGGATCGCCAGAATGTTTTGGATACCCTCGCTCGCCAGCGATCCGACGACGTGCCGGAGCTCGTCCTTGGAATGGTCCACACCGGTAAGGTGCGCCATCGGCAGCATGGTGGTTTCCTGGGCGATACGCCCGACCGTGCGAATCGTGCGGTCCCTGCTGGAGCCACCCGCACCGTACGTGACGGACACGTAGGCGGGGTCCAGCGGTTCCAGCTCGCGCACGGCTTTCCAGAGGATCCGCTCTTCGTCGTCGTTGCGCGGCGGGAAGAATTCCACCGAGAACACGGTCCTGCCCGGCTGTAGCCGGTCCACGACCCGGGTCACGTGCTGGCCTCCTTGTGTTGTTCTCACCGGCTCGGAACGGCCCCCGCCGGGATTCGGGTTCGCCGACAGGCGACGAGGGCCGGTTCCACTCGGTGTGCCGGGGCGGCCACCACCTCGGGCAGTGGCCGCCCCGAACGCATCAGCGTGCGAACCGAGCCGGATCAGTAGCGGTAGTGCTCCGGCTTGTACGGCCCCTCGACGTCCACACCGATGTACTCGGCCTGAGCCTTGGTCATCTTGGTGAGGTTGACGCCGAGCGCGTCCAGGTGCAGCCGGGCGACCTTCTCGTCGAGGTGCTTCGGCAGCATGTAGACGTCGCGGTCGTACTCGTCGGGCTTGTTGAACAGCTCGATCTGGGCGATCGTCTGGTTGGTGAAGGAGTTCGACATCACGAAGCTCGGGTGCCCGGTGGCGTTACCCAGGTTGAGCAGCCTGCCCTCGGACAGCACGATCACGGCGTGGCCGTCCGGGTAGGTGAACTCGTGCACCTGCGGCTTGATCTCGGTCTTCTTGATGCCGGGGGTCTTCTCCAGACCGGCCATGTCGATCTCGTTGTCGAAGTGGCCGATGTTGCCCACGATGGCGTTGTGCTTCATCCGGCTCATGTGGTCGGCCGTGATGACGTCGAAGTTGCCCGTGGTCGTGATGAAGATGTCGGCGGTGTCGACGACCTCGTCCATCGTCTTGACCTCGTAGCCCTCCATCGCGGCCTGCAGCGCGCAGATCGGGTCGATCTCGGTGACGATGACCCGGGCGCCCTGGCCACGCAGCGACTCGGCGGAGCCCTTGCCGACGTCACCGAAGCCGCAGATCACGGCGACCTTACCGCCGATGAGCACGTCGGTGGCACGGTTGATGCCGTCGACGAGGGAGTGGCGGCAGCCGTACTTGTTGTCGAACTTCGACTTGGTGACCGAGTCGTTGACGTTGATCGCCGGGAACAGCAGGTCACCGGACTTGACGAGCTCGTAGAGCTTGTGCACACCGGTGGTGGTTTCCTCGGTGACGCCCTTGATCTCCTTGGCGGCCTTGGTGAACCGCTGCTTGTCGTTGGCCAGGCTCTCGCGCAGCACCGACAGCACGACCTTGAACTCGTCCGGGTCGTCCTCGGTCGGCTGCGGCACGGCACCGGCCGTCTCGAACTCGACGCCCTTCTGGACCAGCATGGTGGCGTCGCCACCGTCGTCCAGGATCATGTTCGGGCCCTGGTTGTTGGAGAAGCCCTGGAACAGCTGGTTGGTGCACCACCAGTACTCCTCCAGCGTCTCACCCTTCCAGGCGAACACCGGGACACCGGCGGGCTTGTCCGGCGTGCCGTTGGGGCCGACGACGACGGCCGCGGCGGCCTCGTCCTGGGTGGAGAAGATGTTGCAGGACACCCAGCGTACCTCGGCGCCCAGCTCCACCAGCGTCTCGATCAGGACGGCGGTCTGCACGGTCATGTGCAGCGAACCCGCGATACGCGCACCCTTGAGCGGCTTGCTGTCCGCGTACTCCCGGCGAGTCGCCATCAGGCCGGGCATCTCGTGTTCGGCCAGCCGGATCTGGTGACGGCCGGACTCGGCCAGCTTCGGATCCGCGATGGCGAACTCGATGTCTCCTGCCTTCTGCAACTTCGGGCTCATGTTTTCCCTTCCTCGTTTTCTCTATCGGGCAGCTTTCGGCCAGTGTCGCGCCTGCCGCCTGTCAGGTGTTGAAGTACTTGGCCTCGGGGTGGACCGCGACGATGGCATCGGTGGACTGCTCCGGATGGAGCTGGTACTCCTCCGAGAGTTCCACGCCGATGTTCTCCGCGCCGAGCAGTTCGACGATCTTGGCGCGGTCCTCCAGATCGGGGCAAGCACCGTAGCCGAGCGAGAAGCGGGCACCGCGGTAGCCGAGCTTGAAGAACTCCTCGACGTTGTCCGGGTCCTCGGAGGCGACCGTCTCGCCGGAGGACCACTGCAGCTCGCGGCGGATGCGACGGTGCCAGTACTCGGCCATCGCCTCTGTCAGCTGCACACCGAGACCGTGGATCTCCAGGTAGTCCCGGTAGGCGTCGGCGGCGAACAGCTCGTTGGCGTAGTCGGCGATGGGCTGCCCCATCGTGACCAGCTGCAGCGGCAGCACGTCCACCTGGCCGGTGGCCTCGGCCTTCTCCCTCGAGCGGTAGAAGTCGGCCAGGCACAGCCTGCGGTCCCGCTTCTGCCTCGGGAAG
This sequence comes from Actinopolyspora lacussalsi, assembly GCA_030803735.1. Classification (NCBI taxonomy): domain Bacteria; kingdom Bacillati; phylum Actinomycetota; class Actinomycetes; order Actinopolysporales; family Actinopolysporaceae; genus Actinopolyspora; species Actinopolyspora lacussalsi. The sequence goes on along the minus strand of JAURUC010000001.1, from coordinate 699,900 downwards.
TTGAACCGGAACCGTTCCGGAGCGTCCGGGGAGTCCTTGTCGAGCACGATCAGGTCGTTGCCCTCGGACACGCACGGGAAGTAGCCGTAGACCAGCGCCGCGTGCTGCAGGATGCCCTTGGTCGCGAGCTCGTCCATCCAGGCGCGCAGCCGGGGACGACCGTCGCTCTCGACGAGCTCCTCGTAGCTGGGCCCCTGTCCCTTCTTGGCACCGCGCAGCCCCCACTGTCCGAAGAACGTGGCACGTTCGTCGAGCAGCGCGAGGTACTCGTTGCTGGAAAGTCCCTTGACGACCTTGGAACCCCAGAACGGCGGCGTGGGAACGGGAACGTCGGCGTCGACGTCGGAGCGGACGCTGTCGTCGCGCTCGTCCGGTTCCGGCCCCTGCTCGGCCTTGCGCTTCTCCGCGATCCGGTTGGAACGCTCGCGCCTGGCCTTGCGCTCGGCCTTCTTGGCCTGTTCCGCCTCGTCCTCCTCGGGGTTCTCGCCGCGCTTGGACTGCATGATGCGGTCCATGAGCTTGAGCCCCTCGAAGGCGTCCTTGGCGTAGCGCACGTCGCCCTGGTACATCTCGTCGAGGTCGTTCTCGACGAAGGACCTGGTCAGAGCGGCACCACCCAGCAGAACCGGGTACTTCTCCGCGATTCCCCTGGAGTTCATCTCCTCCAGGTTGTCCTTCATGATGACCGTGGACTTGACCAGCAGTCCGGACATGCCGATCGCGTCGACGTTGTTCTTCTCGGCCTCTTCGAGAATGGTGTTGATCGGCTGCTTGATGCCGATGTTGACCACCTCGTAGCCGTTGTTGGACACGATGATGTCGACCAGGTTCTTGCCGATGTCGTGCACATCGCCCTTGACCGTGGCCAGCAGCAATCTGCCCTTGCCACCCGAGTCGTCCTTCTCCATGTGTGGCTCGAGGTGGGCCACCGCGGTCTTCATGATCTCGGCGGCCTGCAGCACGAAGGGCAGCTGCATCTGACCCGCGCCGAAGAGGTCACCGACCGTCTTCATCCCCGACAGCAACGTGTCGTTGACGATCTCGAGCGGCTTCTTCTCCTGCATCGCCTCGTCGAGATCGGCGTTCAGACCGTTCTTCTCGCCGTCGACGATGCGCTGCTCCAACCGCTCGAACAACGGCAGGGCCGCCAGCTCCTCGGCCTTGGACGAACCGGTGGTCTCGGCCGACTTGCCCTCGAACAGGGCCATCAGCTTCTGCAGCGGGTCGTAGGCTTCCTCGGTCTCGGTGGCCTCGGTCCGCCGGTCGTAGACGAGGTCCAGCGCGACCTGGCGAGATTCCTCGTCGATCTTGTTCATCGGCAGGATCTTGGACGCGTGCAGGATGGCACTGTCCAGACCGGCTTCCCGGCACTCGTTGAGGAAGACCGAGTTGAGCACCTGGCGGGCCGCGGCGTTGAGACCGAACGAGACGTTGGACAGACCCAGCGTGGTCTGCACCTCCGGGTGCCGCGTCTTGAGCTCCCGGATGGCGTTGATCGTCTCGATGGCGTCCTGCCGGACCTCCTCCTGACCGGTGGTGATCGGGAATACCAGGAGGTCGATGATGATCGCGGACTTGTCCAGACCCCAGTTCCCGGTCAGATCCTCGATGATCCGCTCGGCCACCCGCAGCTTCCACTCGGCGGTGCGGGCCTGGCCCTCCTCGTCGATGCAGGTGCACACCACGGTGGCACCGTGCTCGACGGCCATCTTCATGACCCGGTCGTAACGACCGCCCTCCTCGGTGCCGTCCTCGTAGTTGATCGAGTTGATCGCGCACCGACCGCCGAGGTGCTCCAGGCCGACCTCGATGACGTCGGCCTCGGTGGAGTCCACCATGACCGGCAGCGTCGAGGCGGTGGCCAGCCGGGAAGCCAGCTCGCGCATGTCGTGGGTGCCGTCGCGGCCCACGTAGTCCACGCACAGGTCGAGCATGTGGGCGCCCTCGCGGGTCTGCCCCTTCGCGATCTCGACGCAGTCCTCGTAGCGCTCCTCCAGCATCGCCTCGCGGAACGCCTTGGAGCCGTTGGCGTTGGTGCGCTCGCCGACGTTGAGGATCGAGGCTTCCTGCTCGAACGGGATCGCCTGGTACATCGAGGAGATCGACGGAACGATCTCCGGCTCCCGCTCCGCCGGACTCAGCTCGGATACCGCCTCGGCGACCTGGCGAACGTGTTCGCCGGTCACACCACAGCAGCCACCGACCAGCCGAGCACCGTAGTTGTTGGCGAAGTCGACCAACGCCTCGGCCAGTTCGGCGGGCTGCAGCGGGTACACCGCGCCGTTGGGGCCCAGCTCGGGCAGCCCGGCGTTGGGCATGACCGAGATCGGCACCCGCGCGTGATCGGCCAGCACCCGCAGGTGCTCGCTCATCTCGGCGGGCCCGGTCGCGCAGTTCATGCCGATCATGTCGATGCCGAGCGGCTCCAACGCCGTCAGCGCCGCACCGATCTCGGACCCGACCAGCATGGTGCCGGTCTGCTCCACGGTGACGTGGGCGATGATCGGAACCCACTTCCGCTGCGTGGCCATCGCGCGCTTGGCCGCGACGATGGACGCCTTGGTCTGCAGCAGGTCCTGCGAGGTCTCGACCAGGATCACGTCGACGCCGCCGTCGAGCATGCCCAGTACCTGCTCGTAGTAGGCGTCCCGCAGGTCGGCGTACGGGGCGTGTCCCAGAGTGGGCAGCTTGGTTCCGGGACCCATCGACCCCAGAATGAAACGCGGCTTCTCCGGCGTGGAGTACTCGTCACAGCACTCCCGGGCCAGCGCCACACCCTTCTCGGAGAGGTCACGGATCCTGTCCTCGATCCCGTACTCACCGAGGTTCGGCAGGTTGCAGCCGAACGTGTTCGACTCGATGGCGTCCGAGCCGTTCTTCAGGAAGCCCCGGTAGACCGAGCGCACGACGTCGGGGCGCGTCTCGTTGAGGATCTCGTTGCAACCTTCGAGGTTGTTGAAGTCCTCCAGGGTCAGGTCGTGCTCCTGCAGCGCCGTACCCATGCCGCCGTCCCCGACGAGCACACGTTCGGCGATGGCCGTGAGAAACCCGCTCGGGTCGTTGTCCCGACGGCCCGATTCTTCCTGTTTCGTCATCACGCTGCCTTCCCGAACGCTTCAGCGAAGCACGGATTCGATCTCGCCCGCGGCCTGCTTGCCGTAGGCCTCGGCGAACCTCGAAACGAACGAGCCCTTCTCGACCTCGTATTCCTGCGGTCCGTCGGTTTCCAGGGATGTTGTCGCCAGGGTGCACCCGAGCTGAATGGAACGCTCGAGGCCCAGGCCGTTGGCCAGGCCGGCCAGGAAGCCCGCGCGCAGCGCGTCACCCACACCGGTGGGGTCGCCGACCTGCTTGGGCTTGACCGGGGCGATCTCGACCGTCTCGGCCGACTTGGACTCAATGCGCACACCGTTCTCACCGAGCGAGGTGACCCACATGCCGACCTGGTCGAGCACCTCGGCGTGCGACATGCCGGTGCTCTGCAGCAGCAGGCTGTGCTCGTACTCGTTGGTGAACAGGTACTTGGCACCCTCCACCAGCTTACGGATCTGCGGCCCGTCCATGAGGGCGAGCTGCTGGCCCGGGTCCGCGACGAAGTCGAATCCGCGATCGCGGCACTCCTGGCTGTGGCGCACCATCGCTTCCGGATCGTTGGCCGAGACGATCACGAGGTCCAGGCCGCCCACCCGGTCGGAGATGGGCTTGAGCTCGATCTCGCTGGCCTCGGACATCGCACCGGGGTAGAACGAGGCGATCTGGTTCTGGCTCTCGTCGGTGGTGCAGGTGAACCGAGCGGTGTGAGCCGTCTTGGAGGTGTGGACCGCACTGGTGTCGACACCGTGCCGGTCCAGCCACGCGCGGTACTCGGCGAAGTCCTCGCCGACCGCGCCCACCAGCAGCGGTGTCACACCGAGCTGGCCGAGGCCGAAGGTGATGTTGCCCGCGACACCGCCGCGGCGCACCTCGAGCTGGTTCACGAGGAAGGAAAGCGAAACCTGGTCGAGCCGGTCGGCGATGAGCTGATCGGCGATCTTGCCCGGGAAGGACATCAGGTGGTCGGTGGCGATTGAACCGGTCACCGCAATTTGCACTGGGAAAACTCCTTCACCAGGGCCGGTGACCATCTCGCGGCACCGGCCCGCGGTCGTGGATGAGCGAACCTGGCATTGTTCGCCACGCCGCGGGGCGCGGAAGCTTCCGCGCCCCGCGGCGTCGACGAAACGTCGCTATGCGGCTGTCAGAGGCCCGCGGCGCTCTTCAGGGCCTCGACGCGGTCGGTGCGTTCCCAGGGCAGGTCCACATCCGTACGCCCGAAGTGCCCGTAGGCCGCCGTCGGCGCGTAGATCGGCCGCAGCAGATCCAGATCACGGATGATCGCCGCCGGACGCAGATCGAACACCTCGTTGATCGCGGCCTGAATCTTGACCGGATCCACGTTCTCGGTGCCGAACGTCTCCACGAACAGCCCCACCGGAGCCGCCTTACCGATCGCGTAGGCCGTCTGCACCTCGATCCGGTTCGCCAACCCCGCGGCCACCGCGTTCTTGGCCACCCACCGAGTGGCATAAGCCGCCGACCGGTCCACCTTCGACGGGTCCTTACCCGAGAACGCGCCACCACCGTGCCGCGCCATACCACCGTAGGTGTCCACAATGATCTTGCGGCCCGTCAGACCACAGTCACCCATCGGACCACCCGTGACGAACCGACCCGTCGGATTCACCAGCAGGCGGAGGTCGGTGGTGTCGAGGCCGACACGCTCGATCTCCGGGTTGATGACGTGCTCACGGATGTCGGGAGCCAGCATGGCGTCGAGGTCGATGTCGCCGGCGTGCTGCGTGGACAGCACGGCGGTGTCCAGCCGGACCGGCTGGTCACCCGCGTACTCGACCGTGACCTGGGTCTTGCCGTCGGCACGCAGGTAGGGCAGCACACCCTCGGTGCGGACCCTGGTGAGCCTGCGGGACATGCGGTGCGCCAGGGCGATCGGCAGCGGCATCAGCTCGTCGGTCTCGTTCGAGGCGTAGCCGAACATGAGCCCCTGGTCACCGGCGCCCTGCTGGGCGATCTCGTCGATGACACCATCGACACGGGACTCGTGCGCGGTATCGACACCCTGACCGATGTCCGGCGACTGCGCGTCGATCGAGACGTTGATGCCGCAGGAATCGCCGTCGAAGCCCTTGGCCGAGTTGTCGTACCCGATCTCCAGGACCTTCTCCCGCACGATCGCGGGCAGGTCCACGTCGGCGGCGGTGGTGACCTCACCGGCCAGGTGCACCTGACCCGTGGTGATCATGGTCTCCATGGCCACACGCGAACGCGGGTCCTGCGCCAGCATCGCGTCCAGGATCGCGTCACTGATCGAGTCGGCCATCTTGTCCGGGTGGCCCTCGGTCACGGACTCACTGGTAAACAACCTGCGGTTCATCTCAGTCACGGCTGATCTTCACCTCACTGCTTGTTGCTTCGATTATTCTTCGTACTCGACGGCCTGTCATGCCTTGGCGTGGATGATGCCCCAGGCAAGGTTCCCGCCATTGCCGCCCTGCACCCAGTTGCGCAGGCCGGTCTTCATGCGAGTCCGGTATTCCTCGCCGATGAAGTCGGCGAGTTCGTTCTCCCGGCTTTCCAGAACTTCCAGCACCCGGCCGTAGTGCAGCGGCAGGTACTCGCTGAGGTCCTCGAACTCGACGTTCTGCAGCCCGAGCCTGGTCAGCTCCTTGCGGTAGAAGCCGGGGGACCCGAGCGAGTCCAGGTGCAGCCGGTCCAGGATCGGCCCGAGCGCGCTCTTCTCGGCCGAGTCGGCGGCCATCGGGTCGGTGAACAGCACCGAGCCCTTGGGCTTGAGGACCCTGGAGATCTCCTCCATCACCCTGGTGCGGTCACCGCTGTGCAGGAAGGAGTCCTGCGACCAGACGATGTCGAAGGCATTGTCCTGGTAGGGGATGTCCTCGAACGAGCCGTCGGCCACCTCGATGAGGTGATCGAGGCCCTCGGCACGGCTGATCTCGCGGTTGCGCTGGTTCTCCACCTCGCTGAGGTTGAGGCAGGTCACCTTGCATCCGTAGGTTCGCGCCAGGTAGCGGGCGGCACCGCCGTAGCCCGCGCCCAAGTCCAGGATGGTGGTGTTGGCGTCGATGTCGACCTTGCTCGCCATCCGCTGGACAGTGCGCTCGCTCGCCGCGGCGATGTCCTCCTGCGGGGTCTGGTAGAGACCGACGTGGATGTCGTTGCCTCCCCAGACGTGGTAGTAGAAGTTGTCCGCGTCCTCGGAGTTGTAGTAGTCCCGCGCGGTGTGGACCGCGTTGGAGTACATGTCCAGGAACTCGTCCTCGGTGCGGTAGTTCTTCTCCGCCACGTGGATGAAGAAGTCCGGCTCCGTGTCACCGTAGGTTTCCTGAAAGTCACCGTAGGTGTCAATCCGCTGGAAACCGACCTCACGCATGAGCCGCCGGACATAGTCCTTCCGCAGCGGGTACATGTTCAGGAAGAATTCGGACTTGTCCGGGAACGTGTACTTGAACCGCGCCAGACCGTCGTCGATGTGGTCCGGCTCGGCGGAAACGTCCTCACCGGCGTAGTAATAGGTGTGCTTACTGGAGAAGCCGGTGTCCAGAATGGAATCGTAGTTACGCTGGTCGATGATCAGAACACCGTCGTGCTTGAGCATCGCGTAGAACTCCGCCAGCGTCTTGCGGCGGTCCCGCTCCGAGAAGAGGTGGGTAAACGAGTTACCCAGGCAAATGATCGCGTCGTATTCACCGTGCACGTCGCGGTTGAGCCAGCGCCAGTCCGCGTTGACCACACGCAGAATGTGACCACCGTACTCCAGTCCGTTACTGAAGGCCTTGGCCAGCATCTGCGGACTGCCGTCCGCGCTGACGGTCTCAAAACCCTCTTCGAGCAGCCGGACCGAGTGGAAACCGGTCCCGGTCGCTGCGTCCAGCACGGTCTTGACACCACGGGCACGCAATTGATCGATGAAGAAGGTCCCCTCGCTCTCGTAGCGGGCCTTCCAATCGATCAGATCGTCCCACTTGTCGACGAATCCACCGACATACTCTTGGGTGTAGTGATCAGTGTCGCGTACTTCCAACGGATTGTCGCCGAACGCCTGCTCCTCGAGGTGCACCGAGTCCTGGTCGTTCGACCCCTCGTCACCACGTGCAAGATCGTCCACGCTCTTGGTCATACTCAGCTCCCACTCGCGTTGGTCAAGCGCCACTGCATCGCTCGGAACCACGGTGAATTCACCGCCCCGAGCCTTCACGGGCGCGCCGGGGCACCTCACAAGGGGCACACCGCACCGGTGCGGGCAGCCAACTGGCGGGCCGCGCACTGGCACCGGTCAGCACACTCGGTCGGCACCTTTGCCGCCCGATCCCGACGCAGATTCCGTACGCCGAGAACCCAACTTATTCGCATTCACGAAAAATGCAAGCACATTCAGCTGTGACCCTAATCATAGAAATAGGATGATCGCGTGATTCGCACAGTTACCCTAAGTAAAAAATAGGGCGTCACCAGGGAGAATTTAGTTTTCCGCACCAGGGGTCACGATCCGGCAAAGGCAATCACGCCAAAGATGCAGTACAATGCGCGTACGCCGCATACCACAACGGGGACGAATAGTGCAACCGTACGATCCGATGAAATGAACAACGCGACCGCGGTGCCGCACTGATTCTTTATTCGCCTGCGCCCCTTCCATCGAAGGAGGGACCCCGGATGTTACGCCCCACCCCGGCCCGGGGTGTGATACCCCACTCTTCCGCGACGAAGACGCTGTTCGTCCAGGTCAACACCACTTCTCGGCGAGAAGAATGATCAAAGACTCACAAACCCGTCGACAGTCCTCCGCGAGATCCGCGAAATCGACCCTTTTCCCACTTTATTATTGTCGACAATCATTCTAATCGATTGTGCTGGATTCCTGTTCCGCCGTCCGGAGTGCAATCGATCGGAGCCCGCGGAGCCGGGAGGCCCGTCCCGGCCGGCTGAGCGGTCCCCGAGTCGTTCGCCCCTTCGAACCACACGAGCGGTCGCTAGCCGCACCCCGCCACCTACACGGCTTCGCGACGGCCGGGAACCACTGCTCGTGGCCGGGTGCCGGTGTGGCCCGACATGGGTCGTCGACGTCCGCTCGGCGCGTCTGCCGGATGCCACGCGAACGACCTCGCAAACTGACACTGTGCCGCCATTCGAGTTCACAGCGTTGCACCGGACGGAGCAATCTCGTGCACCGATGTTGACGTGAGATGTGTCCTGGCTCATTAATGTTTGTTAATGGTGATTTAAGTCCGGTTGTGTTGCTCTTTGTTGTTACATGTGCCTCCTAGGTGGAGGTTCCGACGCTCTCAACACGGATGAGGATCGCCCGACACCGTGTGAGGAGGATCGATGCAGTCACGACCACCGCGTCGTGTGACGGCCGGGAACCTGGGTGTGCTCTCGATGACCGTCGCGTTGGCGCTGGGTGCCGCTCCGGCGGCGGCAGCTCATCCCGTCGAGCACAGGTCACCGGCTGAAGCACCACTGACCACGCCGTGGACGGATCAGGTGGGACCGGACAACGCGCTTCCCGAGTACCCGCGCCCCCAGCTGAAACGCGAGCGCTGGCAGAACCTGAACGGCGAATGGGAGTACGCGGGCGGTGCCGGCCCTCCGGACCGGAACCAACAGGACCTGGGCGAACGGATCCTGGTCCCCTACCCGGTCGAGTCCGCGCTCTCCGGCATTCAGCGGCACGACGACCACATGCTCTACCGCCGCGACTTCCGGGTGCCGCCCCACTGGCGCGGCGACGAGTTGCTGTTGCACTTCGGGGCCGTAGACCAGGAGTCGACGGTCTGGGTCAACGGTGAGCGAGTCGGTTCCCACCGGGGTGGTTACACCTCGTTCACGGTCGACGTGACCGACGCGCTGCGGCCGGGATCACGGCAACGAGTGACCGTGGCTGTCACGGACGCCAACGAACGGGGTCAGTACCCCGTCGGCAAGCAGACCGACAATCCCGGCGGGATCTTCTACACGGGTTCCTCCGGCATCTGGCAGACCGTGTGGCTGGAGCCGGTATCGCGGACGCACCTGGCGGAACTGAACATCACACCGCGGCTCGAGGCGGAGACGTTCCAGCTGGAACCCGAGATCCGAGGCACCCGGGCCGCGAGCGTGGAAACGATGGTATCGCGCCCGGATGGCGGGGTGGTCTCCCGGACCACCACGGAAGCGGGCTCGACCGTGCGGGCGCCGGTTCCGAACCCGCGAACGTGGAGTCCCGACGATCCGTACCTCTACGACCTGACCGTACGCCTGTTGGACGCCGACGGCCGTGAACTGGACCGCGTCGCCAGTTACGCGGGGATGCGTTCGATCGGACTGATCGAGGACTCGCAGGGCAGAAAACGACTCGCCCTCAACGGGAAGATCCTGTTCCAGCAGGGGATGCTCGACCAGGGCTTCTGGCCGGACGGACTGCACACCCCGCCCGCGGACGAGGCCATGCGTCACGACATAGCGCAGGCCAAGCGGATGGGCTTCAACATGCTCCGCAAGCACATCAAGGTCGCCCCGAAGCGCTGGTACTACTGGGCCGACCGGATGGGCATGCTGGTCTGGCAGGACATGCCCTCCCTTACGGCCCAAACCGGCGGCACCAACGGCGTGCCATCGAAGGAGGCCAGGACGAAGTTCGAGGCCGAGACTACCGCCGTCGTCGATCAGCTCGACAGCGTGACCTCGCTGGTGACCTGGGTGCCGTTCAACGAGGGATGGGGTGAGTTCGACACCGCCCGCGTCACGGAGCGGATCCAGCGGCAGGACCCCAGCAGGCTCGTGAACGCCGCCAGCGGAGTGAACTGCTGTAACTCGTTGCCGGACACTGGAGCGGGCGACATCTACGACGATCACACCTACGTGGGGCCGGGCACTCCGGAGGCCACCGCCGAACGAGCGGCGGTCGACGGCGAGTACGGCGGCCTCGGACTGGTCGAGCAGGGACACCTCTGGCCGGGCCGGCCGGAAGCCTACGAGATGACCGACACTCGGGCCGAACTCACCGAGCGCTACGGCCAGCTCAGCGACGACCTGATCGGCGCGATCGAGCGAAACGGCCTGTCGGCCGCGGTCTACACCCAGGTCTCGGACGTGGAGAACGAGGTCAACGGCCTGATGACCTACGACAGGAGGGTCACCAAGCCGGATGTCGCCTCGATCCGGGCGGACAACGAGGCGATCATCGAATCCGGCAGCCCGTGAGCTCCTCGTGCTCCGGCCGGGTGGGCGGAACCGCGCGTTCCCCCACCCGGTCCTCTCCGACAGAACATCCCGAGAACCCGATCGGAGAAACTCCACGGGCTTCGACAAGAAGGGAGCTCCCTTGACCGATGCCGGACCGACGAGGAGTGGCTGGAGCAGGCGCGGCGCGCTGACCACTCTCACCGCGACGAGCGCGGCCGCGGCGCTGGGCGGCAGAGCCGCCGCACGATCTTCCGGGGGCGGGCACCACCTGCCCGGCCACGGTGGTGGGGAACAGAGCGCGAGCGGCAGGCTCTACGAGATCCGTTCGGGGCACCACCGTGCGCTCGTGGGCGGGGTGGCGGCGACCCTGCTCTCCTGGCGGGTGTCGGGCGAGGAGATGCTGCTTACTCATTCCCCGGACGAGGTGGGCGAGGGCTTCCAGGGCAAAACGATCCTGCCCTGGCCCAATCGGATCGACCGGGGAACCTACGAGTTCAACGGTGAGCGGCTGCGGGTTCCGATCAACGAACCCTCGAGGCAGGCGGCACTGCACGGGTTGATGAACTTCGTGGAGTGGGAACCGGTGCGGCACCGAACCGACAGCGTGTCGCTGCGGTACCTGCTGCACCCGCAGTACGGCTATCCCTTCCGCATGGCGTTCCTGGTGGAGTACAGCGTCGACCGCCACGGTGTGCGGTGCACGTTGACCGCCGAGAACGCGGGCGAGCACGAAGCACCCGTGGGATGGGCGAATCACACCTACATCGCCGCCGGGACGGGCGGTACCGACGGCATGGAGCTCCGGCTGCCCGCGGCGACCTACTATCGCACCAACGAACGGCTCATCCCGACGGGTACCGCCTCGGTCGCGGGAACCGAGTACGACTTCCGGAGCGGCAGGACCATCGGTTCGACCAGTATGGACACGGCCTTCAAGGATCTGGCGCGGAATCGACGCGGCCACGCGACCGTACGATTCGGGCGTACCGACGGACTCGACGTGCTGCTGTGGGTGGACGAGTCCTACGGCTACCTCCAGGTCTACACCGACGACGCTCCCAGCGAACAGCGCCCGCAGCCGGCCCGCTCGGGAATCACGGTGGAACCGAACACCTGCCCGCCGAACGCGTTCGTGACCGGCGAGGCCGTGCGAGTGGTGCGTCCCGGTGAGCGACACACCGGAACGTGGGGCGTGCTGGTACCCCGGTGAAGGCGGTGCTTCCGGCACGAGCGGTCGGCTCGTGCCGGAAGCACCCGACTCACCGGCATCACCGCTTCCACTCGGAAGCGGTGATGGACGAGCTCCGGTCAGCTCGCCTCGTCCTCGTCAGGAGGTTCCAGCAGACTGTGCCGTACCGCCAAGGTGGCGGCTTCCAGTCTGGAGTGCACGCCCAGTTTGCCCAGCAACGCCTGCACGTGGGTGCGTACCGTCGTGCTGGAGACTCCCAGTTGCTTGGCCATGGTCGTGGTACGAGCCCCCGAGACGAGCAGGCGCAGGCAGTCCTGTTCCCGGGGTGTCAACGACATCCGCGGCGATGCGCGATCGTGGCTGTTCGGCAGGCTGACACTGGTGCTGCGACCTTCGGGGAGACGGGGCAGGCGGGTGACCGGTTCCCCTGCCGCGGCCTTGCCCACGGCCTCCACCAGGGCGGTCAGTCCACACATCTTGGTGACGTAACCGATGGCCCCCTCCCGCATCGCGCGGCGCATACCATCCGCGTCGGAGTCCGCGGTGAGCAGCAGCACCCGCATTCGTGATCCTCCGGCGGCCGTGATCTCGTCCAGGCGGTTCAGGGAGTCGCCATCGGTGAAGAACCTCTCCAGCACGCACACGTCGGGTTTGTTGCGACGCACGCTGCGTACGGTCTCGGTGATGCTGTGCGCGGTGTCCAGCACGTTGAGTCCCCGCTGTGGGAGCACCGTTACCAGTGCCTCTACGAACACCGTGTGATTGTCCCCCAGCACCAGGTCAGCCATTGTTTCCCCCTCGTGGTCAGCCGTGATCCCGCCGGAGCCCGTTCGCGGTGCACCACGGATCCCGACCTCACGCTCACGGCCTCGACAAGCCGATGTGGACGCGTCCCCTACGCTTCCACCGGCGTTTCAGTGCGGTCGGGCTCGGGCGGCCCCCCGCCGACTCGGGTTCGAAAGAGCACCACAGTCGCCACACTGGTGTTATACCCGCTGCGGACGGCACGCGCACGCTCTGTCGTTGTTCGAATCCGTTAAGTAGCAAGAGATTCATTTACCCCGGTAAACGGACCCCAGCTCGCGGGTGACCGCCGCGATGCCGAACCGCTCACCGTCGATACCGCGGTTACCAGCACTTCCCATGCGGGCCCGTTCGGCCGGGTCCTCCAGCAGGTCGGAGAGCGCTCCGGCCAACAGATCGGGGCGGCGTGGCGGAACCAGCACCCCGTTGTGCCCTGTCACTACGAGGTCCGGGACAGCGTTGACCGCCGTGGCCACAACGGGGAGCCCACACAGCATGGCCTCGATCACCGCCAACGGCAGCCCTTCGTACCTGCTGGGCAGGACGAACACGTCGAAGGCGGGCAGCAGCTCGGCGACATCCGAACGATGCCCCGCGAACACGAAGCGGTCACCGAGCCGCTCCCGTGCCAAACGTTCGATCCGGTCCCGCAGCTCCCCCTCGCCGAGCCAGACACCACAAACATCCGTGCGGGGCAGCCGGGCCAGTGCGTCGACGAGGTCCTCCGGCGCCTTCTGGTAGGTCAGCCTCCCGACAGCACCGACGACCAGCCGGTCGTAGGGGATGCGAAGCGCACGACGGGCTCGGCGTCGACTCTCGGCGTCCGCGCGTGGGGGCTCCAGCGAAACGGGAACGCCGACGGCGCGGATCCGATCGGAGGTGGCCAGCCCGAGTCGCGTCGCCTCGTTCGCGACCCCCTCCCCCACGCACAGCACATCGTCGGTGAGTCGGCCGAGCAGCCGTTCCACCGCCGCGTAGCAGAGTCGCAACCAGCGCGCCTGAAACCGGTGGAACGGGAACCCGTGGTACGTGTGCACCACTCGCGGCACCGCTGACAGCCGGGCGGCCACCCGCCCGAGGGCCCCGGCCTTGGCGGTGTGGGTGTGCACGACGTCGAACCCTGCCCGGGCGAACAACGCGGTCAACCGGAACAGCGCGACGAGGTCCCACCAGGGGACGATCGGCTTGCGCAGTGCCGGTTCCACCACGACGTCGAGTCCGGCCCGTTCCGCGTGCCTCACCAGTTCCCCGTCGCTGCCGGTGACGAGGGTGACCGGCCAGGAGTCGGCATGTTGCGCGAGTGCGCAGCGCAGGGCCACCAATCCGGCCCCGCCCTCCAGACGCGTGATGACGGTGGCTACCCGTGGGTGCTCGCGCATCTCGTCTACCGCGGCAGAGCACGCACGGTGGTTTCCGAGAGGACGGGCGTCTCTCCCCCGGAATTGGCGAGCATGGCCGCCTCGAGTTGAGTGTGCACGTTGAGCTTGGTGAGGATGCCGCGAGTGTGCTTGCGAACCGTCTGCACCGATATGAAGAGTTCGGCGGCTATCTGCCGACCACGTTTGCCCTCCGCCATGACGCCCAGCACTTGGCGCTCGCGCACGCTGAGGACGGCGAGCGGATCATCGCCGGTCCCGACGGGGCCGGCCTCCTGCCGCAACGCGCACAGTACCTCAGCGAGCACTTCAGGGGGGTACCAGGCGTGTCCGCGACCGACCAGCCGAATGACCTCGACCAGTTCGGTGATGCCACGCTCCTTGGGCAGCCAGGCGGCCGCGCCGGCCCGCGCGGCACGCACCGCGGGCTCCGGGTCGAGGGTCGAGCTCAGCACCACCACCCGCGCGTCGGGACACGCTTCTTCGAGTCTTCGCAGCACTTCGTGCACGCGATTTCGCAGTATCGCGATGTCGACGACAGCGACGTCGGGCCAGGCGATTCGTGCCCGGTCGAGCAGATCCGTCTCGCTCGGATACGCGCTGTCGGACACCCAGAGGTCCGACTCGGTGGACAGGTACTGCGTGAGAGCCTCGACGAACATGCGTTGTTCGTCCACGAGCAACAGGCGGAGCATGCTTCCCCCAGGACACGGCCGGTGCGGTTACCTCCCGTACCGGCGAATTCTGCAGTAGCCGCACAGCACGCGCAGCACGAGGGGAACGCGCCGCTCCGGCGGGCGCACGAGACGTTCCGAGCCGAATGACGTGATGTTCACGCTCCTGAACCACTGGATGTGGTGACATCGGCCCCGACCGAAGAGGTCGGCTCCACCGGCGATGGTGCGGGAGCACGCCGTCCCGGACTCCGCCACCGCCCCGACGACCTGGTCAGCCATGCCAGCGGGAGGGTGTACAGCGACAGGGCGGCATCCAGTATCCGCAGGAACAGGAAGAAGGCGCCGAACACGAGAAATCGTGGTTTGCGAAGCGCCAGAGCCACCAGCAGGGTCAGGGACAGGTCCACTATCACCACGCCCAGCAGCAACGAGGACAGGCTGACGTAGCTCGACACCGCGTCGTGCAGTGGTCCCAGCACGGCGAGATCGGCCGTGCCGGGGAAGAACAGCGGCAACAGCAGCAGCAGGAGGACGAGCGGCAGCACGACCATCAGCAGACCGCTGGTTAGCAGTTCGGTCAACAGCAGCAACAGCATGCAGGTGAACAGATTGGTCCTGGGGCGATGTCGGCGTACGGTCTGCCACAGTCCCAGCGCCCAGCGCTTGGTCTGCCGGACGTAGTCGCGAAGGTTGTCCGGATCCTGTGTCACTGCCACCGCGGCGGGCGTGAAACCGACCTTGCCGAGCCGTTTCTGATACACCTCGAAGGTCATGTTGAAGTCCTCGATGACCAGACCGGGTGGATTCATCTCGATGTGGGGCAACACCTCGGTGCGGTACATACTGGCGAAGCCGGGAACGATGTGTGTGGCGTTGCACCGCAGCCAGGTCTGACCGAACTTGAGCAGGTACTGGCTCAGCGCGTAGATCCGCTGCCGGTGGGACACCAGCAACCTGCCCAATGGAGAGAGCCCGCCGCGGTCCCAGTCGGTGCGTACGAAGCCGGCGACCGCGGCGACCCGCGGATCACCGAACAACGGCAGGGCCGCCCGGAAGTAGTTCCTGTCGAGCCGGGTGTCGGCGTCCAGCAGCAGCACGGCCGGATAGTGTTCGACGAGGCGGAACCGCTCGATCGCCTGCTGCAGCGCGCCCGCCTTCCCCACGTTGCTCCAGGTGCTGATCACGTTCACGCCCGCCCGTTCGGCGAGTTCGACGGTTCGGTCCGTGGACCCGTCCGAAACCACGTACACGTTGTCGCGTGGCACGAGTTCGGTCACCGACTCCAAACTGTCGTTGATCACGAGCTCCTCGTTGTGGGCGGCCATGAGCACTGCCACCCGATCGGTGCCGAAGGGGGGCTCGCCACCGGCACCCCGTCTCCGTCCGAGGTCGACGTCACCGGGAAAGCAACCGGAGCCGCGGCGCGAGAACGGTGGGCGGATCCGGCGTGCCACGCGGTCGTAAGACGCGGCGCAACTCGTAGTGATCATCCGGAGCAGTCCCATACTTCCCCAGAGCACGAAATTCGCCCCGAAAATCAGCACGGCCACAAGCCACCACGGAATCAACTGGCCACCTCCTCAACACCCGAACCACCGCGTGGACGGACGTCATCGGCGTGCCCGAGCGGAACGACGGGCCACGGGAAAGGTCTGGCGCAGTCGCGGCCAGGTGGCGGGATCGGCCGGGCCGTACATCCACAGGTAGACACCACCGATGCCGGACCGGTCCGCCACTTCGAACTTGGCGTGCGAACTGGCCGCGTTCTC
The DNA here is from genome assembly GCA_030803735.1 of Actinopolyspora lacussalsi. NCBI lineage: Bacteria > Bacillati > Actinomycetota > Actinomycetes > Actinopolysporales > Actinopolysporaceae > Actinopolyspora > Actinopolyspora lacussalsi. Next base: position 683,843 of record JAURUC010000001.1, on the reverse strand, counting down.
GAACCACACCTCGTGCGGTGTCCCGTCAGTGTCGGTGTAGCGGAACCACGGGGTACGGCTCTCCTCGTCGAACCGGATCCGCACGTCGTGCCGCCGCGCGATTCGAGTGGCCTCGTCCCAGGTCACCGGCTGCCCCTTGCCCTGTGACCAGTCGTATCCGTAAAGCGGTACCCCCAGCACTACCTTCTCGGGCGGCATGGTGCCACGTGCGTAGTCGAGCACGTCTCGTATCCAGTCGACCGGCGCCACCGGCCCGGGCGGCGAGGTCGACCAGTGCCGGTCGTATCCCATCAGACGCACCTGGTCCGCGGCACGCCCGATGGCCGCGTAGTCCTGCGCGACGTTGCGTTCGTCGTAACCACGCCGGCTGGCCTTGGCGAACACCGCCACCGACAGTGTTCTGTCGTGGGCGTGCAGCGCGTCCGCCAGCTCCCGGACCAGCGTGCTGAACTCCTCGCGGTCCTCGGCCTTGAGGTCCTCGTAGTCGATGTCGATACCGGCGTAGTCGTTGGAGAGCACCAGGTCGACGATCTCCCGTACGTGCTGTCGCATCCGTCGCGGATCGTGCAGGATCTGAGCCACCGAGTCGTAGGACCAGGCACCGTGGGTCATGTTCGCCACACTGGGGGTGAACCGCAGTTCGGTTCTCCGCAGCGAATCCAGGGCCTCACGGGTCCGCCCGGCTCGGTCCGAGGGGATCTGGCTGACCACGTTCCCCTCGGGATCGAGCCCGTACATCCAGGGCGAGACCTCGGTGAACCCTTCGGTGTGCCGCATCAGCTCCGAGGTCCCTCCCTGGAAGTTCCAGAACGGCAGGGCGGCGACCACCTCACCGGAGCCGGCGGTGGGGCGGGGAGCGGGATCGCGTCGCACCGAAAGCACGACCAGTATCAACGCCAGGCACAACACCGCCACACCTCCCACGAGGGCGATTCGCCGCACCCTGGATCCGAGCACGGCGAACCACCGGGTTACGGGCTTCCCACGCATGAGCACACCCCCAACCGCGCGTCAGCCGGTGTCAACACGACCCGACCTGACAGTGACGCCCTCCCCGGTGCGGGTGTGCTCGTCGACGACCGATCTGATGATCGAATCCAGATCGTGGGCGGGCCGGAAACCGACCAGCTCCCGCGCCAGCGAACAGTCGGGCACACGCCGCGACATGTCCTCGTAACCGGAGCCGTACACGGCCTCGTAGGGACTGTGCACGATATCGCTCGGGGAGCCGGTGGTGGCTATCACCCGGTGTGCGAGTTCCTCGATCGACACCTGCTCGGTGCTGCCGAGGTTGACCGCACGACCACGTGCCGAGTCACTGTGCACCAGCGAGACCAGAGCGGGAACCACGTCGTCCACATGGCAGAAGCAGCGGATCTGCTCGCCGCTCCCGAACACCGTGAGCGGGTGCCCGCGAAGCGCCATCGACACGAAACGGGGCAGCACCATGCCGTAGCGCCCGCTCTGTCCGGGCCCGACGGTGTTGAACAGGCGCACGATGACCGCCCACAACCCCTGTTCGTCCACGAAGGACCTGGTCAAGCTCTCGTCGACGGCCTTGGCCTCCGAATAGGACCACCGCGACTTCAACGGCGAACCGACTACCCTGTCGTCATCCTCGGTGAGGCCGATCTTGTCGTTCTTGCCGTAGATCTCGCTGGTGGAGGCGATCAGCACCCGGCTGCCGTGCCGGTGGGCCGCCTCCAGCACGCGATGCGTGCCGTGGATGTTGGTGAGCAGGCTTTCCAACGTGCGGTCTCGGATGACGAAGGCCCCGACAGCGGCGGCCAGGTGGAACACCACGTCACAGCCGGCCGTGGCCCGCTCCACGGTCTCCCCGTCCACAACGCTGCCCGGAACCGGGCACAGCCGTTCGTGCTCGGCCACCCCGGCGAGATTGTCCCAGTCCCCGGTGCTGCCGTCGTCCAGCGCGACGACCGTGTGTCCCGCCGCGAGCAGATACCGAACCAGGTGTGATCCCACGAAACCCGCGGCCCCGGTGACGAGTGCCCTCATGGGTTCACCCCCGAACTCGCGGGATCGCCTACGGTGCCCTGCTGCCGAACACGCCGTCCGTCACGACGACCGCTCAGCAGCTCGTCGTAGAGCTGGTCGATCCGCTCGGTTACGGCGTCCATCCCGTACAGCTCCCGCAACTCGGGAACCTGGGTGCGTGGCCGAGCTGCCGACAGCTCCGCACGCAGCGCGGACCGCAGCTCCTCGACCTCGCCCGCCACCTCGATCGCGCGGTCGGTGCTGACCCCGTCCAGTGCCGGGCAGGTGGTGTAGAGCACCACGAGCCCGTTGGCCAGGGCCTCCAGTACCGACAGCCCGAACGTCTCCTGCTTGGAGCAGGCGACGAAGAGGTCCAGCGCCGACAGCACGGACGCCACGTCACTTCGCTTGCCCGCGAAGATGACTTTGTCGGAGACTCCGTTGGCTTCCGCGAGTTCCTCCAGCCGTTGCCGGTCCGGACCGTCGCCCACCAGCAACAGCCTGGTGTCCTCGTCCAGCAACGGAGTGGCGGACTCTATGAGCAGGTCGAACCGTTTGTTCGGGTCGAGCCTGCCGAGCACTCCGACCACCCGGTGCCGCTCGGAGAGTCCGAGTTCGTTCCTGGTGCGTGCGCGTGCGTCCGGATCGAAGGCGACCCTGTCGAAGTCGACGCCGTTCGGAATGACACGCACCTTGCGCGCGGGCAGACCCCACCGACGCAACCGGGTGGCCACGGTGTCCGACACCGCTATGGTGGTGTCGGAGAACAGATCGCTGCCCAGGTAGAGCAGCCGCACGCCCGCGCTCATGCGTCTGCGCTCGAGGTGGGTTTCGCCGATGGAGTGCTCGCTGGCGACGACCACGGGAACGCCCGCGAGTCGCGCCGCTGTCCGACCGTAGACGCAGGAACGGTAGAGATGCGTGTGCACGGCGTCGAACCCGCCGGAACGCATCAGGGAGCGGAGCCGGAACAACGCGCCCAGCTCGGTGTTGCTGGTCATGCCGAGATCGTGCACCGGAATTCCGGCTCCGGAGATCATGTTCGCGACCTCGCCCGCGTTGTACAGGGTCACGACCTCGCATTCGTGTCTGCTACGGCGTACCAGCTCGTAAAGCTGCAGTTCGGCTCCGCCGATCCCCAGGCCGGTGATCACGTGTAGGACTCGCACTATTGCCCCCTCTGCCGGTTGCGGCGCGACCCGATGAGTCCCCTGAGCACGACTCCGGCCGTGCGCACGAGAATCACCAGGTCCAACCAAGGTGACCAGTACTCGATGTACTGGTTGTCGAAACGGGCCCGCTCGACGATCGAGGTGTCACCGTGCAACCCGTGCACCTGTGCCCAGCCGGTGAGCCCTCCCACGACGCGATGCCGGTCGGCGTAGCTCGGTATCGCCGCCGCGAAGCGCACCGCGTAGTACGGCCGCTCGGGACGTGGCCCGACCAGGGACATACCACCCCGTAGTACGTTCCAGAGCTGCGGTAACTCGTCGAGATGATTGCCGCGCAGCCAGCCACCCAGCTTTCCGCACTGCCCCGGTGTCGGTGTCCACCCCGTATGACCGGTCGCGTTGACGGTGCGGAGTTTGGTGACGCGGGTAAGAGCTCCGGCGGCGGTGATCCGCTCCTGCCGGAAGAACGCCGCGGGGTTCCGGCAACGCACGGCGATGCTCAGCAGCAGCAGTACCGGCAGCGTCAACAGCGAGAGCACCGGGGCGAGCAGCAGATCGAGGGTTCGTTTGGCGAAGCCCCCGCCGGAGGCGTGTGCGCCGCGGCGGAGCGGCAGCAGCGGTATCCCCCACACCTCGTCCAGCGACGCCCGCGATGCGGCCAGCCCCAGCCCGGGCATCCGGGGAAGCACGCAGATGTCCAGCGTCGAACTCCGGCACCGACGCACCACACCGGTGATCTCGGGGCTCCGCTCGTCGGTGCAGCACAGCACCACCCGGGTGACGCGGTGGCGTCGAACGACCTCGGCCAGCTCTTCCGGGCGGGCCAGCACGTCCCGCCCCACCTCCTCCGCCGTGTCGGGGCGATCGAGAAACCCGACGAACCGCAGGCCGAGTTCACGGCGCCGCGTCATGGCGTGGGCCAGCTCCGTCGCGACCTCGTTACGTCCGACGATCACCACGGATTCGAGCAGCCTTCCCCGACTGCGGGCGCTACGGAGCACGAACACGGCAACCGACCTGCCGAACAGCAGCGCCGCTGCGGAACAGGCTCCCAGCAGCAGCACACGGGACACCGGTAACCAGGCGAACAACACCAACAGCGGCAGACCGGCGGCGGTCAGCAGGCTTCCGGCGTCGTCGGAGATCCTGCTACGCAGCGGGAGACGTTGCGTCCCCCGAACGGCCAGCGACAGCAGCACCGCTGGTACGTAGAGCAACGCCGCGGGGCCCGGCAGTCGCAGCACGATCGCCACCGCACCGAGCACGAGCAGATCGACCGCCGGAAACAGCCGCGGTAGCAGCGAGGGCGTCCAGCTCGCGGGCAGCGGCGAGTCGGTCCCGAGGGACCCGGTGAGTCCCTCCGACTCACCGGGTCGCCGCGTCTCCCCCGGTCCCGCCGCTCGTGGAGCGGGCACCGCCCGGTGCCGATCGCGCACCGGTTGCCAATTCATCTACCCACCCCCGGCAGGGCGAACGCGCGGCGCTCCCTGGCGGGCGAGATCCGGCCGGTGACGGCGCGAGCGGCGTGGTCGGCACCGTAGACGAACCGCATCACCGGACCGAACGTCGGAGTGACGGCGGGTCCGATGAAGTACAGTCCCGGCACCGTGGACTGGTATCCGGGATCGACACGCGGCGCCCGGTCCAGCGTTCCCACCCTGCCGCGCAGCTCGGGGCTGATGAAGGGCAACCGCCCGAGATCGGGTCGATAGCCGGTGGCACTGATGATGTGATCCAGCGTGAGCGTGGTCGTCTCGCCGCCTCGGCGCAATCCCAGCCTCAGCCGGTCCCCGGTGGGATCAGCCCAGTCCAACTGGCGGTCCAGCAGCATCGGGATACGGCCGTCCACGCGTTCCCGCAACCACCAAGCGCCGGCGGGCCCCATCGCGGTGCGGGCCAACCGCACCCGAGTACTCACCGGCAGCCTGCGGAACAGGTCGGGGTGTTCGGAATAGAACCAGGTCGCCCAGCCCGAACCGAGTCCCGCTTCGGGCTCGCGGAGTCTGCGGCGCAGCGATTTGTCGTCGGTGGGTGGTAGACCGTTCCACACGATGTCACTGGCTCGGGCGATGATCCGGACCGAAGCACCGGACTCCCGCAACAGCGCGGCGGTCTCCAGCGCGGACTGTCCGGAACCGACAACGGCCACCTCGCGGTCCCGGAAGACCCCGAGATCCACGTGAGCACTGCTGTGGGAGGCCAGGTGGGCGGGTAGCTGGGCGAGCACGTCGGGAACCCGGGTGAAGTGCTCGACGCCGGTGGCTATCACGACGTTTCGGGCGGTGGCGCTCCTGCCGTCGGTCAGCTCCAGTTCGTAGTGGTCCCCGACGCTACGAACGTCCTCGACCAGCACCTGCTCCACGTCGGGAGCGTGGTGGCGCTCGAACCACGCGCCGTATTCCAGAAAGGTCTCCAGCGAAACCGGAATTCCGATATCGGCGTAGGCCCGTCCGGTCTCGCGGCAGAACTTTTCGAGTGTGTGGCTGGCATGGGGATCGGAGAGGTTCGAGGCGAATCCCTGCGATTTGAGGTACATCCCCCGAGGCATGGCGGTACGCCAGAGGTTGAGCGGAACTCCGAACTGTCTGTGGCTAACTCCGGCGGATCGCAGGTGGGCCGCCAACGACAGGCCGTAGGGACCGGCTCCGACAATGGCGACGTCGACTGTTTCGTTCATCGCTGGACCCCCTCAACTCGGAACTGAAGTACTCGACTCGTTCGACTCGTTCACCGTGGGCGAGCCCCGACGGGCCCCCGCTCGTCCGAAACGAAACTCGGGTGCGCGCGCCCGTTGCGGCCGCCGCGACACCGGAATCGGACGCGACAGCGCTCGCCATCCCATCCGCAGACACATCAGTCCGAACGGAGCGAGGTCGTCCCGTGCGAACCAAGCGGTTTCCTCCGTGCCACGCAGCGAGGTGATCCACTCCCGGAGACCGAGACGACCGCCGCGCCACCCTCCGAACGCCGCCAGCGGGTCGTAGTTCTCCACCACGAAACGACGCTCGGGACCGTGCGCTATGCGTGGAACACGCTGTCCGGTCAGGTCCAGATAGGCCGTCACCGCGAGGTCCAGCCCGGCCCGGTCGCTGAAGAGTCGGAACTGAGCGCCCAGCCTGGGGTTGCAGTCGAGTAGTTTGTAGTGGCCGTCCCTGGGATCCCAACGCCAGTCCATGTCCACGAGACCGCGGAAGCCGGTTCGGCGCAGCAGCTCGACGGCTTGTCGCCCGAGCTCGTGGTTGGTCACCCAGCGACCGAAACTGGTCAGTCCCGCCGCCGCGGGATAGGAGCGTTCCTTGACCCCGGTGCACACCGGGCTCTGTGCCGGATCGTCACCCAGATAACCGTGGAGGAACCAGTCCTGGCCACGTCCCGGCGTCGTCGCGTGGGGCAGGAACTCCTGCAACACGATCGGTTGCCCCGCGGCGCGGTGCAGTTCCGCGAGTTGATTCGGGGTGCGTACCACGCTTGTACTGGGAAGGCGGTGGCCGTCGCGGCGCCAGGGACTGGCCAGCTTGGCGATCAGTGGATAACCGACCGAGGCCGCGAACGCACGGGCTCTCGGCCAGGTGGTGACCGTCTCGGTTCGGGGAGCGGGAACTCCGTGATCCCGGCAGAGCCGGTACAGCGAATCCTTGCCCGCCAGTTTCCGCGGCAGGTCGGTGGGAGGACGGGGGAACAACAACCACGGGTGCAGTCCGGCCGCGTGTTCGGCCAGCAGGATGGCCCCGGCGTCGTCGGTCGGCAACACCACCGTGGGCCGTCCGAGGCGTTCGACGATCCGTGCCAGCCCGTCCACGACGTCGAGTTCGGTGCCCTCCCCGGCACGCCATCGCCAGTGTCCGTGCAGGTAACGGGAGTGGGCGGTGGGAACGAGCGGATCCTCGCAGACCCCGTAGACCGGCACCCCCAGCCTGCCCAGACCGCGGATGATCCCCAGACCACCGTGGTGCAGCGGGTTGTCGTCCAGTTTGAGCACCACCACTGGTGTGGTGGTGTCGAACGCCCCCGCGGCGGGCGACGGTGTGTTTCGTGAACCGGGCACGGCACACCTCCTCACACGAGCCTGCGATGCGGCGCGTGGTCGAACCGGTAGGTGGCGTCGAGCACCAGGGGGAAGCGGCCGACCCAGCGGTAGTCGAACTCCGGATGGGGCGTGTGCACCAGCACGAGATCCCAATGTCCGTCGGCGGGGCTGAGTTCGCTGGCCAGCTCGGTGCTCTCGGAGAGTCGGACTCGCGGAACCAACGGATCGTAGTAACCGATCTCGGCCCCCAGTTCCGCGAGCCCGGACAGAATGGGCAGTGCGGGCGACTCCCGCAAGTCGGCCACGCCGGCCTTGTAGCTGACCCCTACCAGCAGAACGCGCGCCCTCTCCGGGGTGAGCCCGGCCTCGTCGAGCAGTTCGGTGACCCGCGCCACCACCTGTTGCGGACGGTCACGGATCACACGCATCACCTGCTCCAGCAACGGAGCGGACACTCCCTGGGAGCGCAGCTGCCACAGCAGGTAGTAGGGGTCGCAGGGAATGCAGTGGCCTCCCACACCGGGGCCGGGGAACCCACCCAGAAACCCGTAGGGTTTGGTGCCCGCGGCCAGGGTGACCTCGATGGGATCCAGCTCGAGGTTCCGGCACACCTCGGCGAACTCGTTGGCCAACGCCAGCGTGACCGCGCGGAATATGTTCTCGTACAACTTGGTCAGCTCGGCGGCTTCCGGGGAACTGACCAGGAACACCGAGTCGGTCACCTGGTTGATCACGTCAGCCGCCCGCACCGAACAGCTCTCGGTGACTCCGCCCACGACACGCGGCGTGTCCTGCTGCCGGTGGTCCGGATTTCCCGGATCGATCCGTTCGGCGCTGAATGCCACGTGGACGTCCCTGCCCGGCAGCAACCCACGTCGCCGCAGGGGCTCGACCAGCAGCTCACGCGTGGTGCCCACATAAGTCGTGGAGGTCAGGATCAGGGTTTGGCCCGGACGGGCGTGCGATGCCACCTCGGTACAGGCCGCCCGCAGCGCGGCCAGCTCGGGAGTGCCGTCCTCACGCACCGGCGTGGGAACGCATATGACTATCGCCTCCGCCTCGGCGATGGCTCCGCTGTCGGAGGTGAGTCGGATTCCTCCCGTACCGAGCGCGTGCCGCAGCGCCTCCCGGTCGGATTCGACCAACTCGACGTCGCCGTCCAGTATGGTGCGCAACCGCTCACCGCTGGTGTCCACTCCGATCACGTCGATTCGTTTGGAGTGGAACTCCACAACGGTCGGCAGACCCACGTAGCCCAATCCCACCACCGCCACCCTGGCGGGAGCGGAACCGGCGAGTCCGTCTTCGCCGTCCCCGAGCGGCGAATGAGTCACCAACCGATCGTTGAATTCGTACTCCCGGCCGTTGACCGCCAGCGAGAGCGGAAGTTCCCCCACGATTCCTCCCAGGATCGACGGTGCCGTATCACTGCCGATGCCGTTCGACCGTGCCATCGGCAGGGCCCCGCGTTCCTCCTCCGCAGTGGGGAAAAGTGTCTACCCTCCCGGCAGGAGGGAACTCCTCCACCACTCGACGGGACGCCGCACCGGAATCGCCGTCAACGGCTCGGGCGCAACCGGGCGCGCCACCGCTTGGCCTCCAGCCGCGGCCCGTTGTCACGGTCACCGACGTGGATTCGTGGTATGGCGAATCCGCAGGCGAGCGAACCCGGCCGAACGGCGCAGGCGTAGGCGTAACCGGCCTCGTGGACCTCGCGCATCGTGTTCCGGTCGAGATCACCGTAGGGATAGCAGAAACCCTCGGTCGGGTGATGCAGTAACTCCGTGAGCTCGGAACGGCTGCGGTGCACCTCCTCGGCCATCTCGGCACGGGAGAGCGTGGACAGCGGACGGTGCAGCAGACCGTGCGAGCCGATCTCCATCCCCAGTTCGGCGGCGCGGTGGATCTGCTCCGCGCTCATGAGGGACTTGCGTGGACCGTCACCGTCCCACGCGTTGTGCCCGTCGATCCGTCGGGTGAGCACGAACACGGTCGCGGTGAAACCGTGTTCACGCAGCGCGCCCACCACGGTGGTGTCGAAGTCGGCATAGCCGTCGTCGAAGGTGAGCCCGATGAGCCCACGCGCGAGTCCCTGCCGGTGCGCGCGGAGCAGCTGCCCCACCCCCACCCCGGTCCAGCCGCGCAGGCGGAGCCAACGCAACTGCCGCAGGAAACGCTCGGGGCGAACCGTCACCCGGTAAGGGTCAGTCGTGTACTCCTGCACGGAGTGATACATCAGCACCGGCGGCATGTCACCCGACAACCGCTGAGCAGTGCCTGTCGTTTCCGAGCCGATCATCGTCCTCCCCCGCGACGGGCACTCGTGCGGGGTCGACGGTAACCGGCGACCCGCCCCGACGGATCCGTCAAGGCGGGTATCGCGCCTACCTCAGATTGTCCAGGTGTCGCGGCCGGTGAGCAGCCGCTGCAGGTCGGCGGGACGCTGCCGGGCCGCGTCGTCGAGTTGTTGCCTGGCCTGGTCGTCGTAGGTGGGACGGTCGACGGCGCGGAAGACACCGGTGACCGTCGGATCGAGATCCTGCCCGCCGAGCCGGGACAGCGCGAAGGCGTGACCAGTGTCCTCACGGTGCGCGTCGTGAATCACGAGGTCGCGCTCGTCGATCTCGTCGAGCTTGGCCACCCGCAGTTCGCCCCGCTCGTCACGGACCACCCCGAACCTCTCGTCCTCGGGACCGAACGTGACGGGCTCACCGTGACGCAGCTGGATCAGCCTGCGCTGCTTTTCGTCCTTGTCCTTGAGCACGTCGAACGCGCCGTCGTTGAAGATGGGGCAGTTCTGGTAGATCTCCACCAGCGAGGAACCGCGGTGGTCCGCCGCTGCCCGCAGGGTCTCGGTCAGGTGTGCGCGGTCGGAGTCCAGGGTGCGGGCCACGAACCCGGCCTCGGCTCCCAGCGCCAACGACACCGGGTTGAACGGGGTGTCCACCGAACCGACCGGGGTGGACTTGGTGACCGTGCCCTGGTCCGAGGTGGGTGAGTACTGCCCCTTGGTCAACCCGTAGATCCGGTTGTTGAACAACAACACGGTGATGTTGACGTTGCGCCGCAGCGCGTGGATCAGGTGGTTACCACCGATGGACAGGCCGTCGCCGTCGCCGGTGACCACCCACACCGACAGATCGGGCCGCGTGGTCGCCAGCCCGGTGGCGATCGTCGGTGCCCTGCCGTGGATCGAGTGCATCCCGTAGGTGTTCATGTAGTACGGGAAGCGGGCGGAGCAGCCGATACCGGACACGAACACGGTGTTCTCCCGCTTGATCCCCAACTCGGGCAAAAAGCCGCGCACCGCCGCCAGCACCGCGTAGTCACCACAGCCGGGGCACCAGCGGACCTCCTGGTCACTGGTGAAGTCCTTGGCGGAGTACTCCTCGTCGGTGGTGGGCACCTCGGCCAGACCACCCATCGTGGGCAGTCCCAGATTCGTCGTCACAGCTCGACTCCCTGAACCACATCGGACAGCACGTTTTCCAACTCCTCGGCCTGGAACGGCAAGCCCGCGACTTTGGTGTAGGACTGAGCGTCCACCAGGTACCGCGATCGCAGCAACATCGCCAACTGCCCCATGTTCATCTCCGGTACCACGACTCGCTCGTAACGCCGGAGTATCTCGCCGAGGTTGCCCGGCATGGGGTTGAGATGGCGCAGGTGTGTCTGCGCGATCGACATTCCGCGCGCTCGCAGCCTGCGGCAGGCCGCACCGATCGGCCCGTAGGACGAACCCCATCCCAGCACCAGCACTCGCGCGTCAGCGCCGGGATCATCCACCTCGATGTCGTCCACCTCGATGCCGTCGATCCTGCGTTGCCGCAGCCGCACCATCGCGTCGTGATTGTCCGGGTCGTAGGAGATGCTGCCCTTGCCGTCCAGCTTCTCCAACCCGCCGACGCGGTGCTCCAGACCGGCCGTACCGGGAATCGCCCACTGTCGGGCGAGGGTCCGCGGGTCACGCAGATACGGCCAGAACTCCTCGGAACCGTCGGTTGCGTTCGTCTCGGTCGCGAAGTCGACCCGCAGGTCGGGAAGGTCCGCCACCTCGGGGATCATCCATGGTTCGGAGCCGTTGGCCGTGGCCCCGTCCGAGAGCAACAGCACAGGGGTGCGGTAGGTCAACGCGATCCGTGCGGCGTCGATGGCGATGTCGAAGCAGTCCGCCGGTGAACGCGGCGCCAGCACCGGTACCGGCGACTCCCCGTTGCGGCCGTACAGCGCCTGCAGCAGGTCGGCCTGTTCGGTCTTGGTGGGCAGCCCGGTCGACGGCCCGCCACGCTGGATGTCGCAGATCAGCATCGGCAGCTCCAGGGCCACCGCCAGTCCGATCGTCTCCGACTTCAGCGCCAGCCCCGGTCCGGAGGTGGTGGTAACGCCGAGCGAACCACCGAAGGCGGCCCCCAACGCGGCCCCCACACCCGCGATCTCGTCCTCGGCCTGGAAGGTCGTCACACCGAAGTTCTTGTGCTTGGCCATCTCGTGCAGCACGTCGGAGGCGGGCGTGATCGGATAGCTGCCCAAAAACACCGGGAGTTCGCTGCGCTGCCCGGCCGCCACGAGACCGTAGGACAGCGCGAGGTTGCCGGTGACCTGCCGGTAGGTCCCCTCGGGCAGGCTGGCGGGCTGAACCTCGTAGGTCACCGCGAACGACTCGGTGGTCTCCCCGTAGTTCCATCCCGCCCGGAACGCGAGCAGATTCGCCTCGGCCACCTGCGGTTTGCCGGAGAACTTCTCACGCAGGAAGCGCTCGGTGTTCTCGGTGGGACGGTGATACATCCACGACAGCAGCCCGAGCGCGAACATGTTCTTGCAGCGCTCCGCCTCCTTGCGGGTCAGCCCCGTCTCGGCCACCGCTCCCTTGGTCAGCTCGCTCATCGCCACCCGGTGCAGCGTGAACCGGTCGAGCTCATCGGTCTCCAGCGGAGACTGCTCGTAGCCCACCTTCTTCAGGTTGCGCTTGGTGAACTCGTCGGTGTTGACCACCACGGTCGCGCCGTGCGGAAGATCGCCGAGATTGGCCTTGAGCGCGGCCGGGTTCATCGCCACCAGCACGTCCGGCCGGTCACCGGGTGTGAGAATGTCGTAGTCGGCGAAGTGGAGTTGAAAGCTCGAGACTCCGGGGAGGGTTCCCGCGGGGGCCCTGATCTCGGCCGGGTAGTTCGGCAGGGTCGCCAGGTCATTGCCGAACGCGGCGGCTTCCGAGGTGAAACGGTCGCCGGTCAGCTGCATACCGTCGCCGGAGTCCCCGGCGAACCGGATCACGACGCGGTTCACCTTGCGCTGCGTGTCCGGCTGCTGTTCGTCAGCCCCGGCTCCCGCTCGCTCAGCGGGTTGTTGCCCGTTCGTCGCCACCACTTGACCAGTTCCCTTTCACCGTGCGAGGAAGCCCCCATCGCGGAATGGGCGACTCGTCCACCGCCGCTGTTCGTACCCTGAGCCGCGTCCGGCGATCAAGTCGCAACCTGTCCGCAGCATACTCGTGGCACAACGAACTCGGCAGTCGTCGCATTCCGTTTTCCGGGAAACCCCGTTCCGTACGGCACGGGAGGAAGCGCGGTCGACGACGGAAACGAGAATCGACGTGACCGATTCGAATACCTCCCACGACAGTGAAAACCGCCACGACGGGCTCGGGCTACGTGGCGAGCACCCGCTCGGCGACGGTCGAGCGAGGTGGGCAGGGGTGGCGTACCTCCGGCGCGCCGACCGTGAGCACGGCATCACCACTGCGCATCCCACAACCAGCCCCACGGCAGCGGTTCCGCGTTCCGGCGGCACGTGTCCCGATCCGCACGTCGGATCCGTGAGCACGGCACGAACGGCTCGGCACGGTGCCGTCGTGCACCTCGAGCCCGCTCACGCGAGCGGATGCCGGCTCGGTGGCGGATACCCCGTTCCGTCCGTGCATTCGAAACAGCGGACGCCCATTCGGGACGACACCTGATCGGCGGCGCGATTTCCCACTACTCGACCGAAAAAAGAGATGTGATTTCCACCATATCGAATGGCGGGGCTTTTCCGCCGTCACCGGGCGGCAGCCACATCACCCGCGACCACGACGCTCGGGCGTCCCCACCGGTGCGGGGAAGCCGGTGTGTCCTCGCGCGGCACGGATCACGTGGTGGAGGCGAGACCCCGTGCTAGGTTCTCGCGATTCAATCTCGGCCGGATACCACCATGCCGTCGCGGAAGATACGGGTGTACTGCTCCGCGATCCCTTGAACGCTCATGCGGCCGCTGGGGTTGTACCAGCGCACGGCGGCGGAGACGGAGTCCCGGATGAACCGGTGCGCCAGCCGGGGACTGAGCTCGGCGCGAAACACCCCCGTCCGCTGGCCCTGCCGCAGCACACGTACCCAGATGCGCTCGAAGTCGCGGTTCGCGGTGTCGATGTAGCCGAACCTGTCGAACCCGGCGAGGTATCCGGCCTCGTTGTGCAGGACGGCCATCGCCCACCGATGGCGGTGCAACGCCGCGAACGCCTCGTGAATCAACTCGCCCACCGTGGTGTGCGGGTCGTGGCCGGCGTCGACCACTCGGCGGAATCGCTCCAGCTGCGCGTTCAGATACTCCCGCAGGATCTCGTCGACCATCGCCTCCTTCGAGTCGAAGTGGTGGTAGAGACTGCCGGACAGTATCCCCGCCTCGTCGGCGATCTCACGCATCGTAGTGGCCGCCACCCCGCGGGTCGCGAACATCCGGGCCGCCATGGACAGCAGCTCCGCCCTGCGCCCGGAACCACGCTCCTTGCCGCTCGTCCGATTTCCACCGGTCATCAACGACATTGTCCGGGCGCAGGCGGGAGTTCGCCCGAAAGCAGCGGTAGTGCCCGACGGGTGGAACTCCGCCGTGCTCGCGGTCCGGCCTTGTCCGGGAGCGACCGGACTCGGGCACTTGATCCCGCGCCGCCTGGGCGGGACCTAGGCTGATCGTGGTCGAGTTCGCTTGGAGGAGTTTCGGTGTCCGCGTCCCTGTCCACCGCCGAGCGGCGGAACCCGAACACGCGTGCGGCGATGGAGGCCACCTCGTTCGCACGCGTGCCGGTACTGCTGCTCGCGGGAACGATCACAGCCCTGTTGCTGGTGCTGAGCCCTCGTTACGGCTACCTCTCGGACGAGCTGTACTTCCTGGCCGCGGGCAAGTACTACCTGGACTGGGGATACATGGACCAGCAGCCGCTGGTCCCGTTGTTGGCGCGGTGGGCCGACGCGCTGGCTCCGGACTCACTGCTCGTGCTGCGGTTCGTCCCCGCCCTGGTGACCGCGGGCGGAATCGTGCTCACCGCCCTGATCGCCCGGGAGCTCGGTGGGGATCACCGGGCACAGACCCTGGCGGCCGCTGCCTACGCGATCTCACCGTGGCTGCTGCTCAGCGGCCACTGGCTGGCCGCCGCCACGCTCGCACCGCTGGAGTGGGGTCTGATCCTGTGGTTGCTGATCCGCTGGACCCGGTGGCACCGAGCCGGATTTCGCAGAGACAGGCTGCTGTGGGGCACGACGGCGGTCGCGATCGTGGGGGTGCAGACCAAGTTCCAGGTGGTCCTGTTGTGCGTGGCTGTCCTACTGGCGGTGCTCGCCGTCGGGCCGCGTCGGATGCTGCGCAGGCCGGCGGTGTGGTTCGGCGCCGGAGCGGTACTGGTCACGTCCGTGCCGACCCTGCTGTGGCAGCACCGGAACGGATGGCCCGCCCTGGACATGGGCGCGGTGGTGGCGGGTGAGACGCGGCGCCTGCTGTTCGTGCCGAACGCGCTGCTCTACTCCGGGGTCGTGGTGGGAGCGGTGCTGTGCTGCTACGGGCTGTGGCAACTGCTGCGAGCTCCCGAACTCGCCGAGTACCGTTTCCTGGGGTGGACGGTACTGGGACTGGTGCTGTTCTTCCTCGCGGCCAGTGGCAGACCGAACTATCCGGCGGGAACGTTCGGGCTGCTGTTCGCCGCGGGCGCGGTGGGACTGCGGCGCCGCCGCGAACTACGCGGACACAACAGGGCCCGTTGGGTCCCGTGGGTGGTCTATCCGCTGTCGGCGTTGCTGCCGATCGCGCTGCTGCCGATCTATCCCCTGCCGCTGTTGGCCGCCCACCCCGAGCTGCCCAGCTACAGCAGGATGTACGAGACGGGATGGCGAGCGCTGGCGCGAACCACCGCGAGGGCCTACCGCGAGCTGCCCGCGGAACTGCGCGAGGACACCGTGGTGGTCGCGGAGAGCTACCCGGCCGCGGCGGCACTGGACGTGCACGGGCGGGAACTCGGGATACCCCGGATCTACAGCCCGCACCGGGGGTACTGGTTCTTCGGAGCCCCGCCCGATTCGGCGCGCGCGATGCTCTACGTCGGCAGCGAGCACCCCTTGGCGCCCCACTTCGGGGACCGGCGGCAGCTGGACACCGTGCGAACCGAGCACAACGTGGTCAACATCGCGCGCGGTGTCGCCGTCACCCTCTACACCGAGCCCGAGCTGAGCTGGTCCGAGCTGTGGCCCCGGATCCGCGGGATGTGAGTGTCGCGGCCCGCCGACCGGAAGCCCAGCCCGGAATCTCAGCGACGCGCCACGGGCCTGCGGCAGACGTAGACGCGGGCGGGCGGCACGTTGCGCCAGACGGTGCGTGAGGTGATCACCTCGTCGAACGCCGCTCCCAGTCGATCCCGGAATCGCCGGGCACCCGACATCCCCAGCGCGTGCGCGTAGGCGATGGTGGTGAATCCGCCGCCGGGTGCCAGTACGGAACCGATCTCGCGCAGGATCCGCCGCTGCGACTCGGCGGCGAACAGCGACCAGGGCAGCCCGCTGACGACGGCGTCCGCCGACTCGATCCCGTGCTCGGCGAGCAGCTCGCCCAGCCGCATCGCGTCCCCCTGCAGGACCTCCAACCAGGGCGCGGCGGTGCGCAGGTGCTCGCACATGCCGGGGTCGACCTCGACGGCGACGTGGCGTCCCCCTTGGGGGACGCGTTCGGCGATGGCACCGCTGAGTGCGCCGGTTCCGGGGCCCAGCTCGACGACGACCGGCTGTTCGACGCTCGGCACGACGGCTGCCATCTCCCTGGCCAGCACGGGAGAGCTGGGCAGGACGGCACCGATGGTGGAGGGTTCGCGCACCGCCCGGTTCACGAAAGTGCGGTACTCGGACAGCAGCGAACCGCTGCGGGATGCCGGTCCGGCGGGGTCACCGGATCCGGTCTGCTGGGATCGTGTCAACGAATGGCCTTCTCGTTCGGTCCTGTCCACGCCGGGGTCACCGATCGTGGCGGTATTTCGACCGGAAACCCGGCACGATGTCTGACTCCGGGCGTCACGGGGTTCGGGACGGCCACGCCGGAGCGAACCACCCCTACTGGCAACCAGCCTAGCGCCCGGTGAAGCGGGAGCGCGGCTGTGGCCGCTGCTACGCCCGTCCGGGCATCACACGGCGGGCGTCGCGGCGCGCAACGCCTCGACCAGCGCCCGAGCCCCTTCGGTCGTCTCCTCCTCGGTGACGCTCAACGGCGGGGCGATGCGCAGCACGTTTCCCTCCAGTCCCCCTTTGCCGATCAGCACTCCGCGTTCCCGCGCCCGCTCGGTGACGGCGGCCGCCGTCTCGGGAGCGGGGGTTCCGTCCGCTCGCACCAGCTCGACACCGAGCATCAGCCCCTTGCCGCGGATCTCGGCAACCGGGTTCAGGGACTCGGCGGGCCGCAGTTCGTCGCGCAGCACCGCACCGACCCGGCGCGCGTTCTCCCGCAGGTCGTGGCGCTGGTGGTAGTCGAGGTTCGCCAGCGCGCCGGCGGCTGTCAGCGGACTGCCGCCGAAGGTGGAGATCGAGTTCGCGGCGACGCTGTCCATGACCTCACCCCGGGCGACCACACCGGCTATCGGAAGGCCGTTGCCGATCCCCTTGGCGAAGGTGACCACGTCCGGCGCGCCGTTGTCGGCGTGCGCCTGCCAGCCCCAGAAGTGCTCGCCGGTGCGCCCCCAACCGGTCTGCACCTCGTCGCTGATCCACAGGATGCCGTGCCGGTCCAGCACTTCCCTGAACCGCGCGAGCAGGCCGTCCGGGGGCGCGGCGAACCCACCGACGCCCTGGATCGGCTCGGCGATCAAGCACGCCACGTTGCCGTACAGCTGATCGAGGGTGTCCTCCAGATCGCGCACGCACGCCTCGGTGAACTCCTCGTCGCTCAGCCCCTCCAGCATGGTGCCGCGCCTTCGGGTGCCGTGGACGTAGCTGGTCTGCACCGGTGAGAGACTGCTCGGCGACCAGCTCCGGTTGCCGGTCACCGCCAGCGAGGCGAACGAACGGCCGTGGTAGCTGTTGCGCAGCGCCAGGATCTGGTTGGAGGCCCGGTAACCGGTGGCCAGCAGCAGAGCGGTGTCGTTGGCCTCGGTGCCGCTGGTGGTGAAGAAGACCCTGGGGTCGTCCAGGCCCGACAACTCGGCGATCCGTTCCGCCAGGTCCACCATCGGCCGGTTCAGGTACAACGTCGAGGAGTGCAGGATCCTGCCCGCCTGCTCGGCCACGGCCTCGGTCACCTCGGGCACGGCGTGGCCGGTCATGGTCGTGAGGATGCCGCCGAAGAAGTCGAGGTAGCGGTTTCCCTCGCCGTCCCACACGTGTCTGCCGGATCCGCTCTCGATGTCGATCGGCTCGGAGTACATGGTCGACAGCCAGGACGGCATCACCGCGGCACGCCGCCGCGCCAAGCGTGCGTGCTCTCCGTCCTGGTCGAAGCCCGCTTCGGCGTTCATCGTCACTCCTGTCAGCCACGCCGTTGATACCGCCGGACCGCTTTTCGGGCCAGCGTGGTCTCGAACCTATGGGCGAATCGTGGGCGGGGCAATACCGAAGCGCGCGAACGGAGCGGCTTCGGATGGGCTCTCCGGCCGGGGGTATCCGACCGGTCTGGTGGCCGGGTTCGTCCGGGTGGACTCATTCGGGTCGTCCGCGCCTGCGCGCGTCGTCCCGGGTCGCCCTGCGGACCTCGCGGTACATCGCGCGGGTCTCACGCCCGATCCCCGGTGGGTAGCCGTGTTTGATCACGCGGTGTTCACAGCTCTCGCCCATGGCGCTGATCGAGTAGAACAATCCCACCAGCAGGCCCAGGACGACCGAGGACAACCGGATGTAGAGCGGGCCCGGCAACAGCAGCACCACCACGCAGAACGGGGCGAGCTGCGTCAGGGCGCGGAGGAGATGGCGGAGCACCCAGGTACGGCAGGTCACGTCGTGCAGTACCCATTCGGCGAGGTGAGCGGGCAGCTTGCCGCCGAACGTGTACCAGACCCACTGCGGAGGGTTGGGCCGGTGCTTCCCCATCGTCTCGACGATAGCTCGCCTGCCGCGGCTCGCTCGCCACCGGCGGGTGAACATGACCGCCACCCCCGTGCTCCGGGCCGTGGGAGGTGGTGTAAGCTGATCACAGTTCAACAGAAGAGCGGGACGTGGCGCAGCTTGGTAGCGCACCTGACTGGGGGTCAGGGGGTCGTGGGTTCGAATCCCGCCGTCCCGACCAGAACTCAGCCCCGCTGATCCGGTACGATGTGCCGAGTCAGCGGGGCTCCTCATTGTCCCTTCCCTGTGTTGGTCTCGATTCGGTACGACGATACGAGCACGTCGCACGGCCGGGGTATCGTCGTGGTTTTCACCGAACCTAGAAAATCCTGGTCGCACCACTCATCGTGCCCGAACAATTCACCGCGATTTCGAACGCGACAGGATCGGAGTACCCGAAACGGAACGGCACAACCTCCGAATTACCGGGATTCACCGGTTTCGTCGGAAGGCGGTGCGGTCGTCTCCTGGATGTGCTGCACCTCCGCCCAGTAGCCCTGGGCCTGCTCAGAGGCTTGATTCAGCACCTGCCGCAGATTGCTGAGATGCTCGACCGCCCGATCGAGCGCCTCGTGCGGGTGATCCTGCAGTGCATGGCGGTAGAGCCGTTCGCGATCGTCCTCGTCGATCTGGGAAACCAACTCACCCGCGAACGCGGCCATCGCACCCAGCGTTCCCACCAGAGCCGAACCGTAAGCGGTCCAATCCATCTCGTCGAGACGGGTATGGCGCTGGCTCTGTGCGGCGTTTTCGAGTTCGGTCCGCGCGTTGTAGATCGATTCCAACGGGTGGTCCGGCGTACTCACGAATTCATTCTACCTCGGCACCCGAGGACATGCTCGCTGCTTGACGACCGAGGAAACGAGAGCGCGACGAGTACCCGCGGGGAGACGAGCGGTGAATCCGGCCCCCGGCGGTTAGCGTGGATGCCGTGGAGGCCAGAGCGTGGCGAGCGAGGGAACACGTGCTGTGGGAAGCCCTGTGGAATCAGGCAGCGGGCCCGATCGCGCTCGTCGACCTGTCGGGGCGCCATCTGGATGTCAACCCCGCCCTGTGCGATCTCCTCGGCTACGGCCGGGAGACGCTGCTGCGGCTGTCACCCGCGGAAGTCACATATCCGGGTGACTACGCGTTGGAACGAGAGACGATCGACAGCCTCGTACGGGAGGAGATCGACTGCTTCACCTCGGAGAAGCGGCTACTGCGTTCCGACGGCCGTGCCGTCCTCGTCCTCGTCAACAGCTCGCTGATCAGGACGTCGGACGGCTCCCCCGAGATGTTCGTATCCCAGTTTCACGACATCACCGCGCGCCGGGAGTCGGAGCGACTGTGGCAGCAGACGCTGCTCAACGCACCGGTCGGGGTGACATCGATGGATCTGGAGGGACGTCTCACCGAGGCCAACGGCAAGTTCTGCGAACTGGTCGGTCTGGGCAGGCAGGAACTAATCGGTCAACTGTGCACCGGTCTGATCTACGACGGGGACCAGGCACAGGTCGATGCCCTGAACGCCGAGTTCCGTAACGGAAGCACCGACTCGGGGACAGTCGAGATTCGCCTGCGACACCGGGACGGCCATGCCCGGTGGGTCCTGGGCAGGCTGGGTCTCGTTCGAGGACTCGACGACCAGCCGGTCTATGTCATCGGCCAGTACGAGCCGATCGGCGACGATACGCAGGTCAACGAGGAACGTCTGGCCGAGCTGACCCGCATGGCGCTGCACGATCCGCTGACGGACGTAGCCAACCGTTCCCTGCTCGGCGACCGATTCCAGCAGGAGCTCTGCGCGTTGTCGAAATCCGACGGCGTACTGGTCGTACTGCTGGTCGACCTCAACGGGTTCAAGGAGGTCAACGATCAGTACGGCCACGACGCGGGCGACGAGATCCTGCGAGCCGTGGCGCACGAGCTTTCGAACGCCGTACGCTCCGGCGATACCGTGGCCCGCATCGGAGGGGACGAGTTCGTCGTCCTCGCCTATCTGGACAACCAGGCGAAGGCTGTCGAGCTGCGTAACAGGGTCGAGCACCGACTCAATACCGCGACCGCCACAACGAGTGGACACATCCGAGTCACGGCCAGCGTCGGAATGTCCACCACCCGCGATCCGTCGACCTCCTACCGGGGTCTGAAGAACGAGGCCGATCAGGACATGTACGTTCGCAAGCACAATTACAGCTTGTAGCTCGACAACCCCGCGGTGACTCCGAATCTGAGCGCAAGAGATCACTTTCACAATTCTGCCGGGCGAGACACCGGGAATCGAGTCCGGTGAAGATTCGTATGACCGTGAACCAGCCCCACAGCGACTTCTCCGATGCGGTTGTACGGGGCGAGTGAGGCTTCGGAGAAGCACGACCGGTCGCCGTCAGTCCGGTTCACGAAGCCGTCACGGCGTCCGGAACCCGCGAAAGGTAACCGCTTTGCGGACCACGAAACCGAGCCGTTCGTAGAGCGCGCGAGCGCCGGTGTTGGCAGCGACCACGTGCAGGAACGGACGCTCACCCCGGAACTCGATACGTTCAATCGCTGACTCAGGTGGCGCGGCGTTGCAACATTAAATTTCGCCTACCGCGCCCACCTGTTAACAGGATAGGAGCGAACAGGTTCAGACAGGCATAAAAGTTATCCGAATCCGGCTAATGCAACCATGTCTTATTGCTGTAATCAGTATCTTCCAGATCCTCAACACTGGAGCAAGTCCCCCTCGAAGAATCCACTCCCAAATCCGCTAATTGCTGCTCGCCTGAAAGCGCGAGCTCTTCACGTTCTTCGTCACTCATTTCCGCCATTTCCGTTGAAGCTTTTTCTACTTGATAATCCAACACTCTGGAAAACGAGGCGGATTGACTCGCCTCCCGAAGACCCCGCTTTCCCGCGATTACATCATCTGCCAGTTTTCTGAATTCTTCGTCGTCAGTTTTATCGCGAATAATCCTTAATGAATTCCTCAGGTGTCGGGATAACCCGACATCACCGCGAGATACATCCATCATTGGCTCTCGATCTTGATCTGACATTCACACTCCAGGATGATCATAGCTGCTTTCAGGAAGGATGTGATGCTCGATACCCTCAAGAGAGGAGGCATAACCAGCGATAACGCCAACAGTGGCTTGAACGGAGTTCCATGCAACAGTATGTGCCTGGATCGCCTGGCCAGCTACTCCCATCGCCTTCGTTAAAGTCGCGGCAAATGCCGCTCCAGCAGCTACTGATCCGATCACATTCCAGCTGTTCAAAGCTGCGGCCGCGAGTTCAATCCCCATTGCTATCGCATAATCGAGAAGCATGTCCAGGAATCCTTTAATGGCCTTTGCTGTCTCGTACATCCCCGTAGCCATCTGATCGAACTGCTGACTTAGCCCATCAAGTGTTTCTTGCTGTTCACGTACTGCTCTGGATAAGCCAGCGAAATATGCACTGGCCTGATCCGCCGCGACTCCTTCCCAATCCTCAGATAAATTCTTCGTCGATTCGTCGATATACTGCGCAAACTGTGCATTGAATTTTTTCAAATTCCCAAGCGCTATTCCGGCTTGCTGCACGACTTGCCATTCACCTGAGAATTGCTCGGAAACCCACTCTCCAGGATTAAACCCGAGCGCCATGTCGAGAGCTCTGCCAGTCCAGTATGCGACACTGATATATTGACTGGCACCTATAACGTTTTCCGCAAGATCAGGAATTGGATCGGAAGACTCTGGTTCAGTTAATTCATCTGCCGGTTTCTGCGACATAATTTTCCTTAGTTAGATTCCTTGTAGGAGTTGTCCAGGCGCGCTGCCGCATCACGGTCCATCTGTTCGTACAAGTGAGCTGCCTTGTCAACTTCTGAAGACGAAGAACGCTGGACTTCGGCCAGCCGTTGATAGTTGGCGACTAAGGCATTCCTGGCGTTTTCTGCGGCCTCTACCGCAGTGAAGAACATACGGCCTTCAGAGTACCCGAATGAGAGCCACTTTTTAGCATAAGATTCAGCCGCTTGAGAATCACTTACCAGACCGTTCATTCTCTCGCCGAATTCCTGAATACTTTCGCGGTTTGCTCTAAAACCCATGATCCTCCATACATTGCTCATCAATCAAGATGTTACATTTTTGGCAACTTACCGCCCACCTGATACTATCCTAGAAAATATCACACCAAATTCGTACTGTCGGTTCGACATCCGTTGGAGAGCAGATGAATCAACGACAAGAAGTGGTCTTGCCTGCGAAGATGACGGGGACACCGGGTAACTTACCACCGCACTGCGTGCGACACGGACGACCTGCGACGCGCAGTCGGGATTTCGCGCTCCAGTCGCGTGCCCAGCCTCAGGGAAACCGCTTCATGAGTGCCAATCCCCTCGGTGTGGCTGGCCGTCTTGGCGAGAAGACACGCAAAGTCCAGATTGTGAGCGTCCGGGACTGGCCCCTCTGCGATCGATGCGCACGGACGCGGACAGCTTTGTTCGTACTTACGCAGCTCATGTTCTGGTCTGCTCTCTTGCTGGTATCCGGGGCGCTTGTCGCACGTCTGATTATCGGTCATCCGAGCAGCGTGCTCGGAGGTGCTCTGGGGCTCGGGTTCCTTCTACTGTTCGGTTCCCCGTTCGTCTTCTACGCGGCTTCGTTGACTCGGTTGGTTCAAGCTCGCGCATCCGAGGACGGCGAGTCAGTGATCGTGAACCAGCCCCACAGCAACTTCTCCGATGCGGTTGTACGGGGCGAGTGAGGCTTCGGAGAAGCACGACCGGTCGCCGTCAGTCCGGTTCACGAAGCCGTCACGGCGTCCGGAACCCGCGAAAGGTAACCGCTTTGCGGACCACGAAACCGAGCCGTTCGTAGAGCGCGCGAGCGCCGGTGTTGGCAGCCACCACGTGCAGGAACGGACGCTCGCCCCGGGACTCGATACGCTCGATCATCGCGAGCACCAGCCGAGCGGCGTGGCCTCGTCCGCGCGCTTCGGGAGCGGTGCAGACGGCACTGATCTCGGACCAGCCCGTGGGGCGGAGCCGCTCGCCCGCCATAGCGACCAGCGTGCCGCTCTCGCGGATGCCCAGGTAGGTGCCGAGTTCGTGCGTGCGGGGCCGGAACGGCCCCGGGGCGGTCCGCGCGGTGAGGTCGAGCATCTCCGGAACGTCGTCGGCTCCCAGCTCGACCACGGCCGGACCGTGCTCGCAGGTGTCGTGCTCGAGTGGGTCGTGACCGGGGTGACTGCCGGCGGGACGGATCAGCTGGAGACCTTCCAGGGAGAAGACCGGCTCCCAGTCCGACGGCGGGCTCGCCGGGCAGCTGAACATGTCGGCCAGCTCGCCACGACCAAGCAGCTCCGCCAGCTCCGACCACGAGTCCTGGTCCGGCTCGCCGGGCAACGCGCAGAAGGTGGCGACCTCCGGCGTGTAGGTGGCCGCCCGGCCGACCAGGCGAGCCAGGTGCGCGTGGTTCCCGCGCAACGACTCGCCGACGGGGTCGTCGAGTACCTCGGCGTCGCGATCGACCATCGTGGTGCCCCTCCTCCGCCTGGCAGGTGTTCGCGGTGAGCTCCGCCGTCCGGAGCATCCCACCGCCCGCTCCCCTCGCTACCGGGCGCCCGGGGCTCGGCCGCAGGACCAACCACACTGGACGAGTCGACCGTCCCGAGTCCAACAGGGCCGAGTTATGAGGATGGAGTCCCTCCGACTCACGCGGGCGCCCCCGGGAGAGTCTCTCCGGTGAGGCGCTGTGGGTCGGCACCGATGCCGGGAAAGCTCGGCTGCCGGTCTCGCGTTAACGGCGCGGTTCCCACTGGAAGAGGCGAGAGGCCAGCACAACGGCGACGGCGACCCACGCCAGGGTGGGGGCGAGCAGTAGCAGGGAGTCCGTCACAGCGGCGCCGCCGTTCCAGGCATTGACGACCAGCTCGGTGGCCGACCCGCCGGGTAGCAATCGCTTGAGCAGGGTGAACCGCTCGGTGCCGGTGATACCCACCCAGCTGGCCACGCCGATGACGCCGAGAGTGACGGGCAGCGTGGTCACTTGGGCGTGTTCGGGGGAATTGGTCAGTCCTGCCGTGGCCAGTCCCAGGCCGAGCATCATGATCACCGTCGTGAGGACGGCCGTAACCAGGAGAGCGATGTTGTCCGGCAGACCGGCGACCACGGCCAGCACGGTCAGGATGACCACCACCTGAGCCAGCGCGATGACGGAGAGCGGCAGCAGCAAGCCGACGAGGATTCCGGCGTCACCTGCTGCGGTGGAGCGCAGCCGCTTGAGGAACAGGTTCTGGCGGCGAGAGGCCAGGGTGGTCACAGCCGTGGTGTAGAACCCGAACGCCCCCACGGTGAACAGCACGATGGCAGCGATGTAGCCGAGGCTGGCCACGGACGCGAAGAGCTCGTGCTGCCGGATGAAGAACGCACTGACCGCCGCGGGCATCACGAAACCGGATACCAGCACCAGCCTGTTCCGAAAAATCTGGATCAGCTCACTGTGGGCGATGGAAAGCATGGCAGGTCCTTTTCCGAGAGGTTACGAACGTGGTTCAGTCGTCGCCGATGGCGCGGAAGACGTCGTCGAGCCTGGTCGGGCCGGCTTCGAGATCACACAACTCCACCGCGTGGTCCTGCGCCCACCCGAGCAGGGTGTACATGTCCCGCTGCAGGTGATGCGTCTCGATGAGGCAACTGCCGTCGTTCTCACGTGTTGCCCGCAGTGGCAGGGCCGGTGCGGTGTTCGTGAGGGTGAAGCGGATAACGGCGGGGAGGGTCCGCGTCAGTTCGGAAACGGTCCCTTCCCTGTGCAGGGTTCCCCGGTGCATGAGCCCGATGCGATCGGCGCGCTGCTGGGCCTCCTCCAGGTAGTGCGTGGTGAGCACGATGGTCGACCCCGCGGCACGCAGCTTGTCCACGGAACTCCACAGGGCGTCACGGGACTGGATGTCCAAGCCGGTGGTGGGTTCGTCCAGGAAGATCAGCTCCGGTGCCCCGTACACAGCGGTGGCGAAATCCAGTCGCCTTTTCTCGCCGCCGGAGAGCTGGGAGACCTTGGTACCCGCCTTGCTCGTGAGGTCGACAATGCCCAGGACGTGTTCGACCGTGTCCGTACGTCCGGTGAGCTTCCCGATCAGCCGGACCGATTCCCGCACTGTCAGATCCGGGGAGAACCCGCTCTCCTGCAGCATGATGCCCGTCCTGGGACGCACCGCACGCCGATCGCGCGGGTCCTGGCCGAAGACCCGTACGGTGCCCGAGGTGGCGGCGCGGTGGCCTTCGACGATCTCCAGGGTCGATGTCTTGCCGGCCCCGTTCGTACCGAGCAGGGCGTAGAGCTCTCCACTTCGTACCTGGAGGGACAAGTCCTTCACGGCGGGATGGTCACCGTAGGTGAGGTTCAACCGTGCCACGTCGATGACCGGAGTCGAGTTCATGGCTTCGATCCCAGCAACCACCGCACTCACCGACCAGTGGAATCACGTCACCTGTTCACCATGACATTTTTCGAGTGAACGTATGACACCGTGTCACTACCCGGCGCAGCGAGCCGGGAGGACACTCGGACGAACTCAGCCGTTCGATCCCGGAACATCGGAACGGCAACCGGAAGGCCGCGTGTTCCACCGGTACCGACACTATCGGCTTCCTTCCGGTCCGCGTGGCGTACCTTTTCGACCTGTTCGACGACGAGGAGCACATGACGAACGAGCGCATCGAGACCACTCGGGGACGGATGCGCAGACTGAACGTCGCGACGATGGTCGTGGCCATCGCTCCGGTCGGCGCACTGCTGGTGGTGCTCGACTCCCGCACGTGGTGGGAGGCCATCGTCCTGAGCATGGGGGTCGCCGCGGCACTGGTGGCCGTCGCGCGGTGGACGCCGACCGGCATCTCGCGGGTAGTGCTGCCCTGTCTGCTCGTCACCTCGGCGGTGTGGCTCGCCGGAGTCCTGGTGATGAACGGCGATACGGCGTTCTACGGTGTCACGATCGTAGGAGCCGTCTACGCTCCGAAGCTGCCCCGGTATCGTGGCGTGAGCGCCGTGGCGTTGACCGCCTTCGTCGCCTCGGCGGGTACGGCGCGGCTACTGGTGTCACAACAGAGCGTGCCCGACGTGCTGTTCGCCAACGTCCTCATCCCGGTGGGAACCACGGTGGTGGTGACCGCGGGCATGTTCGCGGGTCAGTGGTACTACGACGTTCTCGAGGAGTTGGCGGAGTCCCGCGAGCGGGAAGCGGAACTGGCCGTCGCCAGGGAACGCGTGCGGTTCGCCGGTGACCTGCACGACATTCAGGGGCACACCCTGCACGTGGTCAAGTTGAAGATCGCGCTGGCCCAGAAGCTGGTGCGCGCCGACGCCGACCGCGCCGAGGGGGAGCTCCGGGAAATCAGCGCCCTGATCACCGACACCATCACCAGGACCAGGGAGCTCGTGTACGCGCAGCGGCGACTCAACCTCGCCGCGGAGCTGGAGAACGCGAAGAACCTTCTGGAAGCCGCGGGCATCGGCGTGCTCGTCGACCGGGACGCCGAGCTCGAGGAACGGGACAACGAACTGCTCGGTCAGGTCCTCCGGGAGACGACGACCAACATCCTGCGGCACGCACAGGCGAAACAGGTTCGGATCACGCTCTCGGATTCCGGCATCACCATCGTCAACGACGGTGTCCAGGACACCTCGCTGCCCGAGCTCGGCGGGCTCGCCATCCTCCGGAAGCGAGTGGTCGACAACGGGGGCGAGCTGAGGGTGGAGCAACAGGACGGGCGTTTCGTCACGGCCGCGACATTCCCGAACTCACACACCGACACCGCACGAGGACGAGGAAAGGAAGAGCAATGACTACGGTGGTGCTCGCCGATGACGAGGCCCTGCTCCGCAAGGCACTGGCGTCGTTGCTTCCGCTCGAGGGCGAGATCACTGTGCTCGCCGAAGCGGAGGAGGGCGAGACGGCCGTCCGTACCACGCTGTATCACCGGCCCGATGTGCTCGTCATCGACCTGGAGATGCCGGGTGTGGACGGTCTCGGCGCCGTCTCGTCGATCCGTCACGAGCGACCGGACCAGGTGATTCTCATGCTGACCCGTCACGCCAGGCCCGGAGTGCTCCGCAAAGCGCTGAAGCTCGGGGTGCAGGGCTTCGTCAGCAAGTCCGCGGAACCGGCGCATATCGCCTCGGTCATCGCGACGCTGCACGAGGGCAAGCGCTGGATCGACCCGGAAGTGTCCGCGCTCGCCGTCGTCGACGACTGCCCGCTCAGCGACCGCGAACTGGACGTGTTGCGGGTGACCGGCGAGGGCTACTCCGTCGCCGACATCGCTACCCGGCTCCACCTGGCGGAGGGCACAGTACGTAACTACCTCTCCAGCGCGATGCAGAAGACCCAAAGCCGCACCAGACACGAGGCAGCGAGATACGCAAGGGAACACGACTGGTTGTAGACGCGCGGTCGATGTAGGCGCGTAACCCCGGTCGGCGTCGGCCGAACGGCGCCGGGAAATCCGATCGCTTCGAGCGTCGGCGCCTGGCAGGCTGCGTGGTCATGCGGGACACGGATGGGGAACCCGGGCTCGGTGACGCGTTCGGTGCTGCGCTTCGGCAGCACCACCAGGGCCGGAGGTCCTTCGAGATCGTCGAGCGCGACGACGGTCTGATCGGCGTGAACGACCTCGCTCCCTACTTCGCCGACCGGGCCGCCTGGCCCGCGATCGATCAGCGTGCCGCACCGGGGATCACC
This sequence comes from Actinopolyspora lacussalsi, assembly GCA_030803735.1. Taxonomy (NCBI): domain Bacteria; kingdom Bacillati; phylum Actinomycetota; class Actinomycetes; order Actinopolysporales; family Actinopolysporaceae; genus Actinopolyspora; species Actinopolyspora lacussalsi. The sequence continues at coordinate 655,644 of JAURUC010000001.1, read as the reverse complement.
GGCAGGGTGCTCGACCTCGGCTGCGGGACGGGCAGGCACTCCGTTCCGCTGACCCGCGACGGCTTCGACGTGCTGGGGATCGACTCCTCGCCCGGCGCCGTGGCCGTGGCACGCGAGCGAGGTGGACCGCGAGGAGGCGGGTCACGGCTACCTCGCCACCATGGTCTCCGCCGCTGACCGAGTCGTCCGAGCGGGAGACGAGCACGCTTTCCGAGATTGACTTCCAGTTCGATCGAAGTCCTATTCTCGGTTCGATTCCGTTCGAAGGAGCAGCGCATGACCACGAAGGTACGGCCGAGGTTGAACGACCCGGCTTCCCAGGATGCCGCGAAGGAAGCGGTGGAGCGCTTCACCGCCCAGCTGCAGCGGGGCCTGGACACCTATGACGCCGAGCTCTACGACCACGACTTCGCGGCGGACGTGGTGTGGGGAAGTCCCTACGGGGAGACGCTGGACGACGTCGAGGAGCTGCTCGACACGCATCGCGTGCTCATGGCGGCGGAGGCGGCGCCACCCTCGCGGTTCGAGGTCGTGCGGGTCACCGCTCCGGCTCCCGGCGTGGCGATCGCGCACATTCGCCGCCGGGCGCTCGACGAGACCGGGTTCTCCGAGATGGCGCTGTACACCCTGGTCGAACGGGACGGGCGGTGGTGGCTGGCCGCCGCGCAGAACACGCCGATCGTCGAGCCGCACGACTGAGTACCAACCGCGCTCCGACCGAGGGAACGGACAACCGCGCGGCCAGGGCCACTGTGGACCGATCCGCGAGTTTCCCGAAGTGTTCCCGCCGACTGCCCCGTCCCAGGCGAATGCCGGTGAACGCGTCGTCGAGCACGAATCCGCGGCGACGACGCGTTCCTCCGGAAACGCCGCATCGACTCACGTTTCCGGCAACCAGACCAGCCGGAGCTCGCGAGCCATCCCCAACACCTCGCACGCGCTCTCGGCGGAGCCGAAACTTCCCCGCATCCGCCCCGCCGCACCGAACACTTCGGCATGTTCTGCCAAGGCGAGGCCCCACGCGAAGATCTCGGCGTCGGCCCGCTCGCCGACCTCCTCGACCAGCGCGAACACCCGTGGCGCCTGCTCGCGAACGAAGCTCTCCACCAGCGCCGCGAACTCGGCTTCGTCTCCCAGCGGCTCCGCCGGTGCGTGCTCCGCCGCGAGAATCTCGTTGTCACTCATAGCTACCTCCTGACCTGAAAGCTTCCGACGTGCACCAAAGCAGACAGCGATCACCACTTCGGTTATTGTTAACTATAATTTTTGAGTTAACATCACGCGATCACTCGATCGAGTACTACCGAGATCAGGCAAACTACGAAGCGGTGAAGCACATCGGAGGAGTCAGCGAGTGACGGAAACATCGAGTCCGACCGTGTGGCGACGGTGGCTGGCCTTCGAGCTGGTCCGACTCCGCAGAGAGAACGGCCTCGAACAGAAGGACGTGGCCAAGGCACTACGCTGCACCAAAGCGAAGGTTTCCTACATCGAGACCGCCGAACGCCCCGTCGTGCTCCGGGACCTGGAAGAGGTCCTGCTTCCGTTCTACGGAGTTCCGGAGGAACGCTGGCCGACCTACCTCGAAGCTGCCCGCAACTCCCGCCGGAAAGGTTGGTGGGAAAGCTATGGCTCGGAGACGTTGCCCGACTGGTTCTCCTTGTTCGTCGGGCTCGAACAGGGCGCTTCCCGGATACGAACCTACGAGGCCCAGCTCGTGCCCGGACTGATGCAAACCAGCGATTACGCGAATGCACTGCTACGCCGCAGTACGATGGAGCGCAGTGAACACGAGCTGGAAACCTCGGCCCGGTTTCGGATGTCTCGCCAGTCGATCTTCGACCGCAAGAGCCCGCCACGTCTGTGGGCAGTACTGGACGAAGCCGTCCTGCGACGCCTCGTAGGCAGCCGGGAGACCATGCGATTCCAGCTCGAACGCCTCGCGAACGCCACCCATGACCCCAAGATCACCATCCAGGTGGTTCCTTTCTCCACTGGAGCGCATCCAGGCATGACAGGCCCCTTCACCATGTTGGACTTCCCCTGGGAGCACGACCCCGGCATGGTTTTCCTGGAATACCGTTCGGGTGCGCTCTACCTCGAGGAAGCTCATGCGATCGAAAGTCACACCGTGGCTTTCGAACACCTCTGTGCCCTCGCTCTACCGCCGGACGAATCGGTCAGCATGATCCGAACCATCGCGAAGGAGTTCTCGGATGACGAGCACTGAATTATTCGACGTGGATTCATTGTATTGGCGTAAGTCGAGCCGCAGCTCGGACCAAGGCGGCAACTGCGTGGAAGTGGCAGCAGTGCCGGGAGAGCCAAGCTGGCTCAGGAGCAGCCACAGTGGGGATCAAGGGTCCTGCGTCGAGGTCGCCTACCCGGCCGGCGGGGTCGCCGCGCGGGACTCGAAGAACCCGCACGAGGGCGTGCTGGTCTTCGAACGCTCGCACTGGAACAGCTTCCTGACCGCCGTACGGCAGGGTGCATTGGAGCGCGCGTGAGAGCGGGAACCGGTTCTGGTTGGATCGGGGCGTGACGGCCGAGAACGAACCGGTGCTCGAATTCGCCTCCGGCGAGGACTGGCGGGAGTGGTTGGCGAACAATCACGACGACTCGTCGGGGGTGTGGCTGCGCATCGCGAAGAAGAACGCGGCGACGACCTCCGTCTCCTACGCGCAAGCCCTGGACGAGGCGCTGTGCTTCGGCTGGATCGACGCCGTGAAGCGCTCCTACGACGACAGCTCCTGGTTGCAGCGCTTCACCCCGCGCAAGGCCAGGAGCAAGTGGTCGCGGATCAACCGGGACAACGCGGAACGCCTCATCGAAGCGGGGCGGATGCGCGAGCCCGGACACCGCGAGATCGAGAAGGCCAAGCAGGACGGCAGGTGGCAGACCGCCTACGAGCCGCAGCGCACGGCCACGGTGCCCGACGACCTGCGGCGTGAGCTGGAGGCCAACCCGGCGGCCAAGGAGTTCTTCGACAACCTCGACAGCCAGAACCGGTACGCGATCCTGCACCGGGTGGCCGACGCCAAGCGCGCCGAGACCCGCGCTCGCCGGATCTCGCGGTTCGTCGCCATGCTGGCCGAGCACCGCAAGTTGCACTGAAGAACCGGCCGTCCCCACCGCCTTCCGCACGCAGCCGGAGAAACCGCCGATCAGGCCAGCGAGTCGTCGTAGGAGGCCGTCAGCGAACTGTCCGTCGCGTCACCGGTGTTGACCACTCCTCGCGGCTCCATGAGCACCGCGTGCACCTCCCCCTCGGCCACGGGACAGTGCTCCACCCCGCGAGGAACGACGTACAACTGCCCGGGGCGCAGCCGAACGTCGCCGTCCCGCAGCTGAATGGTCAGTTCGCCGTCGACGACCAGGAACAGTTCGTCGGTGTCCTCATGGGTGTGCCAGACGAACTCGCCCTGGACCTTGACCACCTTGATCTCGTAGTCGTTGAGCCGGGCCACCACTTTCGGCGCCCAGTGCTCGGAAACCCTGGAGAGCTTGTCGGCGATATCAACCGGACGATCAGTCATGGCCCGAGTCTAGTGCGAGTTCGTCGACTCGGCCTCCCCCGTTCCGACCGGCGGAATCCATCACGAATTCTCGTTCAGCACGCCCCGACGTCGAGCGGCTGGATCCGCACTGCCCTGGCACTACGGCTTACCGGCACTACGTCCTGTCCTGGCGCCGCGAGCCGTCGAACACCCCGAACCGCACGAACCGGTAAACTCCCGCTTCCGGGAAATCGCCGTACGCGTATTCATGCAATTGCAGATGCATATTCGTCCTACCCGCGCGAAAACCGCACGCAGCACAAAATATCTCCATTTTTCACGTGTCACTAATAAATGGCACAACGTGCTCACCCAAACGGGCTATTAAGCATCCCGGGAAACTGTCACTAGAGTGATTACTCATCAGTAGCACGAACTGCGGAGCAAGAACCGGAGTAGCGAACCGGTTCTCCTCGCCTCCGTTGCACGAGGGAGGGTTATGCCGAAACTGGCCAACAGTACCGAGTCCACCAGACTGTGGGCAGCGCTCCCCGACAACCTCGCGACCCTGTTGCGGCCCGAGATACCCAGTCTGGCGACCCAGATCCTCACCGAGATCCAACGGCAGATCCCCGAGTACGCCCGCCCGCTGGACCAGCACTACGTACACGCGATACGTCGCGGCATCGAGGAAGCCCTGACCAGGTTCGTCGACCGGATCGCCGACCCGACCACACCGCTGCGACGCTGCGCCGAGGTGCATCGCGCACTGGGCAAGGCCGAGATGCGGGAGGGCCGCAGCCTGGACAGCCTGCAGGCCGCCTACCGGATCGGCGCAAGGCTGGCCTGGCGACGGGTGGCGGGGATCGGCGAGCGGATACGGCTGGCGCCCCGCACCACGCTGTTGCTCGGCGAGGCGATCTTCGCCCACATCGACGAGCTGACCGCCCTGTCGGTGGAAGGCTACGCGGCCGCCCAGGCGCGTGCCGCGGGTACGCTGGCTCGCAGGCGCAGGAGGTTGCTGGAGCTGCTGGTGTCGGAACCACAACCGGCGCAGCGCACCATCGAGGAGTCGGCCGTTACCGCGCAGTGGCGGGTGCCGCACCAGGTGACCGTGGCGGCACTCGAGCAGTACGACGACACCCGCTCCCGAACCGGCACGCCGTTGTCCCGCTGGAACGCCCTGGTCGACCTGGAGTGCGTCGAACCGCACGTGCTGCTCCCCAGTGACCACGGCGAACCGGACGAGATCGACTGGGAGACCGAACTGGCCGGATGGCGGGTGGTGGTGGGTTCCCCGGTCGCGCTCGACCAGGCGGGCAAGTCGCTGCGCTGGTGCCGGAGGATGATGGGACTGATCCGCTCCGGCGTGTGGCCGGACCAGCACATCAACCGGTGCCATGAAGACCTGTCGAGCATCCTGTTACTGCAGGACGAACATCTGATCAGGGAACTCGCCAGGCAACGGCTGGCACCGCTGAACGGGCTGCGTCCGAAACAGCGGACGCGATTGGCCGCCACACTGCTGAGCTGGCTGCAGACCCGTGGCGGTGCCCCCGAGATCGCCCAGCGGTTGCGGGTACACCCGCAGACCGTCCGCTACCGGTTACGGCAGCTGGAGGAGTTGTTCGGGGAGGCACTGCACGATCCGGAGTCCCGTTTCGACATGGAGATAGTGTTGCGGGCCTCGAACATGCTCTCCGGTGACACAGCGGACTGGCTGGCGGACTGAGGGCCCCGCTCGGGATGACAGAATCCCCGATCGACGAAACCTTCCGTCCTCCCTCACTTCGGAAGACCCGACGGCGAATGGACGCCCACGCCGTCGGGTTTTCCCCGCGAGAGCACGGCCCCATCCGGAAGACGGTCCGACCCGGGCGTCGATTTCTCGCGAAATCGCCGGGACGGTGGGGCCTGTCGACAGGGATCACAGTGGCATAGTGCTGTGCTTCTTCGGTGGGGATTCCTCCCGCTTCGCCTCGAGCATCAGCAACGCGTCGGACACTCGGGCGCGTGTCATGGCGGGCCGGATCACCGAATCGACGTAGCCGCGTTCGGCCGCCACGTACGGGGTCGTCATGGTGGCCCGGTACTCGGCGATCAGCTTCGCGCGGACCGAGGCGCGGACGCCGTTGGCCTCGGCTTCGGCCAGCTCGGCGCGGTAGAGCAGTTCGACCGCGCCTTCTGCCCCCATGACCGCGATCTCCGCGGTGGGCCAGGCCAAATTGACGTCGGCACCGAGATGTTTGGACCCCATCACTGCGTAACCGCCGCCGTAGGCCTTCCTGGTCACCACGGTCACCTTGGGAACGGTGGCCTCCGAGTAGGCGTAGAGCAGCTTGGCACCGCGTCGGATTATCCCCCGCTGCTCCTGTTCCCTGCCGGGAAGATAACCGGGCACGTCGGCGAACGTGAGCAGGGCGATGTTGAACGCGTCGCAGAACCGCACGAAGCGTGCGGCCTTCTCGGATGCGTCGATGTCCATTATCCCCGACTGCCGCAGTGGCTGGCTGGCGACCACTCCGACGGTTCGTCCCTCCACTCGGCCGAAACCGCACAGCACGTTCGGGGCGAACGAGGCGTGCACCTCCAGCAGCTCGCCGTCGTCGAGCACCGCCGCCAGTACCCGCCGCATGTCGTAGGACCGGTTGGGCGAGTCGGGCACCACGGTGTCGAGCTCGGACGCGGCAGCGGCGGGCTCCAACACCGGATACTCCGGCGGCACGGCCATGTTGTTGGCCGGCAGGAACGCCAGCAGCGTCCGCACCCAGTCGAGCGCGTCGACCTCGTCCGAGGCGACGTAGTGGGCGTTGCCGGTCACGCTGCCGTTGACCTCGGCTCCCCCGAGTTCCTCGGCCGAGATGTTCTCCCCGGTCACCGAACGCACGACGTCGGGGCCGGTTACGAACATGCGCGAGGTCCGGTCGACCATCACGGTGAAGTCGGTCAGCGCGGGCGTGTAGACGGCGCCACCCGCACACGGCCCCATGACCACCGATATCTGGGGAACCACTCCCGATGCCTTCGAGTTGCGCCTGCTCAGCTCCGCGTAGTAGGCGAGCGAGACCACCCCTTCCTGGATTCGCGCCCCGCCGGAATCGTTGATGCCGACGACGGGGCACCCCGCCTTGGTGGCCATGTCCATGATCTTGAGAACCTTCTCGCCGAATGCCTCACCCATGCTTCCGCCGTAGGTGGTGAAGTCGTGCGAGAAGAGGCAGATCCGCCTGCCGTCCACCGTCGCGTAACCGGTCACCACCCCGTCGCCGTAACAGCGGTCGTCGCCCGTGTCCAACGAGGTGGGGCGCCGCAGCGTGAACTCACCGACCTCGACGAAGGAGTCCTCGTCGACCAGTAGCTCGATGCGTTCCCGTGCGGTGTACTTGCCCTTGGGGTGCTGTTTGGCCGCCGCTACCTCGTCTGCCCGGGAAACCGCTTCGACACGCCGTTGTTCGAGATCGTCGATGCGTTCGGACGTACCACTGGGTTCGTTGTCCGCCATGAGTCACTCCCTGACTTCACTGCTGTCACCGATGCCGAGTAGTCGCCGGAGGTGGTCGGTCATGACGTCGACGTGCGGGGGGTCGATCATCGAGAGGTGGTCACCGGGCACCCGCACGACTTCCAGGTCCGCGGCGTAGTCGTCCCAACCGAGCGAGTCGTCCGAACGCAGGTAGCGGGGATCGAGGGTGGTCGTGGTGCTTTCGGCCGCGGCGGCGCGGTACAGCACCACCGGCCCCTCGTAACGACCCGGTTCGTAGCGCTCCGCGATCCTGGCGTCCACATAGGATGTGTACTGGTGCCGCAGCACACCGGCGCCGATACCGAGTTCGTCGCCCGCGAGCGCCGACATGACCCGTTCCATCTGTTCCTGCTCGTCGAACTCGTCCAACTCGTCCACCGGAACCGGCAGCGAGACCCCGTAGGTGTGCTCGATGTGTTCGACGAATCGCCGGAAGCGGCGGGTTATCAGTTCCTCGTCCGAGAACTCCGGAGCGGGCAGCGGCAGGATGGAGTCGATGAGCAGCACCGTTTCCACCTCCTCGCCACGATCGGCCAGTTGACGCGCCGTCTCGAAGGCCAGACATCCGCCGAAGGACCAACCACCCAGGCGGTAGGGCCCCTCGGGTTGGATCTCGCGGAGCAGCTCGATGTAGCGGGTGGCTTTCTCGGGAACGGTCTCGTACTGGTCCAACCGTTCCATGCCGTAGCAGGGCTGCTCCCCGCCGAGCCGTTCGACCAGTGGCTGGTACACGCTGGTGGGACCACCGGCGGGATGGAACAGGAACAGTGGCGTGGCCCTTCCCTCGGCGCGGAGCGTCCGTACCGGTCCGTCCGCCAACTCGAAGGAGTCCCGGACGAGATCGGCCATCCGTTCGATCGTGGGCTGTCCGAACAGCTCCGGGACCTCGGTCCCCAACCGCTCCCGCACCGCCGCGGTGACCTTCTCCGCCAGGAGCTCGTCACCGCCGATCCGGTAGAAGTCCTGGTCGACTCCCACGCTGTCCAGCCCCAGGACTTCGCGCCACAGGTGCGCCAGCCAGCGTTCCGTGGCATCGCGCGCACCGATCGCACGAGAGGCTGCCGGTTCGGCGTTCACCCGCTGGGCACCGGGGGACTCGACGCCGAGGTCGACGAGCAACTGGTTCGCCAGTTCGGCGGTGCTGCACCCCCGCAGCAGCATGGCGGGGGCTATACCGACCCCGAACTCGCGTTCGACCGCGTTGCGAGCTCGCATGGCCATCAGCGAGTCGAGTCCGAGCCCGGTCAACGGTCGGTCGGGGTCCACATCGGCCGCGGCCGTGCCGATGATCTCGCCCAGCAGCCGCGTCAGCGTCGAAGTCACCGTGCGCAGCGCCTCTTCCGGGGCGACTGAGCGGAGCTGTTCGGGGTCGGTTCCGACAGCGGCACCCGGTTCCTCGCCGACCACGTGCCGGAAGAACGGGCGCGCGGACAGTTCCGGGAACATCCGGCCGGCCCGGCCCCCGTCGAGCCACGCCACTCCCGTGACCGGCTGTTCGGTCCCCAGCAGAATCTCGAACGCCTCGGTGCCGGCGGCAGTGGACAACGGCCGCAGCACACCGGTGAACGACTCGCTCGCGGCCCCTACCTCGCCCCACACTCCCCATTGCACGCTGGTGCCGACGAGCCCTTGTGCACGGCGCCACCGCACGAGGTCGTCGAGGGCCGCGTTGGCGGTGGCGTAAGCGGCCTGACCCGGTGAGCCGAGCAGTGCCGCCGCCGAGGAGAAGGTGACCCACCAGTCCGGTTCGGAATGGAGGGTGGCCTCGTGCAGTCGTAGGCCGCCCTCCACCTTGGCGTGCCAGACGCGTTCCAGCCCCTGCTCGGTCGACTCGGTGAACGGACCGTCGTCCAGGGCTCCGGCGGCGTGCAGCACCCCGCACAGCGCGAGCCCGCCATCGGTGGCGGCCTCGACCAACCGCTCGGCCGTGCCCGCTTCCCCGATGTCACCGGTGACCACGACGACCTCGGTTCCACCCGCACGGAGTCGTTCTATGTCGCGCTCGACGTCCGGAGCGGGATCGCGGCGGCCGTTGAGCACCACTCGAGCGGCACCCCGCTCGGCCAGCCACCGAGCGAAGGTGTGGCCGAGACCGCCCAGCCCACCGGTGATCAGATAGGACTGCGGCCGCACCGCTGGTGCGGCGACCGAGGACTCCGGCCGGACACCGTGCAGCCTGGCGACGTGCCGACGTCCCTGCTCGTGACGTACGTCGTCCTCGGCGGAGTCCGCGCACAGCTCGTCGGCCAACGACTCCGCGTCCGCCCCGGCCGCCTTGACGAGTGAAACGCGCACCCGGGGGTGTTCGAAGGTGAGCACCCGAACCAACGCCCGAAGCTCCGCGTTGGCCGAGCCGGTGCTGACCAGCCACAGCCGCGTGGGAGCACCGTCGTGGGTCTCCAGGACCCGCACCAGCCTCGCCAACCGGAGCAACCGCTCCCGCGCCGCCGAGAAGTGGGCTTCGAGGGTGTCCTCCTCCCCGATGAGAACGACCATTCCGGCGGGAGCGACAGCCTCGACCAGGAAACGCTCGGCCTCGTCGAAGCGCCGCGGCAGCCCCTCGTCCGGCCCCGGCGTAGCGCTGGTGACGCGTCGACCACGGTCCCGCAACCGCTGGGCCAGTTCCGGAGCCGCACCGAACAGCAGCCAGTCACCGCCGTCGGGGACTGGCTCCGGCAGGTAGGACTCCTCCCAGCACAGCCGCAATCCGGCTTCGGCTGGATCACGCGGTACGGGAGTGGCCCCCATGCGGCGCGCGCGAACCAGGCCGATCCGCAGCACCGCGCGCTCGTGCTCGTCGGTGACGAACACGGATCCGGTCACCTCCGGTTCTCCGGGACTCGTGACCAGCCTGGCGTGACAACGAACCCGGGAGGGCACGCGACGGAACAGCCGCACGTCGCGCAACTCGACCGGAACGAACAGCTCGACTTCCGCGGAGTCGTCGGTACCAATCGCGGCCGCGACGAGAGTCTGCAGACAGCCGTCGGTGATCACCGGATGCGCGAGGAACTCCTGGCGGCTTCCCGCCTCGTCGGGCAACGCCAGCTCGGCCACCGCGCTCGCGTCACCGGCGTGCGCCCGCTGCACGGGCCGGAAGGCCGGTCCGTACTCCTGGCCCGCCGCGCGCAGCGCGGGGTACAGCCGCACCTGTTCGCCGCCGTCCGCGGCCACGTTGGGATCCCAGTCGGTGGAGTCCCAGCCTGCGGAGTCACCACCGGCCGAGTCACGCTCGGCTCGCTCCTCGGGCGTAGTGCGTATCACCTCGGCGACGGCGTGTCGGTGCCAACCGCCGTTCGCGGAACGGCTGTGCACCTCGACGGTCACACCAGCGGTGCCGTACGGCTCGGGCTCGTGCGGGGTGACCACCGTGGTGACCGTCAGCTCCGGAGCGAGCACGAGCATGTCGTGCAGTTCGAGCCCGTCGAGCAACAGACGGTCCGGTGGGAGGTCCAGCACTCGGCCGGCAGCGGCCAGCGCCATCTCCAGATACCCGGTACCGGCCAGGACTTCGGTGTCGTGCACCCGGTGGTCGCCCAACCAGGGAAGGGAGCCGGTCCCGATCTCGCCCTGCCAGGCGTGTCGCCCGTCCGGCAGCTCCACGTGATGTCCGAGCAGCCGGTGCTCTCCTCCGACGGAACTCGCTCCGGCGACGGAGATCCAGTACCGCTCGTGCTCCCAGACGGGCAACGGCAGCTCGGCGATGTTGCCCGTGGGAAGGCCGGGCGGTTCGGGCAGTCGTCCGTTGACGTGCAGTCGGGCGAGGTTCTCGCGGAACGTCGCCGTCTCGTCGGTGTCCCGTCGTGAGGCGAACACCAGCAGCGGATCCCGCACGCCCGCGTCGACCGCCGTCTCCTCGACACCGGAGGTGACTATCGGATGCGGGGCGATCTCGACGAAGGTGTCGAACCCGCCGGTCACCGCCTCCCGCACGGCGCGATCCAGCAACACCGGGCGACGCAGGTTCCGAGCCCAGTAATCGGCGTCGAACGTCGGTGTGACCCCGGATTCGTGCTCGACGGTGCTGTAGACGGGAATCGCCGGGGTGGCCGGGGCGAGGTCGGCCAGTTCTTCCCGCAATCTGCCCAGCAGCGGATCGACGGCGGAGGTGTGTCCGGCTCCGGCCACGTCGAGCACCCGCACCACGCGGTCACGACGCCGGAAGTGCGCGGCCAGCAGCTCGATCTCGTCGGCAGGGCCCGCGACGGTGCAACGGCGGGAGGAGGTGTGCACCGCCACTACCGCCCCCGGAAACCAGTCAGCCAGCTCGGCGACCTCATCGGGCGATCCCTCCAGAACCGCCATGGCCCCACCGCCAGCGGCTTCCATCTCGGCCAGCAGTCGGGTGCGGGTGTCCATGACCCGCAGTCCCGTGCCGTAGTCCAGCGCACCGGCCGCCACGGCGGCGGCCACCTCCCCCATGGAGTGCCCGATGATCGCGCCCGGTCGTGCGCCGTGGGACTTCCACAGTTCCGCCAGCGCGAGCTGGGTACCGAACAGTCCGAGCTGGGTTCGGTACAACCCGTCGAGTTCGGATCCCGCCGCGAGCGCCTCGTACAGCGAGAACCCGGTCACGGCGCTGAACTCGGTGTCGTTCCGCCGCAACGACTCCGCGAGGGCCGGCTCGTCCCGCAGCAGTTCACGGCACATGCCGGGCCACTGTGAACCGTATCCGGAGAACACCCACACCGGTTCGCCCGCCGATCCGGCGCGCCCGCGCACCACTCCGGCCGCGGTGTCCTCGGTGGCGAGGGCATCCAACCCCTCCGCGAGCCGAGCGCGGTCCTGACCGACGACCGCGCCGCGCCGCACGTGCTGCCTGCGGTGCCGCAGCAGGGTGTGGGCGATGTCGGTGACCGGAGTGTCGGTGTGTTCGGGGTCTCGCAGCCGTTCGGCCAACCGCGCCGCCGTCCGCCGCAGGTGGGAACCGGTGCTTCCGGACAGGAACAGCGTGTGCGGTCCGGCGACTTCCCGCTCGCTCTCGGGCGGGCCCGGCCAGGACTCCAGCAGCACGTGCGCGTTGGTGCCACCGAATCCGAAACCGGAGACACCGGCCCGTGCGACGCCGGAGTACTCCGGCCAGGGGCGGTGTTGCCCCACGACTTCCAGGCGTGCGCGTTCGAAGGGAATGTGGGGGTTGGGAGTCCGGTAGTGCGGTGTGGCAGGTAACCGGCCGTGCCGCATGGCCAGCACCACCTTGATGATCCCGGCGATGCCCGCGGCCGCCTCCAGATGCCCGAGGTTCGCCTTGACCGAACCGAGCAGTAGCGGCCGATCCCCCGTGCGATCGGCACCGAAGACCGCCCCCAGCGCCGTCGCCTCGATCGGATCTCCCAGCAGAGTTCCCGTGCCGTGGGCCTCCACGTAGTCCAGCACGCCGGGATCGAGATCGGCGGTGGCACAGGCCGAACGCAGTAGTCTTTCCTGGGCAGAGGGGTTGGGGGCCATGAGTCCGTTGGAACGGCCGTCGGAGTTCACCGCGGAGCCGCGGATCACGGCGTGCACCCGGTCACCGTCCCGATTGGCCTCGGACAGCAGTTTGAGCACGACGACACCGCAACCCTCGCCACGGACGATGCCGTCGGCGGCGGCGTCGAAGGGTTTGCACCGCCCGTCGGCGGCCAGCGCACCGGCACTGTGGAAATTGGCGGTTATCGCCGGGGACAACAGCAGGTTCACCCCGCCGGTCAGGGCGGTGCGGCTCTCCCCCGTGCGCAGGCTGGCGCACGCCTGGTGCAGTGCCACCAACGAGGACGAGCAAGCGGTGTCGACGGCGAGGCTGGGGCCGCGCAGATCCAGCAGGTAGGACAGGCGGTTGGCGATCACGCTCATAGCGCCGCCGGTGCCGGTCCACGCGTCGATCGCCCCGAGATCCCGGGTGGTCAGCTGGCCGTACTCAGTGGCAGCGGCCCCCACGAACACGCCGGTGTTCGACCCCCGCAGGCGTTCGGGAACCACACCCGCGTTCTCCAGCGCCTCCCAGCTCACTTCGAGCAATAACCGCTGCTGCGGATCCATGACCTCGGCTTCACGCGGGGAAACCTCGAAAAACCCCGCGTCGAACGCGGCGACGTCGTCCAGATATCCGCCGGCGGTGGGAAGATCGTCCAGCACGCTCCGCTGCCCGGGGGCGAAGTCCTGCCAACGTCGGTCGGGAACGGTTCCGACGGCATCGGTTCCCGAACGCAGCAGCTCCCAGAACCGTTCCGGGCCGTCGGCTCCCGGGAAACGGCACCCGAGACCGATCACCGCGACCGGTTCGGCCGGTTCGGTTCCGGCAACGGTCGAACCGGCCGAACCGGAACCGGCCAGCGCTTCGGCCAGCCGTTCGATCGTGGGGAACTCCCAGAGCAGCGTGGCGGGTAGTGACCTGCCCAGCAGGGTTTCCAGATCACCCGACAGCGCCACGACGTCCCGGGAAGAGAGTCCGAACTCGTCGAAGGGCCGGTCGGTTTCGATCCGTGCGGGGCGTATCCCGGTGCGCTCGGCGATACGGTGCACGAGCCACTCGCCGAGTTCCGAGCGATCAGTCATGGGCTTTCTCCGAGCTCAGTTCGCCATCGAGGTAACGCCGCCTGCACTCGCGGCGCGCAACCTTGCCGCTGGACGTGTGGGGGACGGTGTCCGGTTCGAGCAGCAGCAGCTCGTGCACGCTCACGCCGTGCGCGTTGGCGATGTCCTTGCGCAGGGCCGTTTCGATCTCCGAGGGGAACCGTCCTTCGGGCGGAAGCGAGCGGGAGTACTCGGCGGCTATCACCACTCGTTCGGTGTCGTCGACGCTGACGGAGAACGCCGCGGTGTGGTGCTTGCGCACCTCGGAGCGCTGTTCCACGGTCTGCTCCAGATCCTGCGGATAGTGGTTCCGACCGTCCAGAATGATCAGATCCTTGATCCTGCCCGTCACGAACAGCTCACCGTCGTAACGAACCCCGAGATCACCGGTGCGCAGCCAGCCGGTTTCCGGTAGCTCACCGGCTTCGTGCAATCGAGCTCGGAAAACCTCGTCGGAGGCGGCACCGTCCCACTTCCAGTAGCCCTGTCCGATGTTGGGGCCGTTCACCCAGATCTCCCCCACTGCCGCTTCCGGGAGCGGGCGGTGGGACTCGGGACCGACGATGGCCACCCGCTGCCCGAGCGGGCTGCCGCAGGAGACCAGCGTGCTCGACGGGGCATCGTCGTTCGCCGTTACCGCTGCTCCCCTACCGAGGGAATCGCGGTCGAACCGAACACTTCGGGGAGCGGTCCCGGCCGGGCTGGTGGCGACGAACACGGTCGCCTCCGCCAGTCCGAACGAGCAACGGTGGGTCTCCGGGCGCAGACCGCAGAACTCGAACGCTCGGTTGAACCGCTCCACGGTCGACGGCAGCACGGGCTCGCTGCCGTTGATCATCGCGACCACCCGGTCCAGTCTCGTCCACGCCTTCTCCCGGTCGGTCACCCTGGCCGCGGTGTAGTCGAAGGCGAAGTTGGGAGCGGCGGTGATGCAGCGCGGGTTCGCCGCGAGCTGGCGTAACCAGCGTCCCGGCTGCCGCAGGAACGCCGCGGGGTCCAGCAACACGGACTTTATGCCACCCACCACGGGGGCAGCCACGGACAGCACCAGCCCCATGTCGTGGAACAGCGGTAGCCAGCTGACGGTGGCCCCGCCCTCGATACGCTCGCCGAAGTAGGCCGACAGGGCCTGTCGCGCGTTGGCGACCACATTGGCGTGCGTGATCCGCACGCCTGCGGGCACCCGCGTCGAACCGGAGGTGTACTGCAGGTAGGCGACATCATCCGGTGCGGCGGTCGGCGGAAGCGACTCGGACGACCAATCCTCCTGGAGGGTGTCTACGGCCAGGCACTCACGCGGCGCACGGGCACCGCGCTGCCGGATCACCTCTCGAACCCGGTCGAACGTGTCCTTCGTGGTCAGCACGCACGCCGGTTCGCAGTCGTCGAGTACGGCATCGAGCCTGCCCTCCTGGCCGGGCATGTCCGGCTGGAACAGCGGAACCGCGATGGCACCGGCCCGGATGGCTCCCAGGAAGCCGATGACGTACTCGATTCCCTGCGGAGCGAGGATCGCCACCCGTTCTCCCTGCTCACAGCGGTGTGCCGTCCAGGCCGCCACCGCGTGAACACGACGATGCAACTCGGAGATCGTCAACGAAGTGGTGAGACCGTCCCTGCTCGCCTCGTAGTCGACGAAGGTGATCGCGGTGGCATCCGGTCGCTCCACCGCGGAGCGGTCCAGGTACCCGGTCAGAGTCGTCGTCCCGTCGTGCGGCGCGAACTCCGCGGCCGTAGATTCCATAACACCTTCCCACGCTGAGGACAAAACACGAATACCGACAACGAACGAAACGAAAAGCACGAAGCATCGGATCCCGCAACGGAGCGAATTTTTCACGCGGGAGAGGCGGTGTCAAGACGAACGAACGCTCGAAACACCGGGAAAGAAACAACACGCATTCCGGTGCGCATGACGGACGATCTTCTTGTCACGTGCCTGATAATTAAGAGCGAACGCCAAAACGGCGACTGAATCGCCGTGCTTTCGTCGCCGAACCGGCGGAACCGGACCGGCGTCGCACTCGCCCAACAGCAGCCTGTCGTGGCGAGCACTGGGTTAGGGAACCCCGGTCTTACGGTGGGAACCGCGGCACCCGTGCCGGAAGCGGCCGTGCAGCGGCACCACGCGACACCGAATCTCCCGATGTCGTCGCGAGCCGAAAAACGAAAACCCGATTCGAGAGCGAAAGACTGAGCGGCGAACGATTCCACCGGTGGAGGGCAACATCCGCGCCGGAAGACAAAACATTTCCGCTCCGGAACGTACTACAACCGAATTTCCACTTTCGAGCGGAAGCCAGACCGAATTCTCCACCACTACCGAGAACAGCCCGGCGGGAGCGGACGAAAACACGTGAATCGGCCGTGGGAGCACCGAACGCGGCCGTTGTCACTACCGCGGGGGGACCGGGCCGTTGAAGTCGGCCCGCCGGACGCGAAACACCTGCAACAGCAGGCCGTAGTACTTGGTGGTCTCACCGACCCACTCCATGCCGAGCTTTCGCGCGGTGGCGACCGCACGTGCGTTGGAGGAACGCGCGACCGCGAAGACCTCGTCGACGTCCTGGGTGAACGCCCACCCGAGCAGCGCCCGCGCACCTTCCGTGGCATAGCCCTTCCCCCACTCGTGCTGACTGACCTGCCACCGGATCTCGATGTCCTCCTCGTAGGGCGGGAGCAGGCGCAGCGCGAGCCCACCGATCAGCACGTTGTCCGAGCGGCGCACCATCGCCCAGCGCCCGGTCGGCGGTGCCAGATTGGGGGCGGACTCCACCCACGCCTCCAGCACCGAGCGCATAGCACTCGGATCGGTGACGCGCTGCATCATGGGGGCCAGCCACATCGCGACTTCGGGATTGCCGTAGATGCGGAAAGCCGCATCGGCGTCCTCGACCCTCCAGCCGCGTATCAACAACCGCTCGGTGGTCAGCGAGAGTGACGCCATACGGCCACGCTACCCGTTTCCGCCTTACTCGGCCGATCGACGACGTGGGGATGCGAACCACCAGCCCGCGCGGGGCCGAGGTGGGGAGGTGGGAAAGGGTCTGGCCGGGGAGTTCCATCACCGGCTGTCCTGCCGCCCCGGCACACGAGAGCGCACGGAGGTCCCGCCGAGCGGGAACAGCGGAACTCCGCCGGGACGGCCTACTAGAATCACGTTCGACAGCCAGTCCGCAGTCCAGCGACACGAGAAGGAACCAGGGTGGCCGCAGCCTCGCCGACAGACGCCACAGCCGACGCACCGCGGCACCGAATGCCACCGCGGTTGCTCGAAGCAGCCCGTTCCGCGACCGGATTCATGCCGGATTCCGAGGGCACGGCGTTGTTCGAAACAGCGATGGCGTACCTCGCCGACGGGGTCGCCGTGGAGATCGGTACCTACTGCGGCAAATCGGCGATCTACCTGGGAGCCGCTGCCGCCGCGACCGGTGGCCTGGTGGTGACGGTCGACCACCACCGGGGTTCCGAGGAGCACCAACCGGGCTGGGAGTACCACGACCCCGAACTGGTGGATCCCGCGGACGAACGGCTGGACACGCTGGGACGGTTCCGCCGGACCATCTCCGATGCCGGACTCGAGGACCGGGTCATGGCGGTCGTGGGCGGCTCGACCGCACTCGCCGCGATCTGGCGCACCCCGATCTCGATGCTGTTCGTCGACGGCGGGCACACCGACGAGGCGGCGAGCGCCGACTTCGAGGGCTGGTCCCCCTGGATACGCCGTGGGGGAGCACTGGTGCTGCACGACGTGTTCCCCGATCCCGCCGACGGCGGCCGAGCACCGTACCGGATCTACCGAAGAGCCCTGAACAGCGGTGAGTTCCGCGAGGTCTCGGTCACCGGCTCGCTACGGGTGCTGCAGCGCGTCGGTGGCGGGGTCTGCCTCGGTTAGGCAACCGCACTCGGACTCGTTCTCGCCGAGCAGCCCGTCCGGCAGTCCTCTCGCACGGAAAACACCGTTCCCCGGTGTGGTCCGGGAAAGCGCGTCAGCAGCCAGGACCACGGCGGCCGCAGTCCAGGTGGTGTGCTCCACGGGCCAGTTCTTGGCGTCGCTGTAGACGAAGCCGGTCCAGTAGGAACCGTCGGTCTCACGCAGGTGCTGCATATCGCGGAACAGTCGAACGGCGTCGGAGTGCCAGCCGAGCGCGTCCAGGCTCAACACGAGTTCGCAGGTCTCAGCACCGGTTACCCAGGGGTGGTCGGACACGCAACGGGCACCGAGACCGGCGACCACGAAGTCGGACCAGCGGCCACGCAACCGCTCGCGACCCTGCTCACCGCGGACCGCACCGCCGAGGACGGGGTAGTACCAGTCCATCGAGTAGCGGTCCTTGCTCGTGAACGCCTCCGGGTGGGCACGCAGCACGTGGCCCAACCGCCCCAACGCGATCTCCCAGCTCGGCTGGGGGCTGCCCATCGACTCGGCCAGCGCCAACGCGCAGCGCAGGCTGTGGTGAATACTGGAACACCCGGTGAGCAGCGACTCCGGTAGCGTGCTCCCGTCGACGCCGACCGCCCAGCGAATCTCGCCGCGGGGCAGTTGGGCCGAGAGCACGAGATCGATCCCGGCTCGTACGGTGGGCCACAACCGCGCCGCGAACTCACGATCACCGGTGATAAGGAAGTGGTGCCAGACGCCGACCGCGAGATAGGCGCAGAAGTTGGTGTCCGCGCCGTGGTCCTCGATCCCGCCGTTCCGGAACCGCATGGGCCAGGACCCGTCGGCACGCTGGTTGCGGGCCGACCACTCGTAGGCCCGCTCGGCGGCGGCGAAGTGCCCACCCGCGGACAGCGCCATGGCCGATTCGACGTGATCCCACGGATCGAGGTGTCCACCCGGGTACCAGGGGATCGCCCCGGAGGGTTCCTGGACGGCTCGGACGGATTCGACGGTGGTGGCCACCTCGGTCGCCGACAGCACTCCGTCGACCGCCGGAACCTCAGGCAATTGTCACCCCGGGCTTGTAGAGGTAGGTGACGATGCTCTTGCCCAGCACCGGGTTGAGGGCGCGCTCCAGGCTCCTGGTCAACCACGGTGCCCGGAGCATGTCCCACACCAGCAGTCGGTGGTACAACCGCGTGAACGGGTGATCACGATCGACCCCCACCGCGCACTTCAGCCACCAGTACGGCGAGTGCAGCGCGTGGGCGTAGTGGTGGTGAACCGGCCGCAGTCCGGCCGAGCGCAGCCTGCCGAACAACTGCTGTCGCTGGTAGATACGAACGTGGCCACCCTCGACGCGGTGGTACTCCTCGGACAGTGCCCAGCAGACCCGTTCCGGGAACCGGTTGGGAACGGTGACGGACACGCGCCCACCCGGTTTGAGGACCCGTACCAGCTCGTGCATCGCCTTGTCGTCCTCGGGAATGTGCTCGAGGATCTCCGAGGCGATGACGTGATCGAAGGACTCGTCCGGAAACGGCAGGTCGAGCGCGTCGCCCTGCACGGTGGTGGCAGCCCCCGTGGCGGGAACCTCGCCCGCCTGCTCCATGGCGCCGAACATCGCGGCCACGTCGGCCAGATCGGATTCGTCGTGGTCGAAGGCAACCACGTCCAGCCCGCGCCGATAGAGTTCGAACGCGTGCCGACCGGCACCACACCCCAGATCCAGCACTCGCTGGCCCGGTCGTACTCCGAGCGTGTCGAAATCCACCGTCAGCAACGCTTCACCGCCCTTTTCTGCTTGCTTCGATCGCCTCGGCGTAGCAGTCGACCGTGGCGGCTGCCACCGACGACCAGCTGTAGCGGGTGAGAACCCGCTGTCTGCCCGCTTCGCCCAGCGCGGCCCTGCGGCTGGGATCGGCCAGCAGCGTGCCCAACCTCGCGGCGAGTGCTTCCGCGTCGCCGGGCGGCACGAGTTCGGCGGTGGTTCCGTCGGGCCCCACCACTTCGGGAATCGCACCAGCCCGGCTCGCGACCAGCGGGGTACCGCAGGCCATGGCCTCCACCGTCGGCAGCGAGAAGCCCTCGTACAGCGACGGAACACAGGCGATCTCGGCGGAGCCGAACAGCTCGGCGAGCCGCTCGTCGGTGAGTCCGCTGACCGTTCGGACCACGTCACCGATGGCCAGTTCCTCGATCAACCGCTCGGTGGGCCCACCCTTGGTGGGTTTGGCGACCAGCACCAGTTCCACGGCGCGCTCGGTGCGCAGTTTCGCCACTGACTCCAGTAGCGTACCGATGCCCTTCATCGGGGTGTCCGCGCTGGCCATGGCCACGATTCGCCCCGGAACCCTGGGGCGATGGGGTGGGCGGAAAACCTCGGGGTCCACCCCGAGCGGCACGACCCGCAGGTTCGCCCGGTCCACGGCGAAGTCGCGCACGATGTCCTCGGCCGAGGACTCCGAGACGGTCAGCACTCGGGGGACGCGGCGGGCCACTCGGCGCTGCATCCGCAGGAAGCCGTACCAGCGTCGAACCCCGAGCTTGCGCCACCCCTGGGCGGCCGCCAGTTCGACACGCCGGTCGTGGGTGATGGGATGGTGCACGGTGGCCACCAGCGGAATCCCGGAGCGGCGCAGGTTGAGCAGGCCGTAACCGAGGGACTGGTTGTCGTGCACGACGTCGAACTCGCCCGCCCTGGAGCGCAGTATCCGTGCGGCACGCAGGCTGAACGTCAACGGTTCGGGAAAGCCCGCCGACCACATGATCCCCAGTTCGGCCAGGTCGAGCGGGCCGCGCAGCTCACGGGGGTGCGGGGTTCGGAACGGGTCGGACTCCCGGTAAAGATCGAGGCTGGGAACCCGGGTCAGCCGCACTCCCTCGTCCAGTTCCGGATACGGCTGTCCCGACAGGACCTCGACCTCGTGTCCGAGTTCGGCGAGTCCGCTGCTGAGGTGACGAACATAGATACCCTGCCCGCCGCTGTGCGGCTTGCTTCGATAGGAAAGCAGCGCAATTCGCACGATTCACCTCACGCATCCGGAACATCGCGGAACGAGCAGGCTGAAACATGTTTCGGTTCCGGCTCCGCGTAAGCTTACCCGGTAGTAACTCGAGCCGGGCACCCTCCTGGCCGCAGTAGGCGAAGTACATCGGAACAGCTGCGCACGGCGGAGCGCACCACCGGACTACGGGAGACCGAGTGGTGCCGACCGGTCTCGCCCCAACCGAACACGAAACAGGGGCGCCCACCCGGGTGGACGCCCCTGCTGTCGCTACCGCGCTGTTGACACGATCGTTCTGTTTTCGACCGCACCGTGTCGCTCAGCGGACGGTCGTACTCACCGGGCGAGTTCGAGCAGGTCGGAACCGCTGCCCTGGAACAAGTTCCTGTCCACCGGGCCGGTGATACCGGGGACGCTGCCCTTGTTGGTGTACTGCCAGAACGAGTAGGCGTCCCAACCACCGAACAGGCTCGGCTGCGGGACCCCGTAGGAGGCCAACCACAGCGGGTTTTCCGAGAATTCCTGCGAGCCCGCCATGCAGCTGCTCCAGAACGACGGGCTGGCGTAGACGATGGCGTCCTCGCCGGTCTTGGACTTCACCCTGTCGAGGAAGCTCTGGGTCCAGGAGTGCAGCTGGCCGGACGTCTTGCCGTAGCAGCCGCCTCCGTTGGGCGAGACCTCCAGGTCCAGCACCGGCGGAAGGGTCTTTCCGTCGTCGGTCGATCCCATCGTGTTCAGCAACCGGTCGGCCTGTCCGACAGCGGAGCCGGTGGGCCTGCCGAAGTGGTAGGCACCGGCGAGCATTCCGGCGTTCTTGGCGCCGTTGAACTGCTGGTCGAACATCGGATTGGTGAAGTTTCCGCCATCGGTCGCCAGCACGAAGGCGTAGTGCTCACCGGAGGCGGCCACCTCGTTCCACTGGATGGGGCCGTTGTGGTTGGAAACGTCGATGCCGTGCGCGTTCGGCGGAATGTCGACGGCGGGCTTCGCGGGGGAGCTCTTGGCCACGGGGGCGCTGTCCGAGTCGGGATTCTCGGCCCGCTCCTGGTCCGAAGCGGAGTCCTGCTCCGAGGAGGAGTCCTGTTGGGTTCCACCCTGGTCGGACTGCGCCTGGTCGGGGGAACGCAGCTCGACCGTGTGGGCCGCCGCGGTGGTCCGCTCGCCGGTGTCGGGTCCCGCGGTGCCGACGAGGATCGCCAGCACGCCGAAGGCCGCCGCAGCCGCGGTCAGCTGCACCGAACGGCTGCGCAACTGCGCCCGGTGGCGACCGGAGCTCTCCGGCAACCTCGCGCGCAGCTTGGCGACGCGGGGACGCAGCTCGTCGCGTATCCGGTGTGCGGTGGGGGCCAGCCGCTGCCGGACCGGTTCGATCACCGGCGAAAGCCGCTGCCGCACGCGCCGCGCGACTGGATCGATTCGGCGTTGCACCCCCTCGATGGCGGGGATCAGCCATGCGTGCGCGCGACGCGCGTAAGGAGCGGCCCAGCGCACCACACGTTGGGTCAGCGTCGCCAGTGCGGCCAGCACTTGCCGCAACCACCGGATGATCCGATCCGTGGTTCGACGCGCGACGGGGCGCAGCCGGTAGGCGGTGTCACGCGCGAACTGCTCGGCGCCGCGCGCGCTACGCTGCCAACCGTTGGAAGCACCCGGTGCGTTCGAGGGTCGCTCCGGGTTCGCTCGACGCTCGCTGGCGTCTGCCGACTCGGAAGAGCCGACCGGTTCACGGGGTTCTTCTTCGGGGTTGTGTTGGCCGGGGGTATTCACGAGTCCCCAGACTCCCAGCACTGAGCGTGCACGTAACCACCGGAAAACACGTACACGACTACCTAGATTGCTCTCGTAGGTAGTACTCAGAGGGCCAATAAGTGACTCAGCGTGTCGATATCGTCCCGAAACGTCGGAATCGACCCCCGCGAAGTACGGCAACAGAGGTCCGAACCAAACCACATCGACCCTATACCTTCCACCGCGGCCGTCGAAGCGGGCGGTGATCCGTGTCGCAGTGGCTGCCATGCTGGGGGTATGAGCAACGAGCGCAATGTCCTCGGCGAGCCTCTCGAAGAGTGCGGCACCGATCCGCTTACCGGTTTCCACCGCGACGGCTGCTGCGCGTCCGGCCCGGAGGACACCGGAAACCACTCGGTGTGCGCGGTGGTCACCAACGAATTCCTGGAGCAGCAGCGCGAGTCGGGCAACGATCTCACGGCCGCGCTGCCCCAGTTCGGTTTTCCCGGTCTGCAGGCCGGGGACCGCTGGTGCGTCTGCGCCTCTCGCTGGCTCGAGGCCTACCACGCGGGAGTGGCCCCTCCCGTGGTGCTGGCAGCCACGCACGAGCGTGCCGTCGAGGTCGTCTCCCTGGACGTACTACGCGAACACGGGGTGGATGTCCCGGCCGACCCGAGCGCGTTGAGCTGAGGCCCACCGGTATACGTCTCCCGAGGGCCTTGGCCGGTCGAGCACTCGAGCGGGTTCTGCCACGGGCCTTTCGACCGCGGAAGGAGTACGGCGATGCGGGACCGACAACGCCGACTCGTCACAGTCCGGCACGCCAAGTCGGACCGCACCGCCGAGGTGGCCGACCACGATCGGCCACTCGCCGCTCGGGGCCGACGCGAAGCCCCGTCGGCGGGCCGATGGCTGCGCGAGCACGAAGGTCCTGTCGACCTCGTCCGCTGTTCCACCGCCGTCCGGGCTCGAGAGACCGGGGAGCTACTGCTTCCCGAACTCGCCACGGCCGCGCGGGTCGAGCACGAGCCGAGACTGTACGGGGCGGACACCGGCGAGCTGCTCGCCCTGGTCCGCGAGCTCTCCGACGAGGACCGCACCGTGCTGCTGATCGCGCACAATCCGGGACTGGAGGAGCTGGTCACACTGTTGACCGGCACGAGCGTGGAGCTGAAGACCTCGGGAATCGCGGTGCTGAGCGCCTCCGGAGGGTGGAGCGATGCCGACGCCGGGTGGGCCTCGCTGGAGTCGCACGTCACACCGCGCCCGTCGGAAACGTCCTGAACGACCGATACGACTAGGAGGGCTCGTGCCGCTCGTGGAGCGCGGTGGCCTCGAATCCCCGCGCTCGGTTCCCGAACGAGGCGCTACGAGAAGTAGCGGCGCGGATTGTCCACCAGCATGGTGTCGAGCTGTTCCCGCGTAACGCCTCTCTCCCGCAGCGCGGGCAGCACCTCCTGATCGATGTGCCGGTAGTGCCAGTTGGGCGCGGCACGGGCCAGCTCGTCTTCGTCGAACCAGTCGATGAAGCAGGAGGCGTCGTGCGAGAGCACGACGCTTTCCGCGTAACCGCGCCGCACCAGCTCCGCCACCGTGGCGACACGGCTCCCAGAGTCCAGCAGGGCGTCCAGCCCGAAGCGGTCCATCCCGAGCAGGCAGCCCGCGTCGGCGATCTCGGTCAGGTAGTCCAGGTCCGTGGTGTCGCCGCTGTGCCCGATCACGACCTTGCCCAGGTCGACCCGCTCCTCGGACAGCACCCGCAGGGCGGTCCGGCCCGAACCGTTGTGCGGGTTGGTGTGCACGGTTATCGGTGCCCCGGTACGACGGTGTGCCGCCCCCACCGCGCGCATCACGCGTTCCACTCCCGGTGTGAGGCCCGGACTGTCGATGGCGCACTTGAGAAACGCCGCCCTGACTCCCGTGTCTGCTATTCCCTCGGTCAGCTCGCGAACGAAGAGCTCGGTCATCGGGTCGGGCCCGTCGAACATGAGCCCGGGGCCGCGGAACCAGAACTGCGGAGGCACCTCGTTGTAGGTGTAGACACCCGTCGCGGGAACGATGTTGATGTCGACGTGCTCGTTGACGCGGAGCAGGCGGGGCAGGTCCCGGCCGAGGCCGAGAACGGTCGGATCAACGATGGTGTCGATCCCGGCGGAGCGCAGTCCGCGCAACTTGTTGACGGCGTCCTCGACTCGTGCGCCTTCGTCCCAGTAGTGCGGCACGTTCGCGAGGAACTCGGTACCGAGTACGAACACGTGTTCGTGCATCAGGACCGTGCCCAGCTCGGCGGGTGAAACGGCGCCGCGGAGCGTCGACACCATCGTCTCCTCCGGAGAACGGATCCTCGTAGTACGTAGTACTTGGCCGGTTCGGATGTTTCCACCGGGCGTGTTGCCACGCCGGCATTTTTCGGCGCTACCCGCGCCGAAACGACCGCTCCCGCGGGTCGGTGGCCCGCCGGAGCTCCCACGTGTCCTCTCGGAGGCGTGGCGCGGCACCCGCCCGATGTCGAGCCCGGCCGCGGCGAGGACCCGCGCGAGATTCCGCCGAGCGGACCGCCGGGGAAACGAGCCGACAAGCCCTGCTCGGAGAGACTCTCCGGCCCCCTGCCGCTGAGTCGGGTGAGGGGACGGGACGGGCTCAGCCGCTTCTCGCGAGCCGAGTCGGACGCACGGCGGGGCGGCGGGACACGTGGCGCAGGACGCTGCCGGATGTTTCCCGCAACACTGCCGAGACGCCGACCCGACCACCGGTTCGGTGGCACTCGACCGGACTTCCGGAGGGACTCCCGGGACCAGCGGAAGCGCCGCGCGGATACCTCGGCGGGTTACGCGTGCCCGGTGCCCGTTCCCGGCGAACACCGAAAGCGGACACCGCGCACCGTGCGCTCCGAGCCACCACGGTACGGCTCTCGCGAACGCTGCTCCACGCCCGGAGGCCTCTTCGCCCGTGGCGAGCGGAACGCTCAGCTCTTCTCGGCCTGCCCGCCGGAGGCACCCGACAACACGGTCGTGTCCTCGTCCTCGGACGCGTCTGCCTGCTCGACCGCCCGTTGCCTGGGCAGTTCGACCGGTTCGTCCCGCATCTCGTCCGAGTCCTCACCACGGGTCGTTTCCCGCACGTAGTCATCGGCCTGCTCGGACTCGGTCCCGGTCACCGAGGCGGCCAGGAACGGCTCCGCCTCGCTGAGCAGATGCTGACCCGCCCTGACCTGCTCGGCCATGTTGCGACGCAGTGCCCGCATCGCCTCGACCTGCTCGTTGGCGCGCTTGGTGCGCCGTTCCGCCTCGGCCGCCGCCTCGCTGATCCGCCGCTCGGCCTCCTGCCTGCTGGCGAGGTCACGTTCGGCCAGTTCGCGCATGGCCTCCTGACGGCGTGCCGCCATCGATATCTCGAAGTCGCGCTCGATCTCGTTGCGTCGCTGCTCGGCGTCGCGGTCCAGCCTGCGGCGGTGCTGCTCGGCCTCCTCGGCCATTCGCTCGATCTCACGACTGGTCTGCTCCAGCGCCTGCTGCCGCTGGTCCTGCGCCTGCTGCCGCCATTCGTCCGCCTCGGCGACCAACCGCTCGTACCTGGCACGGAGTTCGGAGGCGGCCTGCTCCGAACGCGACCACTCGTGCTCGGCCGTCGCCCGGGCCGAGGAAATGATCTCGGCAGCCTCGTCGTTGGCCAGCTGGACCATACGACGCAACCGATCCGACAGCGCCTTCTCCTCGACAGGAGTGCGGCAGACATCGTCCAGCTGCCTGCGTAACGAATCGATCTCGGCACGTGCCTGTTCGAGCTGGGTGTTGAGGTCGGATACCTGGCTTAGAGCGGAATCGCGATCCTCGGTCAGCATCCGAACCTCGGCCTCGGTCTGCTGAATGTAGAACTGCACCTGCGAACGCCGGAATCCGCGCCACACGACGTCGAAATCCGACTCGAGCGGCACTAGCTCACGGCTGTCATTGTGCCCCACGGTCTCACCCCATCCCTGATCACTCAGTGGTTGCATGTGGTTGGAGCGAGCCACGCCCCCGACGCGGCAATTTCCGTTTTACACCCGAAATGCGTCCGGCGATGTCCGCCACTCGACTGAACTACGTACGGTTCACATCGCACTGTGCACACGGGCTGGAAACGGATCGCTGCCACACATTGTCCACACCAACCGGTGCGGCGATCAACGGCAGGGACGAAAAAGCGGGTAACCGTCCGGTGTCGGACCGGACAATACGAGAAAACCGGCTCAGCCGTGGGCGGTATCGCCGACCGCACGCCGAAAGATCGTCTCGATCTCGTCGCGATCGGGCAACGGTTCACGAACGATCCCCTGCCACAGCAGGCCGCAGAACACCGCCGCGAGCATTTTGCCCGAGACCTCGTCGGTGTAAGCGGTGAAAAGGTCCCGCAACGCCCCGTCCCACTCGGTGCTGGCAGCCCGCAGGGCGGGACGGTGCAGCGCGGCCACGTAGAGTTCGTGTTCCACAACGGTACGTTCCCGCTCGGGGCCGAGGTAGCGCAGCACCAGATCGGTCAACACGGCGGGCAGATCGACGCCGGAGTCCATTCCGTCCGCCCACTCCCGCAGTTCGGCGACGTTGTCCTGGGCCGCCTGTCGCAGCGCGACGGCGAGCAGGTCGTCCAGCGTGGCGAAGTGATAGGTCGTGGAACCGAGCGGAACACCGGCCGCCGCGGCCACCGCACGGTGGGTGATCTTCTCGATGCCACGCTCGGCGACGACGCTGATCGCGGCCCGGGCGATTCGTTCCCGCCGCCCGGGATCCTTGCGCGAACCGCCGTTCCGACCTCGTCGCTCATCGACCGTCGCGTGCAGCGACTCGGAGTCCGTCGTGGTCATCGTCTGTCGTGCGCCCTCCGCCGATTCACCTACACCTCGTACTCGCCGGAACACCTTCGGTGATTCCGACCCGCAGAACGAACAACACCCTGCCACGAAACCACCGGACGGCGATGCGACCCACCTCACGACAACCGCTTCTTGGCCGGTCAAAGACTCGACAATGATCGAACAGGATCCCTTATGAGCAACTATGTGTACATCTGTACATAAAAACTGCTAGAGTTCGCCCCCGGCAGCCGCTGGTACGTGCCGTACGGGCTCGCCCCAGGTACACACCGTCCCGGTACACGACGACGGAACCAGTGGCCGCGCCGGACAACCACCCGGTGACGGGACCTCGCCGCCCGGACCGGACGCCCCCGGGGAGCGCTCACCCGCGCCGCGGTGATCCACCGAGTGTTGCCGGGCACGGCCGAACGGCCGGGTGGCGTGCCACTCGGAAAGCAAGCAAGCAGCCTCGACGGGAAACTCACTATGTCGCAGACCCACGCCCCGCCGAACGAGTCGATCGCCACGCGAACCGGGGATCCGACCGCTTCCGGCACCCTGTTCATCGATGGTGTGTGGCAGGCGGCCTCGGCCGGGAAAACCCGGGAGATCCGCTGCCCCGCCGACGGTTCTCCGGTGATCACGGTCTCCGAGGGCGACCGCACGGACGCCGAAAACGCCATAGCGGCGGCCCGGGCCGCGTTCGACGAGGGAACGTGGCCGGCCACCTCGCCCTGGGAACGCGGCGACCTGCTGCTACGGGTGAGTGAGATCCTGGTCCGCGACCGTGCGGAATTCGCACGCGCGGAGTCGCTGGACACCGGTAAGCGGCTGGTCGAGAGCGGCTACGACATGGACGACATCGCCGCGTGCTTCCGCTACTACGGCAAGATCGCCGGAACCGACGCGGGCCACGTCGTCAACACCGGTTCCACCGATGCCATCAGCAGGGTCGACTACGAACCGGTCGGCGTGTGCGGCCTGATCACACCGTGGAACTTCCCGCTGCTGCAGGTGGCCTGGAAGGTCGCTCCCGCTCTCGCCGCGGGCAACACCTTCGTGCTCAAGCCGAGTGAGCTGACTCCGAGTACCGCGATGCTGCTGATGCGCGCACTCCGTGAGGCGGGCATGCCCGCGGGCGTGGGAAACCTGGTTCTCGGCAACGGCGCCGAGACCGGAGCCCCGCTCGCGGAACACCCCGACGTCGACCTGGTCTCGTTCACGGGTGGACTGCACACCGGTCGGAACATCGCCGCCTCGGCCGCCGCGACCGTGAAACGGGTCGCCCTCGAGCTGGGCGGGAAGAACCCGAACGTCGTGTTCGCCGACGCGGACTTCGAAACCGCCGTGGACTACGCGTTGACCGCGATCTTCCTGCACTCCGGCCAGGTCTGCTCGGCGGGCGCCCGACTGATCGTGCAGGACGAGATCCACGACGCACTGGTCGACGAGATCGTGCGGCGTGCCGAGCGCATCGGACTAGGCGGCCCCTTCGACGAGACCGCCGAGTCCGGGCCGCTGATCTCGGCAGAACACCGTGCCAAGGTCGAGGACTACGTGGCTCGCTCGATCGAGGAGGGAGCGGTGCTGCGTACCGGCGGGAGCCGCCCGGAGGACGCCGAGCTGCGGGCTGGCTACTTCTACCTGCCCACCGTGCTCGACGAGGTACGGCAGGGCTCTGTCGCCGTGTCCGAGGAATCCTTCGGACCGGTGTTGACCGTGGAACGCTTCCACGACGAGGACGAGGCCGTGCGCATCGCCAACGACACGCACTACGGCCTGGCCGGTGCGGTGTTCACCTCCGATGTGAGCAAGGCGCAGCGGGTGGCCGGGCGGCTGCGGCACGGCACCGTGTGGATCAACGACTTCCACCCCTACCTGCCCCAGGCCGAGTGGGGCGGCTTCAAGCAGTCCGGTATCGGACGTGAGCTGGGCGGCGGCGGCCTCCGGGAATACCAGGAGGTCAAGCACGTCTACCAGAACCTCCGTCCAGGACCGCAGTACTGGTTCGCGGGACAGCGGCCGAACGCGTGAGCTTCCCCGACCTCGGGGCGTCGGTGGTCGACGCGACCACCGAGGTGATCGATCCGTTCCGTCGAGTGGACTCCGAATCCCCCCGAACCACCGACGTCCCGGAACCAACCACGCCGGACTCCGCCCGCGGCGATCCGTTCGACGGCCGCGGGGCGAACCGGTGAGCTCCCGATCGTCCCCGGCTTCGACGGGCCCAGGACGTATCGCGGTGTCGCGCACAGAACAGGAGAGCAACGATGAGTGATGAGGCGACCGCTTTCGACTACGTCGTCGTGGGAGGCGGCAGCGGAGGAGCCGCGCTCGCCGCACGACTGTCGGAGGACCCGGACATCACGGTGTGCCTGCTGGAGGCCGGCCCCACCGACCAGGACAAACGCGAGGTCCTGGAACTGAAGCAGTGGATGTCGCTGTTGGAGTCGGGCTTCGACTGGGACTACCCGATCGAGCCGCAGGAAAGCGGAAACTCCTTCATGCGGCACGCGCGTGCGAAGGTGCTCGGCGGCTGCTCCTCGCACAATTCCTGCATCGCCTTCTGGGCTCCGGCGGAGGACCTCGACGAGTGGGAGTCGATGGGGGCCACGGGCTGGGGCGCCTCGGACGTCTTCCCGCTCTACCGCAGGCTGGAGAACAACGAGTCGCCCTCGGAACACCACGGTCACCAGGGCCCGGTCCGCTTGCGCAACGTTCCACCGAACGACCCCTGCGGCAGTGCGCTGCTGCGTGCCTGTGAAGAGACCGGTATCCCGATCACGGAGTTCAATTCCGGCCGGACGGTCACCCACGGTGCCAACTGGTTCCAGATCAACGCCCACGAGGACGGCACCAGGGCTTCCTCCTCGGTGTCGTACCTGCACCCGATCATGGGCAACCGTCCGAACCTGCACGTACGCACCGACGCCAGGGTCAAGCGGGTGGTCTTCGACGGGAACCGGGCCACGGGAGTGGAGTGCCTGGCGGCCGACGGCATCCGGACCGAACGGGTGACGGCGCGGCGGGAGGTGGTGCTCAGCTCAGGCGCCATCGACACCCCGAAGCTGCTGATGCTGTCCGGTATCGGTCCCGCCGAGCACCTCCGTTCGGTCGGGGTGGACGTGCTGGTCGATTCCCCCGGCGTGGGGTCGAACCTGCAGGACCACCCGGAAGGGGTGATCGGCTGGGACGCGGCCAAACCGATGGTGCAGGACTCCACCCAGTGGTGGGAGATCGGCATCTTCACGACCACCGAGGCCGGTCTCGACCGCCCCGATCTGATGTTCCACTTCGGTTCGGTGCCGTTCGACATGCACACCGTGCGGCAGGGATATCCGAGCACGGAGAACGGGTTCTGCCTGACCCCGAACGTCACGCGGAGCCGTTCGGTGGGGACGGTACGTCTGCGCAGCAGGGATTTCCGGGACAAACCCGCGGTGGATCCACGCTACTTCACCGACCCGCACGACATCAGGGTGATGACCCACGGCATCAAACTGGCACGTGAGATCGTGAGCCGGCCAGCGATGCGCGAGTGGGCCGGGGCCGAACTGCATCCCGGACCGGATGTGGTCTCCGACGACGAGATCGCCGATTATCTGCGTGCCACGCACAACACGGTGTACCACCCGGCTGCCTCGGTTCCGATGGGCAACGGCGAGAACGCGCCGCTGGACGCCAGGCTGCGTGTGAAGGGAGTGCACGGTTTACGGGTGGCCGACGCCTCGGCGATGCCGTTCCTCGTGGCAGTGAATCCGAATATCACCACGATGGCGATCGGTGAAAAATGTTCCGACATGCTGAAGGAGGACGCCGCCTGACATCGGCGTGAGACCGACGGAACAAAAACTGGAGGGCTTTCCGCGGAAAGCCCTCCAGTTTTTTGGTTCAGCTGACGCTGGTGGTGGTCAGCACGGGATTGGGCGAGGGATAGCAACTCGTCGGAACATCGATACTTCCGAGAATTGAGGAAACCTGCGCGTTGAACGTCAGACCCGGATCGTCGTAGGCGGTGCCGTAGAGGTGGGTCTCGATCGGACCGGAGCTACCCGCCTGCAGCGTGGCGGTCACGGTGGGCAGCTCGAACTCGGCCCCGCCGGCGATCGGACCGGACACGTGCAGCGTGGCGATTCCGTTGCTCACGTCGATCGTGGGCGCCGGAGTGCCGAGGTTGGAGCCACCGGTCTGCGAGGTCGAGACGTGGGTGGTGTTCTCGGGCACCGGCAGCTTGAGATCCAAGCCGTCGATCTGCTCCACGCCGAAACCGTTCACCTCGGAGGGCACGGTGTTGACGGACGGGTCGATGACGATGTCGAACTGCTCACCGGGTGCGACGCTCGCCGGGGCGGTCACCTCCGAGTCCTGCTGGTAGCTGAACTGCTGCTCCCCGAGCGGAGAATCCCCCGAGCACTCGAAGTTGTGCGAGAAACTCTCCGCGGCTGCGGGCTGGGCAAGAGCGATCACGGGGGCGACGGCGAAAGCGGCCGCCGCCAATAAGCGCGTCCCGCCCGAACGAATGGAAGATGCCATTGGTCTCACCTCTGAAACGATTGTCCGAAACGTGGATTCCACATGGAATGCCGCGCGGCAACCAAAATATCTACCGACCAGTAGGGCTTTTCGTCAATAACGGCGAACAACCCCCGGGAAAACGAGACGAAAAAATAGATACGAGTCGTAATTCAATTGACTGGAGAATTTCACTGGAACACAGCAGTAACCGGCCGAGCGGAGTCACACCTTTGGCGCAGTATCGCTACGCGCGGTTCACGTGATCCGCCAAACGAGGGATCTTCGTTTTTCGCCCGTTCGCGTGTGATCCAGATTACTGAAAAGACTGATAATGTAACGCTCCGCGGTCAGCGCCGGACCACCGCGCGAAACGAGCGGAACTCGGACCCTGGTCAGCATACCGGCTAGTCGGTATGCTCCGCACCATGCGGACCGAACCCGCCATAACCACCGTGGTGTTCGACTACGGGGGCGTACTCACCACACCGGGCCGAACGGCCGTCGAGTCCTGGGCACGTGCCGAGGGTATCCGATCCGAGAGTTTCTCCGCAGTCCTTCGGGAATGGGTCGGCCGCGACGCACCGGACGACACCCCGATCCACCTCCTCGAGACCGGCGAGCTCTCCCTCGCGGAGTTCGACGGGATGCTCGCCGAACGACTGCTTCGCGTGGACGGGCGACGGGTCGTGGCCGAAGGACTGCTCGCCAGGCTGTTCTCGTTCATGGAACCGGACGAGGAGATGATGCGACTGGTCACGGCACTTCGTGATTCGGGAACCCGGACGGGGTTGCTGTCCAACAGCTGGGGCAACAGCTATCCGTGGCAACGGTTGGGACCGCTGTTCGACCAAGCGATCGTCTCCGGCGAGGTCGGCCTGCGCAAACCGGACCCCCGGATCTATCACCTGGCGCTACGGCGACTGGACACGCCACCGGAACGCACGCTGTTCGTCGACGACGTGCGAGCCAACATCGCCGCCGCCGAGGAAATCGGCATGCACACGATCCTGCACCAGGACGCGAAGCGCACCCGGACCCGTCTCACCGAACTCATCCCAGACCTCGACGCACCCGACCCGCAGGAGTAACCATGTCCGACGAGACCGCGACGTCCCAGCCTCCGGGACTGGACCTCGGCGCGCTCCGTTCCTACCTGGAGCGCGATCATCCCGGCTTGATCGACGGCGAGCTGCACGGCGAGTTGATCCAGGGTGGAAGATCCAACCTCACCTACGCGATCGGTGACGGGAAGAACAGTTGGGTACTACGGCGTCCCCCGCTCGGTCACGTACTGGCCACCGCGCACGACATGAGCCGCGAATACCGGGTAATGAGCGCACTGGCCGGAACCGACGTGCCGGTCCCGGGCACGTATCTGCTCTGCGAGGACGAACAGGTCATCGGTGCGCCGTTCTTCATCATGGACCTGGTGTCGGGCCAGGCGTGTCGCAGCGAGGAGCAGACCCGGGCACTGAGTTCCGAGCAGCGCCGTGACCTGGCGATGCACCTGGTCGAGGTACTGGCACGGCTGCACGCCGTGGACCCGGAGTCGGTCGGACTCGGCGACTTCGGCAAACCCGAGGGGTTCCTGCGGCGTCAGGTTCGCCGCTGGAGCAAACAGCTGGATGCCTCGCAACAGCGGGAGCTGCGCGGGGTCACCGAGCTCCGGGACCGGCTGGCCGCACGCGTACCCACGGGTGGGCCAACGGCGATCGTGCACGGTGACTACCGGCTGGACAACGTGCTGATCGACGAGGACTGCGCCATTCGGGCGGTGCTCGACTGGGAGATGGCCACGCTCGGTGATCCACTCACCGACCTCGGGCTGCTGGTCGTGTACTGGGAGGGCTTCAACGGCATCGCGGACAACCCCATCGCCAAGGGCGTGGGTCCGGAGTTCGGTTTTCCCTCCGCGCGCGAGATGCTGCGGCACTACGCCGAACTCAGCAGCGTCGATACTTCCGAGCTGGACTGGTACGTGGCTTTCGGCTTTTTCAAGATCGCGGTGATCCTGGAGGGAATCCACTACCGCTTCACACAGCGTCAGACCGTCGGTGAGGGATTCGAGCACGTCGGCGCGCTGGTCGAACCGTTGATCGAGCAAGGATTGACCAACATTCCGGAGAAATGAATGGATTTCACTTTTGACGAGCGCACCGAGAACCTGCGCTCGGAGATCAATTCCTTCATGGAAACCCACGTCCATCCCGCCGAGGAGGAATTCGAGCGGCAGGTGAGCGACGCGGCCGATCCCTGGTCGGTCCCCCAGGTGGTCGAGGATCTCAAGCAGGAGGCACGTCGGCGTGGACTGTGGAACCTGTTCCTGCCCGGCGATCACGGCGCGGGACTGACGAATCTGCAGTACGCGCCGCTCGCCGAGATCACCGGACGCAGTCCGCACCTGGCACCGCCCGCGATGAACTGCGCGGCCCCCGACACGGGCAACATGGAAGTACTTGACATGTTCGGTGACCAGCGACAGCAAGAGCGGTGGTTGGGGCCGCTGCTGCGTGGCGAGATCCGCTCGGCGTTCTGCATGACCGAGCCGGACGTCGCCTCCTCGGACGCGAACAACATCGCCACCCGGATTCGCCGGGAAGGCGACGAGTACGTCATCACGGGACGCAAGTGGTGGTCCTCCGGAGCGATGAACCCGAACTGTCGGGTGCTGATCGTCATGGGCAAGACCGACCCGACCGCCGAGCGACACCGGCAGCAGAGCATGATCCTGGTTCCGGTGGACACACCCGGTGTCACGATCCGGCGGGGTATGCACGTGTTCGGTTACACCGACGGTGATCACGGGGGACACGCCGAGATCGACTTCGACGAGGTCCGGGTTCCCGCCACGAACATCATCTCCGGCGAGGGCGAGGGATTCGCCATCGCGCAGGCCCGGTTGGGTCCCGGCCGTATCCACCACTGCATGCGTGCGATCGGTATGGCCGAACGCGCGCTGGAACTGATGTGCCGTCGGGTCACGCACCGGGAGGCGTTCGGACGCCCGCTGGGTGATCAGGGCGTGGTGCAGCACTGGATCGCCGAGGCACGGGTACGGATCGAATCGGTTCGCCTGCTGGTGCTGAAAACGGCCTGGCTGATGGACACGGTCGGCAACCGCGGCGCGCACACCGAGATCCAGGCGATCAAGGTGGCGGTACCGGAGATGGCCACCACCGTGATCGATCGTGCCATTCAGGCGCACGGCGGTGCGGGAGTCAGCCAGGACACCCCACTGGCCAATCTGTACGCGCACGCCAGAACGCTGCACCTGGTCGACGGCCCCGACGAGGTGCACCGCCGTTCGCTGGCGCGCCGGGAACTCAAGCAGTACCGGTGACGCCGTCCCCCCGTCCCACACCGGGTGAGGTTCAGCGCGACGAGGTTCGGCAGGAGGAGGGCTCGACCGCTGGATCACGAGAAGAAGCGCCGTACCGGACCCGACGAGAACGACAACGCAGAACGATCAGGAGGCAGCACCATGACCGTGTTCAGCAGCGCCGATGAACTGCACGCCGCCAGCGGCACCGATCTGGGCAGCAGCAGTTGGTGGACGGTCACCCAGGACATGATCGACCGGTTCGCGGAGGCCACCGGCGATCACCAGTGGATCCACGTCGATCCCGAGCGGGCCGCCGCCGGGCCGTTCGGCACCACGATCGCACACGGATTTCTCACGCTGAGCATGGTCAGCGCACTCAACGCCGAGATCTACGGCGTGCGAGGCGCGAGCATGGTCATCAACTACGGGTTGAACAAGGTCCGCTTCCCGAATCCGGTGACGGTGAACAGCCGCGTGCGCGCGAGCTCGCGACTCGCCGACGTGTCCGAGGCGGGCGAGGCATCGCAGCTGACACTGCACACCACGGTGGAGATCGACGGTACGGACAAGCCGGCCTGTGTCGCCGAGGTCCTCTCGCGGGTGATGTTCTGACGTCGATTCCGATACCGCCGCGGCCCGGCCACTCGACCGATGAGGACGAGTGATCGGGCCGCGGCGGACGGCTCACGACAGGCCGATCACGGCCGAAAGGTTCGGTACCGAACGACGGGGCTCGGGAGCACCGTTCCGAGCCTGATCAACCGGTGTCTTCCGGACGGTGCGGTTACGAGTTCACATAAACCACCCGTCCGACGGTGTGACCGTCGGCGACGCGTTGCGTGGCCTCGGCCAGCTCCGACAGCCCGACCCGCTGACTGACCAGTGGGGACAGCCTGCCCTCGTCGGCCATTCGGCAGAGGTCCTCGTGGGCCTCGCGGACGGCCGCCGGGTCGCGCTCGTTGTAGAGTCCCCAGTGCAATCCGACGATCGAATAGTTCTTGATCAACGCGTGGTTCAGCCCGGGACTCGGGATCTTCCCACTCGCGAAACCGATGATCAGAATCCGTCCTTCGAAGGCGACGCACTTGGTGGACCGCTCGTAGGTTTCCCCGCCGACCGGGTCGTAGATCACGTCGGCCCCCCGACCGCCGGTCTTCTCCTTGACCACCCCCACGAAGTCCTCGCTGTGCCGGTCGATCACCACATCGGCACCGAGTTCGCGGGCCACCTCGGCCTTTTCCGGTCCGCCCACGACACCGATCACGGTGGCCCCGGCCGCCTTGCCGAGCTGCACCGCCGCACTGCCCACTCCACCGGAGGCCGCGTGGACGAGTAGCGTCTCGCCCTCCCGCAGAGCGCCCCGCCGGTACAGCCCGAACCAGCCGGTCTGATACCCGATGAACAGCGAAGCGGCCTCGGCATCGGACAACGCGGCCGGAGCGGGGAAGGTACGGGAGGCGTCCATGAGGGCGTACTCCGCGAATCCCCCGACGGGTACGGCACCGCCCCCGATGACCCGTTCGCCGGTGGTGAAACCGCCGACTCCGGATCCGAGCTCGACGATCTCACCGCAGAGCTCCACTCCGGGAGTGAAGGGCGTTTCCGGTTTGACCTGGTACTGCCCCCGACACATCAACGCGTCGGGGAAATTGACCGGAGAGGCCGTCACTCGAACCAGAACCTGATCAGGGCCGGGTCGCGGTAACGGGGACTCGACGAGTTCGAGCACATCCCTCGGCTCGCCCAGTTCCGAAACTCTGAGTGTCTGCACTGGTCACCTCCAACATTCTTCCCACGACCGCCGCGGCCGCGGGAGTGATCCGAACTCCGGGAGTTCATGACAGAACCTGCTCGCCGGCTCGGGACTCGTTCGGTGGCTCGGGTTCCGTCCCGGCTGCGTCTCCCGTGCCGAATCACCGCTGTCCCCACCCGCTCGGTAACCGAACAACGGATCGGTGGACGACGGTGCCGAACCGACAAGCATCGCACCGACCGGTCGGTACGCCACCGACCCAGCACCTCCCGCCGCGGAGCGACCGACACGGCACTCCTCGCGGTTCTCAGGCACGCAACGCGTCCAGCAGCAAGTCCGCGAACTGATCACCCACCTGCTCCCCGCTCATCGGCCCGTCCCTGCGGTACCAGCTGCCGAGGTGATGCACGGCGCCGAAGAAGAAGTCGACCACGAGCTCGGGAGAACGGTCCGCGCGGAACACCCCGGCTCGTTGTCCCTCCTCGATCAACTGCTTCACTCGTTCGTGATAGCGCCGACGCTGGGCACGTACCTCGGCCTGTTTGTCGGAATGCAGCAGGTGCATGGAGCGGAAGAAGATCACGGTGTCCTCCAGATAGGCGACCGTGGTCACCACGACGTCCGCGGCCACCGCCCGGAGTCGCCGCTCGACGGACTCCGAACTGTCCGCGGCCTGTTCCATCCGGGACATCTGCACGCGCAGCACTCGCGCGTAGATCTCGTAGAGCAGGTCGTCCTTGGAGCCGAAGTAGTGGTACATGGCTCCCTTGGTCACTCCGGCCGCGTCCACGATCTGTTGTACCGAGGTCGTCTCGAATCCCTGCTCGGCGAACAGTCGTGTGGCCGCGCTCAGCAGCCGCTGCGGCACCGGCTCCTGCCCGCTGTGTCGCGTCCGCTCGACGGTCTCTCCGCCTCCCTCGGTGAACGAGCTCGGTGCCATCGCTTCCTCCCTGACCGCTGCCACTGGGTACACAACAGGGTACCGACCGGTCGGTCCCCGTACGCGTCCGTCGACGGGCCCGTCGCCGAGGGCGCGCGCCGAACCGACTCCCGTAACTCGACCCTGGTCGTCGGCCGACCGTGCACCACCACCAGGTCGGCGGTCCCGTTACCGAAACCTGCCGCCAGTTACCGAAACGGAGCGGCCGATCTCAGTCGGGCCGTTCGATCTGCCTGCGCAGCGAGCGCATCCCGGACAACCAACGATCCGGGTCCGTCGCGCGCTGGACGTAATGTCCGGCCACCTCGGGATGCGGCAGGATCAGGAACTCGCCACCCAGCGAATCCGCGACGACCTCGGCGACCTTCGTGGGCTCCACGGCATCGGCGTCGAGCAGCCGCCGCCCCGTCTCACCGCTCTCGGCGAGCATTCCGGTCCGCACGCCCTGCGGGCACAGTGCCTGCACCGTGATACCTCGATCGGCGTAGGTCACCGACAACCATTCGGCGAATCCGAGTGAAGCGTGCTTGGTCACCGAGTACGGTGCGGCTCCGAGCATGGTGAGCAGCCCGGCGGCCGAGACCGTCGCCAGGAAGTGACCGCTGCCCGCCTCCAGCCAGTGCGGCAGCACCGCCCGCGCCGCGCGCACGTGCGACATGACATTGATCTGCCACGCCCTGTCCCAGTCCTCCTCGGGGGTTTCCGGACCCCCCGCGGTGGCGACACCGGCGTTGGCGCAGAACAGATCGATGCCGCCGTGACGCTCCAACGCGGTTTCGACGAGTTCGCGCGCCCCGGACTCACTGGCCGCGTCACCGACCACGGCCGTACCGCCGACCTCCTCGGCTACCTCCCGTGCCGCCGCACCGTCGATGTCGTTGACGACCACACTCGCACCCCGCGAAGCGAACTCACGACTCATCGAGGCACCTATACCGTTGCCCGCGCCGGTGATCACGGCCACGGAACCGGCCAACCGCATGCCGACCTCCTGTCCCCGTCGTTGCGAAACTGACTGTCGATCCGACGAACCCGCTCCGGGCGAGGCTCGCGACGCGGTGACGAACCGCTCCGCGCAGGTACCGCGAGCCCCACCCGCTCCTACCGGCCGCAGGTGCTCACATCCCTCCGGTGAGCGATACCCCGCCGTCCAGGGTCAGGATCTGGCCCGTCACCCAGGACGCCTCGTCGGAAAGCAGGTAGGCGGCGGCCCCGGAGATATCGGAGGGCACCCCCAGCCTGCGCATCGGGTACTGCTCGGCGACCTCTGCCTCGTTGTCCTGATACAGCGCGGTGGCGAACTGCGTCTTGACCACGGCAGGGGCGACCGCGTTGACACGCACGTCCGGACCGAGCTCCACGGCCAGCTCACGAGTGATGTGGCTCAGCATCGCCTTGGTCGCGCCGTAGTAGCCGATGCCGGGAGCCGGATTCGATCCGGCCAGCGAGGTGACGTTGAGTACCGCACCGCCGTTGGCGGACATCCACTCCCGGTGGACCAACTGGGTCCAGGCCAACGAAGCCAGTACGTTGACCTCGAAGGTCTTGCGTGCGACTTCGTGATCGAGCCCGATCAGCGGGCCGTAAGCGGGGTTGATACCGGTGTTGTTGACCAGCATGTCGACACGGCCGAAAGTGCGCAGGGTGCGGGCGACCGCCTCGGACTGGTGCTCGCTGTCGTCGGCCTTGCCCGCCACCGCGATCGCGTGTTCCGCACCGCCGAGTTCCTCGACGGCCTCCTGCAGAGCATCGGGTTTACGCGCCGTGATGCACACCCGGGCGCCCTCGGACACCAGGCGCTGTGCGATGCCGAAACCGATTCCCCTGCTCGCACCGGTGACGATCGCCACCCGACCGTCGAACCGCTTGCTCATACGTTTCCTCTCCTAGTAGTTGTCGATCAACCGCGCGCTTCGTCCCGAAGCCGCCGTCGAAGGATCTTGCCGGTGGTCGTCTTCGGCAACTCCTCGACCAGCTCCACCTCTCGTGGATACTTGTACGCCGCCAACCGCTGTCGGCAGTGATCGGCTAGCTCCTCCCCGGTAGTGCTCGTACCGGGCACCAGGCTGACGTAGGCCTTGACCGTCTCGCCCCGGTACTCGTCCGGAACTCCCACCACCGCCGCTTCCCGAACGGCGGAGTGCGAGTAGAGGACGTCCTCCACCTCGCGGGGCCAGACCTTGAAACCGGAGGCGTTGATCATGTCCTTCTTCCGGTCGACAACGTAGAACCAGCCCTGTTCGTCCATGAAGCCGACGTCACCGGTGTGCAGCCTGCCCTCCGGGATCGACTCCTCGGTCTGTTCCGGCTGGTTCCAGTAGGAGGGCACGACCATCGGCCCCTCCACGACGATCTCGCCGACCGACCTCACGGGCAGGTCCATCCCCTCGTCGTCCACCACGCGCAGCACGCAGTTGAACGTGGGGATACCGACGCTGATCGTGCCGGTCTCCTCGTCGACCGGAGCCTCCAGGTGCGGCGGCACGGAGGTCGCCGTGGCCGTGGTCTCGGTGAGCCCGTAGCCGTTGCGGATGTAGAGCCCGAAATCGGACCGGAACCGTTCGACCATCGCGGCCGGCAGCGGCGCCCCACCCGCGTACACCTGTTCGAACGAGCGAAAATCGTCGGCGGTGGCTTCGGGATGATTCATCAAAGCGATGTAGGCCGTGGCAGGACCGATCATGTACCGCGGTCGCCACCGGCGCAGCGCCGCCAGTACCGCCGACGGTTCGAACCGGTACACGAGGTCGAGCCGTCCTCCCAGGGCCAGCGTGGCGCCGAACTGGCACACGAGACCGGTGATGTGGAACAGCGGAGCCAACGCGATCATGCCGCTGCCGTCGTGGCTACCCGTGCGCTGCGTGAACGCCTGGGCGTTGAAACTGAGGTTGCGATGCGTGTTGGTCGCACCTTTGGGAGCACCACTCGTTCCTGACGTG
This sequence comes from Actinopolyspora lacussalsi, assembly GCA_030803735.1. Classification (NCBI taxonomy): domain Bacteria; kingdom Bacillati; phylum Actinomycetota; class Actinomycetes; order Actinopolysporales; family Actinopolysporaceae; genus Actinopolyspora; species Actinopolyspora lacussalsi. Next base: position 615,150 of record JAURUC010000001.1, on the reverse strand, counting down.
TAAGTCAGCAGTGCGATGTCGTCCGGATAGAGTCGAACGCTCGGAGGCGTGGCCGTCCGGCGTGCGGTCGCCGTTGCCACGAGATCCGCGGTATCCGCGGGCCGACGACGCTCCAACCCCCGCAACGGAGTCCCCTCGTGCTCGGCGGCCAGATCCAGCTCGCTGGTGGTCAGTGTCACCGTCGCTCCGGTGGAGGCGGCCACTTCGCACAGCACGTCGTGCCAACCGTTCTCGGAGGAGATCACGGCGGCGGGTTGGGCGTCCGCCAGGACGGTCGTCAGTTCGTGGGAGCGGTACATGGGGTTGAGCGGGACGACGATGCCGCCCAACTTCCACCCGGCGAGCACGGCGATCGCGAACTGCGGAACGTTCTGCAGGTACACCGCGACGCGGTCACCCCCGCCGACCCCCTGCTCGGCGAGGTACTCGGCCACCCCGTTGGCGAGCTCGTCCAGCTCACGGTAAGTGATCTCGGTACCGAAGTAAGTAAGGGCGACGCGGTCGGGAAACCGCGAACGGGTGTCCGTCAGCACGGACAGCATGTCCTCGTACGGTGGGGCGATGTCCGCGGGCTCGTCCGCGGCATAGCGCTCCAGCCAGGGACGTTGATCGTAGACACTGGACATGAACACCTCCGCAAGACCGACCAGTCGGTACGTCCAGTAGACTGATTACGACGGTCCACGTCAACCCACCTCCGGAACACGGCGAAAAACCGACCACGTCTTGACGAGATCCATTGGTCTAGTCCAGCTTCGGTGATTCAACCCGTGATCCCGGAGGTTCCGATGCACGTTCGCCGCATCACCGCCGCCATCGCCGCCGCGGCCATCCCGTTGACGATGACAGCGGCCCCGGCCGTGGCAGCGCCCGACAACGGAGGAAAGGCCAACCAGCCGAGCGCCGCGGCCGAGAGCGCCGCGTTGCCCGAACACCAGCTCACCGGCTATTGGCAGAATTTCGTCAACGACGCCGAACCATTACGCGTAAGCGACATTCCGGACAACTACGATCTGGTGGCACTCGCATTCGCCCAGTCGGACGCCGCCAGCCCCGGCGCCGTGAAATTCAGCGTCGATTCACAACTCTCGGACGCGCTGGGTGGCTACTCCGACGCGCAGCTCAAGGCGGACATCGCCGAAAAGCAGAGCCAGGGCACGGATTTCGTGATGTCCATCGGCGGCGCCAAGGGGTCGGTGGATCTGAGCACAGAACAGCGCGTGACCAACTTCGTCGACTCGATGACCACGATTATCGAGAACTACGACCTGGACGGTCTCGACATCGATCTGGAACACAGTTTCGACACCGCGGGAATGACCAGTGCCGCGCGCCAGCTCCGAAACCACTCCGGTTCGGACTTCATTCTGACCATGGCGCCCCAGACACTGTACGTACAGCCGGGTGGCTCGTACATGCAACTGATCGACAACCTGAGCGACATCATCACCACGGTGCACACCCAGTACTACAACTCGGGCTCGATGCTGGGATGCGACCAGCAGGTGTACAGCCAGGGCTCGGTGGACTTCATCACCGCCCAGGCGTGCATTCTGCTGGACAAGCTCAGCGCCGACCAGATCGCGCTGGGGCTACCTGCCGCACCGTCCGCCGCGGGCAGTGGTTACGTGCAGCCCTCCGTCGTCACCGACGCACTGGACTGCCTGGCGTCGAGGACCGACTGCGGACAGTTCGTCCCAGGTCAACCGCGCCCCTCGATCAGCGGAGTAATGACCTGGTCGATCAACTGGGACGTCAGCAACGGCACCACCTTCTCCACGACCGTCGGCAACCACTTGGAGACCCTGCCGTAAACCCCGTGACCCGCGGGCCGCGAAGCCGTCACGGCGGATCGGGCGAGCTACGTCCCGGAGCCCGCTTTTCCGGACCGGCCGAGGAGACGGAAGCTCCCCTAACACATTCCCGGACGTGACGCCTCGCCGAAAGTGGACGACTCGAAGCCGCCGGCGGTGGAAAGTCGTCCACTTTTCGCGCCTTTTCCCGAAGTTTGATTACACAAAGCAATATTCTTGTCACTTAATGTGATTCTGCTGACAACCCGCACGTTGGCGCACACAAACTCTTCACCAGGAGGTAAGCTGGAACCATGACAGTCGCGCTGGAGACCGTGCTCGCCAGAGCCGGTCTGAAGGTCACCGCGCATGAATTCCTCGTACTGGTCGAGGACGCGGCCAAAAGACTCACGCCGCCGCAGGCGGATCCCAGCGCGCACTTCGACGAATCGGAACGCGCGGCGCTGACCGAGACGGGGCTGGATCTGTCGCCGCTCGCCGAGCAGGAAACCGACCCCCGTGCGCGCGCGGTGGCGGAACAGACCGTACTGCGCGACACCGCACTGTCGGTGGGCCAAGCCGCCGAGATCGTGGGAGTGGACAGCAGCCGCATCAGACACCGGGTGGCCTCCCGCCGGCTGATCGGCTGGAAGGACCGCGGGGGCTGGCGACTGCCGGCCTGGCAGTTCACCGAGGACGACGTACTTCCCGGCCTGGAAACGGTGCTGGCTGCCATGCCCGGTGACCAACCGGCGCTGGTACTGGCGAACTTCATGACCACTCCGCAGCAGGACCTGGATCTGGGAGATCGCCCTGTGAGTCCGCGTGACTGGCTGATGGCATACGGTAATCCGCAGCGAGTCGCCGAACTCGCTGCGGTCATCGGAACGCCCGCGTAGTCGACGACGGACACAGGACCATCAATGGCTCGGCTCCCACAGCCGCCCGCTCCAGCCGTGCTGCAGGCGCTACTTCGCCGAACCGAGGACGTCGTCGCGGTCCCCGCCGGGACCCGGCTCGTACGGATCTTCGCCTCGGGAGGTAATCACCCGCAGCACTGGAACAGTTTCCGCTACGCGGGACCGCTGCCGCACGCCCGCTTCGACCCGCACCCCCCGAAGCCGCAAGGCGGTCCCACCGTCACCAGGGAGCACGGCGTGCTGTACTTCTCGCTGGCGGTACAGACCTGCATCGCCGAGGTGTTCCAGGCCACATCCACAGTGGACCGAAAAACGCGTGCGCCACAACTGGTGATATTCCGACCACGTCGGACGGTCCGACTGCTCGACCTGTCCGGGCTCTGGCCGACCAGAGCCGGCGCCTCCCAGGCGATCAGCAACGGCACGAAGGAGCGCGCCCAGTCCTGGGCACGTTGCATCCGCGCGGCCTACCCGGAACTGGACGGGCTCTGGTACCGATCGTCGATGGACGCCGGTGAGCCCTCGGTCTGCCTGTGGGATCCACCGGCGGCGACGGTACTGCCGGAAAACCCCGATCTACTGCTGCCGCTCGAACACCCCGGCCTGGACCTGCCGCTGGGAAGGGTCTGCAAGGAGCTCGGCTACACCCTGCTGAACTAGTGGACCCCGTCCACCGGTTTCGACGCGGCGCTCGCCCGCTCGCGGACCGGCGGAACCAACCGTGAGCTCTCGCCGCGAACGAGCGGAAGCATCGGCCGACGGCCTGCCCAACAGCGGGCCGGACACCCCGCACGCGTGCTCGCGAGCGACCTGTCCGGCCCACAGAGCCGGCCCAGCGGATGCCGCTGTTTCGGCCCGTCCCTGTTTCAGCCTGTCCCCTGTTTCAGCCTGTCTCCGCGTTCTCGGCTTCACGCTGCTGTCGACGTGACCTGAGCAGACTGGCCACCGTGGTGACCAACAGCACGAGAACGATCACACCGAGCGACAGGAAGTTCCCGATCTCGAACCACCCGGGCACCAGCCCGTAATCGTGCAGGGCGTGCACGATCAGCTTGAATCCGATGAAGGCCAGAATCACGGACAGCCCGGTGGAGAGATAGACCAACCTGTCGACGAGGTCCCCGAGCAGGAAGTACAGCTGACGCAACCCCATCAACGCGAAGGCGTTGGCGGTGAACACCAGGAACGCATCCTGTGTGATCCCGAAGATCGCCGGGATCGAATCCACCGCGAACATGACGTCGGCGCTGCCGATGGCCACGATCACGATGAACATCGGTGTCAACCACCGCTTACCGTCGATCCTGACCGACATCTTGGTGCCGTGGAACTGCTCTGTTACGGGATAGGCCTTGCGAACCCATCGCACGACCGCGTTCTCCGGATCATCGTTCTCCTCGTTGTTACGGAGCATGCTGATCGCGGTCCAGAGCAGGAAAGCGCCGAAGACGAAGAACACCCACACGAAGCGGGAGATCAGCTGGGCGCCGATGGCGATGAACAACCCGCGGAAGACCAGCGCGAGCACGATCCCGATCAGCAGCACCCGGTGCTGGTGGATCGAGGGAACCGCGAAGCTGGACATGATCACCATGAAGATGAACAGGTTGTCCACGCTCAGCGAGTACTCCACCACGTAACCCGTGAAGTACTGGATCGCGAAGTCGTGGCCGCCGAACCACCACACTCCGAGACCGAACAGGAGAGCGCAGGCGACGTAGAAAACCACCCAACGAGCGGCCTCACCCGCCTTGACCTCGTGCGGCTTGCGGTCCACGATCACGAGATCCAACAGCAGCAGCACGACCAGACCGGCCAAGGTGGCCAGCCAGACCCACCAGGAAACACCCAGCGTCTCCTGTTGACTCCGCTGCGTCGCCTCCGCGAGCACATGAGTCCCGACGTACATCAATCACCTCCGGTACAGGGCTTATGCCGGGGACCGGAGGTCTCTCCCACCGGCTGAGCCGGCCGACGGTACCGGGAAAGAGTCACCGGACATGCCGGAGTTCGATCCGTGATGACGACACCGCCGCGACAGGAATACTCCCCTCCAAACCTCGTGAATTGTCACCCACGTTCGACGTCGACCGCTATCGGGGGTACGGCACCGACAGCCGTTCACCGAGAACGCCATGACCCCCGAAAATACGGGGACACGCGGCGCGAACTGTAGCCAAGGTCACTCTCGCGTGGTTAAATGAGGGCTCCATCGGCGATGATGTCTTCGCCTGAGGTCCGGTTCCGGCCGGTGGAACGCCCTTCGGATCACGGTTGACATCACGGGGAGACGTCACGGGGAGTCTGTCCGAACCGGAGCAGCGGGGTCGGTTCGTCGAAGGGTGATCGAGCCACTCACACGGTTCGCGCCACTCCCGTGCGGCAGCTGTGGAATATTCCCATCGCGATGCGATTTCGTCCCGATATCCGATTCATAGCTTCTTCGGTCGTATCGGATCCATGGGACCCCGTGATACGACTCGTTGCCCTAGAGTCACCCGCGTGTTCCAGTCCCGCCGGTATGTCCCGAACTTCGCGTTGCTGCCGATCGTGCTGGTGGCTCTGATCGTGGCAGCAACAGCGATGTGGTCGGCCGAACAGGATTCGGCCGACCGTGTTCCCAGTGTCGACACGCGGGACGCGAGTATCGACGTACTGGACGGTCCCGACCAGCAGCAGCGGATACAGCTCGATCTCAGGCTGTTCGTCCCCGAACGCACCCCGGCACCATCGGTGGTACTGGCACACGGCTTCGACGGTGACAAGACCGAACTGGCAGGCCCCGCACGGCGACTGGCCGCACGCGGATTCACCGTGCTGACCTACTCGGCCCGCGGTTTCGGACAGAGCACCGGCAGGATCGCACTGAACTCACCGGATTACGAGGTGACCGACGCAAGCCGGATCCTGGACTGGCTGGCCCGGCAGCCCGAGGTGGCGACCCAGGACGAGGAGGACCCCCTCGTCGGGGTAGGAGGAGTCTCCTACGGTGGAGCGCTGAGCATGCTGCTGGCGGGTAACGATCCCCGTGTCGACGCGATCGCACCGCTGAACACCTACAACGACCTGCGTACCGCGATGCTGCCCAATGCCGCCTCGACCGAGTCGATACCGACCACCACCGCCGCGCAAGGCAGCGACTCGAGGCCGGGTGTGTTCCGACGGGCATGGGCGGGCTCACTGTTCGGGATGGCAACACGCCCGCGGTCGGAGCAACGGGACTCGCGGAGCCCGGAATCCCCGTCGACCACGCCGCCGCCGCCCGAGGAGAGCGGCGAGGGCGAGACGGACAACACGAGAACACCACTGACGTGCGGCAACCTCACCGCGAGGATATGCCGTGCCTACACCGAGATGGCCCGTACCGGACGAGCCGGATCGAGCACGCTCGAACTGCTGGCCGCGGCCTCGCCGAGCAGCGTGACCGGCGACATCGACATTCCCACCCTGCTGGTGCAGCGTCAGCGCGGCGAACTCTTCGGGTTGTCACAAGCCGACGCGAACGCGCGTCAGATCAGCGCCGCGGGGGGCACCGTCAACATGATGTGGCTGCACGGCGACGGCAACGCTTCACTGCCCACACACGTCTGGGAGAAGGTCGGCGACTGGTTCTCGTACTACCTACACGATTCCGACGAACCGCGACCGCCCCAACCGGAAACGGGATTCCGGTACCAGTTGGTCGACCGCATCGCCTCGGAACGTCAACCCGCGACGACCTGGCGGACGGCGGAGTACCCCGGTCTGGGCTCGAACGAGGTGGCTCGCACCGAGCTCTCGCTGGAGGGCGAGCCCTCCCGAGTGATCGATCCACCCGGTAACGGTGCGGGCACGAGCGGATTCTCGACCACTCCTACTTCCGGGAGCCGGGCAGGAACGACAGCCGGAAACGACGGCGACCCGTCCACCCGCGGCGATGCCACACCGGGCAGGGTGGCGGTTTTCAAGACCGCACGGGTGGACCGGTCCACCCTGATCACCGGGATACCACGGACGCGACTCTCGGTGGCTTCGGTTCCGGAACAGCCCGGCAACGGCGAGGCGGTGCTGTTCGGCAAGCTGTTCGACATCGGACCGAACGGCTCTCGGACGCCGATCGGCGACGGCAGTTCCCCCCTGCGAATAACGGGGCTACCCGACAACGGGACGGCGGTTCGGGTCGATGTGGCCCTGCCCGCCACGATGCACACCCTGCAGCCCGGTCATCGGCTGGAGCTGCGAATGAGCACCAACGATGCCGCCTACAGCGGCCCCCGGGAAACAGCGGTGCACCTGATCTCCCCGGCGGGTGCGGGAAATATCTCGCTTCCCGCCGTACCCGCCTCCCGGGTCGATGAAACGTCGATCCCGGTGGGAGCTCTACTCGGTATCGCGGCGTTCGTGGTGCTGCTGGTCGTGGCGGGGGTACTGGCGATCAGGTTCGAACGTGCTCGTCGGAAACCGCCGAAACCGGAGTTGACCAGCGTGCCGATCTCGATCGAGGGGGTGAACAAGTCCTATCCCCGACATCCCGACGCGGTGAACGACCTGTCGCTGCGAGTCGAGGCAGGACAGGTCGTCGGACTGCTCGGGCCGAACGGTGCGGGCAAGACGACCCTGCTCCGCATGGTGCTCGGTATGACACGAACCGACACCGGCCGGATTCACTTGTTCGGTCACTCGGTGATACCGAGCGCACCGGTACTGTCGCGAGTGGGCGGGCTCGTGGAGTCCCCGGGACTGCTGCCGCACCTGACCGGGCTGGAGAACCTGCGCAGCTACTGGCAGGCAACCGGCAGACCGGCGGAACAGGCCGGGCTGGACGAAGTCGTTCGGATCGCCGGACTGGGCGCCGCGGCTGATCACAAGGTGCGTACCTACGGCCCGGGGATGCGGCAACGAGTGGCCCTGGCACAAGCCATGCTGGGACTGCCCGATCTGCTCGTGCTCGACGAACCGATGAACGCGCTGGACCCCGCGCACACGCAACGGATGCGCGAGGTCATCCGGGAGTACGCCAGGACCGGACGCACCGTCCTGATGTCGAGTCACCTGCTCAGCGAGGTCGAACAAACCTGCACACACGTCATCGTGATGCACGAAGGGCACCGAGTGGCGGGCGGAACGGTCGACGAGATCACCGCTGGGGACTCGATGATCGCCTTCCACGTCGATCAACCCGAACTCGCCGCGCGTACACTCCGCTGTCTGGAGGGAATCGGCAGCGTGCGGGTCGGCGCCGATGTGGTCTACGCCGAACTGGCCGGACACTCCACGGCGACAGCCGTGAACGTGTTGGTCGCCTCCGATGTCTCCATAACGCGCGTGGGGCCCCACCGCAAACTCGAGGACGCGTTTCTGGAACTGGTCGGAGAGGACCACTGATGCAGCACGAGCGGGACCGTTCGGCCGAGCGTGCCGTGGAACCGGCCACTCGCCTTCCGGGAGGGTCCGACGGCAGCGCACCAGGATACCGCGCCAATCGCACTCTGCCACTGCGTGTGGAGCTGCGCAGACAGCTGACGCGTGGCAGGACCAAGCTGGTGCTGTGCTGTCTGGCGGCGCTGCCGCTGTTGTTGGTGGGCACCTTCGCTCTCGGTAACGACGAGACGGCTCCGCGGCCCCCGGCCGACTTCGGTGATCTGGCCACGAGCAGCGGGGCGAACTTCACCGTCTTCACGCTGTTGCTGTGTACCCATCTGTTGCTGGTACTGCTCGTAGCACTGTTCTTCGGGGACGCCATCGCCGGTGAGTCGTCCTGGGCGAGTCTGCGTTACCTGGTCGCGATCCCCGTACCCAGGCATCGACTGTTACGGCAGAAAGCACTGGTGGCGGGACTGCTGTCCTGCCTGAGCCTGCTCGTGCTGACCGGCGCGGCCTTGGTCACGGGCACCTTCTGGTACGGCGCGGGCGTACTGCGCACCCCGCACGAGGGAGTGCTCCACTCCCCGTGGAACGTGCTGGTTCCGCTCGCGATCTGCGGCTATCTGGCGATCCACCTGACCTGGGTGGCCAGCCTGGCACTGCTGTTCAGCGTGATGGCCGACAACCCGCTCGCGGCGGTGGGAGCGACAGTGGGTGTCTCGGTGATCTCGCAGATTCTGGACGAGATTCCCCGGCTGGAACAGTTCCGTATCCTGCTTCCGAGTCACCATGCGACAGCCTGGACCGACCTGCTGGACACCGGCATCGACTGGACCGACATGGCGAACGGAACACTGTCGGCCACCGCTTACGCGGCGGTGTTCATCACCGCCACGCTGGTGCGGTTCCACCGGGCCGACATCACCAACTGATCGAGGAGTTCCCCGGAGCGGATCGGCCCCGCAGTGTTCGCCCACCCGGACGAACCACTCGGACGAACCACTCGGACGAACCGCTCGTGTGGCACCACTCAGTGGTGCGGCACGTCCCGGTTCTCGGCCGCGCCCCAGCCGTGCCAGCGGTCCACATCGATCCAGGCACTGACCCGGTCGCGGTCGCGCACGTGGTAAGGGGAGCCGGTGTAGTGCCGCGCGAGCCGGTCTATGTCGGAAAGGCTCGGATCGTCCAGTAGTTCGGTGACACGTCCCTGCAGACTCACGTGGGTGTACCAGTCGTCGGTGGCCAGCACGGTCAGCGACACCCGCGGTTCGGCACGCATGTACTCCAGCCGTTTCCGCCCTTCGTCCATGTTGACCAGGATCCGGCCGTGCCGCAGCAGATACCAGGTGGCCACCGAGACCGGCTGGCCGTCAGCGCGCACCGTGGTTATCACCGATGGATTCGGCGCGGACAGCAACTCGGTGACCCGCTCGGGCAGTGGTGGCTTCGGCACGGACAAACACCTCGCTGTTCGAACGACGCTCGTACTGTGGCCGACCGTTCCGCGCCGGTCCGGTCATTTCGCGTCGAGCCGGTCGCTGTGTCTCGGTTACCGGTTCGTTCCGGACCGGATGCTCGGTCGGCCCGCCGCTCGAACCAATCGTGGCATTCCCGCGGGGCACCGACACACGCACCTCCGTCGGGGTGCTCTCCGAGCGCCACACTCACCCTTCCGGAGTAGTCTCGACCGCGATGGAGATACTCCACCCGAGTTGTCTCCTCGCCGTCGTGGCGAGTCTCCGTTTCTCGGGCCGAACGCCGACTCCGAATGGCCGCCTTCCCGCTCCTCTCCCCCGGCCGCGTGACGCCTACGGCGGGCGGAACAACTCGCGACACCAACCACGCGGAACGATCCCAGCAGGAGGCAGGTGATCATCATGGCGAAAACCGCCAACACCGATTCCGACTTCTTCGGATTCGAGGAACTGCTGACCGACGAGGAACGAAGCGAGCTGGCCCGGATCCGCGAAGTCCTGCGTCGGGAGATCAAGCCACTGGCCAACGATGCCTGGGACCGTGCGGAGTTCCCGTTCGGGGCTGTCGAGACCTTCGCGAAACTCGGCCTCGCAGGCTTTCAGTTCCCGGAGTACGGCGACGGGGTCGCTCGCCGACCGCTGTTCAACGGGTTCCTCAGCCTCGAGATGAACAAGGTGGACCCCTCGCTGGCCGTTGCCTCCGGTGTGCACACCGGGCTGGCGATGGGCAGCATTTACGGCGGTGGTGACCAGCGACAGCGGGATCGCTGGATGCCGGACATGGTCGCCTGGAACAAGATCGGAGCTTTCGGACTGACCGAGCCCGAGGGAGGCTCCGACGTGGCCGGGGGAATGCGCACCACCGCCCGCCGCGAGGGCGACGAGTGGGTACTCAACGGCGCCAAGCGCTGGATCGGCAACGGCACGTTCGCCGATCTGGTCGTCATCTGGGCCCGCGACGAGGCCGACGACAGTGTCAAAGGCTTCGTGGTCGAGAAGGACATGCCGGGCTTTCACGCGAGCAAGATCGAGGGCAAGATCGCGCTGCGCTCGGTGCAGAACGCGGACCTGTCACTGGAGGACGTGCGCGTACCGGAGGACAACCGGCTGCAAAACATCGACAACTTCCGCGACACCGCGAAGGTCCTGGCCAAGACGCGGGGAAACGTGGCCTGGCAGGCACTCGGCGTGGCAGCACGCGCCTACGAACTGGCGCGGGACTACGCGGTCACCCGCGAACAGTTCGGCAACTCCATCGGAGGGTTCCAGCTCATCCAGGACCTACTGGTCAAGATGCTGGGCAACATCACGGCCATGTTCGGGATGGTCACCCGACTCGCCCAGAAGATGGCGGACGGCGCGGCGGGGCCCGACCACGCCGCGCTGGCGAAGAGCTTCACCACCACCAGGATGCGCGAGTGCGTGGCGTGGGCACGCGAACTGTTCGGCGGTAACGGCATCGTGCTGGACTACGAGGTGGCCAAGTTCTTCGCCGACGCGGAAGCCGTCTACTCCTTCGAGGGCAGCCGGGAGATGAACACGCTGATCGTGGGCAAGTCGATCACCGGGCAGAGCGCCTTCACCTGATCCACGGAGTCCGATGTCCCGGGGCGGGGATGAGTGAACGTCCCACCCGTCCCCGCGAGGTTCAGCTCACGCCGGCTTCGTCCATGGCCCGAAGCTCCTTCTTGAGATCATTGATCTCGTCCCGCAGCCGCGCGGCGAGCTCGAACTGCAACTCCCTGGCCGCGTTCATCATCTGGTCGTTGAGCTGCTGCACCAGGTCGGCCAGCTCCGCACGTGGCATCGACTTGGTGTCGCGATCCTTGAGCACACCGGAACTGGTGGTGGCCGAAGTCTCCCCGCCGGGTTTCTTGCCACGCGAGGCGTTGCGCCCGGAGCCACCCTCCGGAACGGTCTCCTCGGTGTCCTCCGACTCCGAGTACACCCGGTCGAGAATGTCGGCGACCTGCTTGCGCAACGGCTGCGGATCGATGCCGTGCTCGGTGTTGTATGCGATCTGCTTGGCCCGCCTGCGGTTGGTCTCGTCGATGGCCCGGCGCATCGAGTCGGTCACCTCGTCCGCGTACATGTGCACCTGCCCGGAGACGTTGCGGGCGGCACGGCCGATGGTCTGCACCAAGCTGGTCTCGGATCGCAGGAACCCCTCCTTGTCCGCGTCCAGGATCGAGACCAGTGAGACCTCGGGCAGGTCGAGCCCCTCACGCAGCAGGTTGATACCGACCAGCACGTCGTACTCACCGAGCCGGAGCTGGCGCAACAGCTCCACGCGTCGCAAGGTGTCCACCTCCGAGTGCAGGTACCTCACCCGGATCCCGAGTTCGAGCAGATAGTCCGTGAGGTCCTCGGCCATCTTCTTGGTCAGCGTGGTGACCAGTACCCGTTCGTCCCGGTCGGCACGTTGCCGCACCTCGGCGACCAGATCGTCGATCTGCCCCTCGGTCGGTTTGACGACCACTTCGGGATCGACCAGCCCGGTGGGCCGGATGACCTGTTCGGTGAACTCCCCACCGGCGCGCTGCATCTCGTAGCTGCCCGGGGTCGCCGACAGGTACATCGACTGACCGATGCGATCGGCGAACTCCTCCCACTTGAGCGGCCTGTTGTCCAACGCGCTGGGCAGCCGGAATCCGTGGTCGACCAGGGTGCGTTTGCGCGAGGCGTCGCCCTCGAACATCCCGCCGATCTGCGGCACCGTCACGTGGGACTCATCGATGACCAGCAGAAAGTCCTCGGGGAAGTAATCGAGCAACGTGGCCGGGGCCGAACCGGCCTCCCGGCCGTCGATGTGCCGTGAGTAGTTCTCGATACCGGAGCAGAACCCGACCTGACGCATCATCTCGATGTCGTACTGGGTGCGCATCCGCAGTCGCTGCGCCTCCAGCAACTTGTTCTGGCGCTCCAGCTTGCCGAGCTGTTCGGTCAGCTCCTCCTCGATGCCGCGGATGGCCTGTTCCATCCGCTCCGGCCCGGCCACGTAGTGCGTCGCCGGAAATATCCGCAGGTCACGAACCTCGTGCACCACGTCACCCGTCAGCGGGTGCAGGTAGTAGAGCCTGTCGATCTCGTCGCCGAAGAACTCCACTCGTACCGCGAGTTCCTCGTAGGCCGGGATGACCTCGACGGTATCCCCGCGCACGCGGAAGGTACCGCGCTGGAAAGCCAGGTCGTTGCGCTGGTACTGCACGTCCACCAGGGCGCGCAGCAGCACGTCGCGGTCGATCTCCCCGCCGACCTCCAGGGCGATCGAACGATCCAGGTACGACTGCGGCGTACCGAGACCGTAGATGCACGACACGGAGGAGACCACCACGCAGTCCCTCCTGCTGAGCAGGTTGGAGGTGGCAGAGTGCCGCAACCGTTCGACGTCCTCGTTGACCGAGGAGTCCTTCTCGATGTAGGTGTCGGTCTGCGGTACGTAGGCTTCCGGCTGGTAGTAGTCGTAGTAGCTGACGAAGTACTCCACGGCGTTCTCCGGAAAGAACCCGCGCAGTTCGTTGGCCATCTGGGCGGCCAGCGTCTTGTTCGGCTCCATCACCAGGGTGGGGCGCTGGATCCGCTCGATCAGCCACGCGGTGGTGGCGGACTTGCCGGTACCGGTGGCTCCCAGCAGCACCACGTCGGTCTCGCCCGAGTTGATCCGACGTTCGAGCTGATCGATCGCCTCCGGTTGGTCACCGGCGGGTTCGTAATCACTGACGACGCGGAACCGTCCGTCCTTGCGCGGGATCTCACCGACCGGGCGGAACTCGGAGTGCGCCAGCACGGGGTACTCAGTCGCGAATGCCACTCTCCCAGCTTACGGGGCCGGTACGACATCACGCCGCCGACTGCGGATCGCGCTCGAATGCGGACAGCGAGACCTCTCAACTCGTAGAGTGGCACCGTGACGACGCAACGGGAGATCGCCGCGGACCTCGGGCTTCCGATTCATCCCCCGAAGGTGGAGATTTTCGATCTGACCGATCGGACGAACACCGACGCCAAACAGCGGGTGCGCCGGGTGGACGAGTACCGGACGGAACCGTTCGGGCTCTACATGGCACGTCCCATGATCGACCACCCCGAGCTGGACTACCTCGAGTCCTGGCTGCTGCCCGACCTGGACCTGCGGATCAGTGACTACCGGCGGAGACCGGGGCACGACAGGGAACAGGACTTCTACGTCGACATAGCGCGGATCGAGCCGGGCGAGCACCGCTGGCGCACCGTCGACCTGTACCTGGACATCGCCGTCAGGCAACGGCAGGACGCGCGGGTGCTGGACAGCGACGAGTTCGTCACCGCGCTGCGGGCGGAGCTGTTGGACGACGAGACCGCGCGGCGCGCGATGGACACCACCCACCGGGTGGTGGACGGGCTGGCCCGGCACGAGTACGACCTGCCCGCGTGGTTGCACACCCTCGGCGTCGAGCTGAGCTGGCGACGCACCGGTTGACCGAGCTCGGGGCGGCAACACGTATCCACCCCTCGGAACAACCGCCGAATCTCGCAATGCGTCGAACGAGATCCGAACGTGATGTCTACAACACTCAAAAGTTACGTAACGGATTCATATTGTTGATCATTTCACAGTTCCCGTGCGGCTATGGTCGAGTTCGTGGGTTCGGTGATCACTCCTCAACACGTTGAAGTCGTCGATGTCGCCAGTGGGCAGCGACACCTGGGCTCCGGGATCACCCAGCAGCTTGACGACTGCCATCTCGAGCGGTGGGGGTTGTGCCTGGAACGCAGCACACCCGACGACCCCGTGCACGGCAGCGAGGTGACCTGGTTACTGCCCGAGCTCGGGCTGCGGCTGACGCGCTATCGCCCCCGCAGCAGACACGCCCGTCCGGACGGCAGCCTGCTGACAGCGGCCCGGATCGACCGGGACGCGCGTTCCTGGATCACGACGGATCTGCTGCTGGGGCTGGAAGTGCCCGAGCACGGGGCCGCACGAATCGTCAAGTCCGAGGAATTCGCCGCCGCGGTCAGCGACGGGATGCTCACCCCGGAGGAAGCCGATCTGGCGGTGTGCACGGTGCACCGGATCTACGAGGAGATCCGGCTGCACCGGGATGTCGAACAGTGGTTGGCCTACCGCGGCGTGTTCACCGCTTGGTAGCCGGAACAGCGCTCGGGCGGGCGCCCCGGAACCGATCGAGCCAGTTGAAAACCCCGTACGGAACTCGGCTGCCCGTCGACACGCTCCCGGAAGGGCCCGGACGACTCACCACGGCGGCGGCTGCCATCCGGTCTCGGATGCCCACCGCTCCGCGCGGGGCAGCGCCCGCTCGAACCAGGACCGCTTTGCCTCGACGTAGCGACGCGTATCGGGATCGGAGCCGAACCGGACCGCGAGGTCGCGTTTGATCGAGGCGTACTCCCGCCGAGCCCCGTCATCGGCGCGGAGCCAGGCGGGAAACAGCAGCGCGAGCCGCCAGTTGGCCGCCCCCGCGACCCGCGGGTACAGCTTCGCTCGCAGTCCCGGGTCGGCGGAGACGTGCGTGCGATCGGGCCACTGTTCCGGATCCGGCTGAGGGTGGTGCACCTCGTCCGTGTCCGCTCCGGGCAGTAGGGGCATCCCCGCTTCGGCCAACGGCTCGACGAGCGCTTCCGCCTCGGCGAGACTCCGCACGGTGAGCTGTAGGTCGATCACGTCATCGGCGGGCAGGCCGGGCACCGAGGTCGAACCGATGTGATCCACGCGGAGCGCGGAATCACCGGCGGCCTTGGAGATTCTTGCCAGCAGCCTGCTCGCCCGGCGCGGCCATTCCGGGTCCGGCTCGACGATTCGGGGCCCGTTGAGCGGTAGGGGGTTACGGGAGCGGATGTTGGCCTCGAAGGGCACGAGCCGCTCCCGCCAGAGCTCGTCCACGCTCGACCGGATCCGGTCCAACTCGGCACCGTTGTCCAGCCAGATGTCGGCAGCGTCCCTGCGCTGCGCTTCGCTCGCCTGCGCCCCGATACGTGCCCTGGCGTCCTCCTCGGGCAGTCCGCGGTCGACGAGCCGCCGCACTCGCTGCTCCACCGGAGCGTCGACGACGATCACGAGGTGGTAATCGGCCTGGTAACCGTTCTCCACGAGCAGCGGGACGTCGTGGACCACGATGGCATCGGGACCGGCTTCGGCCATCAGCTCGGCGGTTCGTGCGGCGACTCTGGGGTGGACGATGCCGTTGAGGTCGCTCCTGGCCGACTCGTCGGCGAAGACGAGGCGTGCCATGGCGGCGCGATCCAGCGCGCCGTCGGCATCCAGTACCTCGGGGCCGAAACGGGCGGATATCTCGGCCAACCCGTCGGTTCCGACGGCGACCACTTCCCTGGAGATCCGGTCCGCGTCGACGACGCGAGCGCCGTGTTCGACCAACCGGTCGGCGACCGTCGACTTGCCCGAACCGATTCCTCCGGTGAGACCAACGCGCAACATCGGCTTCATCCTGCCAGGCGGTTCAGGCCGTGCCGAAGCGGTCCGCCGTGCCGTGGAGCGAGCCGACCGGGCGAACGACGAAAAACGGCCCCGCCCCTGCTCGCGGCAGGGACAGGGCCGTCGACGGTTTCAGCCGTTCACCGCCGAACTAGCGGTCACGCGCCACCGGAGAGCTTCTCGCGGAGAGCGGCCAGCTGAGCGTCACTGGCCATCGCACTCGGCTCCTGCTCTTCCTCCTCGGCGGGAGCGGCGGAGGTGTAGTTGCCCTCCTGCTGCTGCTGTTCCTCCTCGCCACCGGCGGCAGCCGCGGCGGCGTCGGCCTCGGCGGCCTTGGCGACCTGGCGCATGTGAGCCTCGTAGCGCTCGAGGGCCTCGGCGTACTGCCGCTCCCACTCCTCGCGCTGGGTCTCGTAGCCTTCGCGCCACTCCTGGGTCTCCGGGTCGAAGCCCTCGGGGTAGATGTAGTTGCCGTCGTTGTCGTACTCGGCGGCCATGCCGTACTGCGTCGGGTCGAAGTCCGAGTCCGGTGTGAAGCCCTCGTTGGCCTGCTTCAGCGACAGCGAGATGCGCCTGCGCTCCAGATCGATGTCGATGACCTTGACCATGACCTCGTCACCGACCTGCGCGACCTGCTCGGGAATGTCCACGTGGCGCTCGGCCAGCTCGGAGATGTGGACCAGACCCTCGATGCCCTCGTCCACGCGGACGAAAGCACCGAACGGCACGAGCTTGGTGACCTTGCCCGGCACGATCTGACCGATCGCGTGCGTACGGGCGAACTGACGCCAGGGGTCCTCCTGCGTCGCCTTCAGCGACAGCGAGACCCGCTCCCGGTCCATGTCCACGTCGAGCACCTCGACGGTGACCTCCTGGCCGACCTCGACCACCTCGCTCGGGTGATCGATGTGCTTCCAGGAGAGCTCCGAGACGTGCACCAGTCCGTCGACCCCACCCAGATCGACGAACGCACCGAAGTTGACGATGGAGGAAACGACGCCCTTGCGGACCTGGCCGTTCTGCAGCTGGTTGAGGAACTCACTGCGCACGGCCGACTGGGTCTGCTCCAGCCAGGCACGGCGGGACAGCACGACGTTGTTGCGGTTCTTGTCCAGCTCGATGATCTTGGCTTCGAGCTCCCGGCCCACATAGGGCTGCAGATCGCGGACGCGCCGCATCTCCACCAACGAGGCGGGAAGGAAACCACGCAGGCCGATGTCGAGGATGAGACCACCCTTGACGACCTCGATGACGGAGCCGCGCACGGGCTCGTCCTTCTCCTTGAGGTCCTCGATGGTGCCCCAGGCACGTTCGTACTGCGCGCGCTTCTTGGACAGGATCAGACGGCCTTCCTTGTCCTCCTTCTGCAGGACAAGAGCCTCGACAAAGTCGCCGACGGCCACGACCTCGGCGGGGTCGACATCGTGCTTGATGGAGAGCTCCCGGGAAGGGATGACCCCCTCGGTCTTGTAGCCGATGTCGAGCAGGACCTCGTCCTTGTCGACCTTGACGATAGTGCCTTCGACGATGTCGCCATCGTTGAAGTACTTGATGGTCTGGTCGACGGCGGCGAGGAAGTCCTCCTCCGTCCCGACGTCGTTCACTGCGACCTGCGGCTTGGTGGCGGCTGCAGTCGGGACGGTGGTGGTGTCGGTGGACATCAGGTGGGTTGCTCCGGTACGGGTAGGTCGGTTGTCGAGTCTCTAGGTTCTCATGCACCCGGATCGGCTCCGCACGGACCACCCCCGCTACCGCCGAGGCACCCCCCCACGGAACGACGGGAACCGCCGTTGACCACACCGACGTTCCACTTCCGTCCGGAAGCCGCAGCTTCCGGCGGGAAGCAGCACGTGCGGTGGCTTCCCGCGCGGTGTTTTTCCGAGAATGACCGCTTTCGGAACGAATCCCGAAGGCGGACGGACCACGCGAAAACGGACTGTTCCGGCGCCGTGCGGTAACACGGGCCCTGACGGAGACAGACCCCTGGTGCGAGCGATAGCGTACCCGTCTCGGCGATCGTGGGGCAAATCGCCCGGCGGTTCCCGAAAGCTGTCGGCACCGGCACGCACCGCACACCACACGATTCCCAGGGAGGCGATGGTGACCAATCCCGCACCCGATCCGACGGGGCAGGCGGCGGAGTCCCAGCACAGCAACGCCGAGAGGATTCTCGGGACGATCGGGGTGGCCAACCGCGCGGCCGGAGCTACGGAGTCCCGTTCGGCGAGCAGAATGTGGTGGGACGCCGACGCGGACGACTACCAGGCCGAACACGGTCCGTTCCTGGGCGACGCGGAGTTCGTGTGGTGCCCGGAACGACTCAGGGAACGCGAGGCGCGCCTCCTCGGCGACGTCGATGGTTCGCACGTACTGGAGGTCGGCTGCGGAGCGGCGTCCTGCTCCCGCTGGTTGGCCGCCCGGGGAGCACGACCGGTGGGGCTCGACATCTCCGGCGGGATGCTCGGGCACGCCCTAGCGGGCAACGAGCGCAGCGGGATCCACGTC
Organism: Actinopolyspora lacussalsi; assembly: GCA_030803735.1. Classification (NCBI taxonomy): domain Bacteria; kingdom Bacillati; phylum Actinomycetota; class Actinomycetes; order Actinopolysporales; family Actinopolysporaceae; genus Actinopolyspora; species Actinopolyspora lacussalsi. Next base: position 596,684 of record JAURUC010000001.1, on the reverse strand, counting down.
CCGGTGGTGCAGGCCAGCGCCGACATGCTGCCCTTCGCGTCCGACTCGTTCGACATCGCCTGCTCCGCGTTCGGCGGCGTGCCGTTCGTGGCGGATTCGGGAGCCGTCATGCGTGAGGTGGCGCGCACGCTGCGCCCCGGGGGGCTGTGGGTGTTCGCGGTGACGCACCCGATTCGCTGGGTGTTCCCGGACGACCCAGGCCCGGACGGGCTCACCGCCGTCGGCTCCTACTTCGACCGCAGCCCCTACGTGGAGATAAACGGCACCGGCAGGGCCACCTATGTCGAGCACCACCGAACCCTGGGCGACTACATCACCCAGCTCGACGACGCGGGGTTCCGGCTCCGCGGCCTCGTCGAACCGGAATGGCCCGACGATCTCACCGAGACCTGGGGACAGTGGAGTCCGCTGCGCGGCAGAACCCTGCCCGGAACCGCGATCTTTCGGTGCGAGCTCGCGGCATGACGACCGAGTCGACGTCTCCCGTCGCACCGGTGTTTCGCCCACCTGACCACGGCACACAACCACCGGAATCCCACGAAGGAAGCGCAGCAGGGTCGTGACCAGCGCTCAGGAACTACTGGAAATTCAGCAGGCGAGGTTTCGCCGGTTGGATCCGGCACTGCCGGAGGCCTACCCGCTACCACGCGGCGGTGAACCGGTGATGGCCCGGTTGCGCGGTGGTGAACCGGTGGCGGGACTGACAGCACACACCACCCAGCCACCGGGCTCGCTGGCGAGCCTGTGGTCGACCACCGAGACCTACGAGCTGTTCCCACTGCTGGGCGATGCTCCGGGGGAGGGCATGGACGCACTGCTGCACGCGCTGCGACGGCAACTCGGCGAGCTGGGGGCACCGGAGCACGACTCCTCCTGCCTGGTCACCTGGCCCAGCGGGGACGTGGCGGCGACTCGCGCCCTGCTGGATCACGGCTTCGTCCCCTTGTCGTGCCTCGCGATACGAACGCCCGTGGCTACAGTAGATACGAAACTGTCTGGTACCGTAAAAATGCGCCGGGCGGAGCCTGCCGACGTGGACAGTGTGGTGGAGCTGGCGATGGCCGAACTCGAATACGCCGCCCTCGTCGGCGCCTCCGTTCCGCGCTCCGGCGCGGCCGGACTCAAGCGCGACGCCGTGTCGGTCCGACTGCGCACGAAGAGCGGACCACGCGGGATTCGCCGCGCGGACGGCGCGCCGTCCGGCGACCCGGTCTGGTTGGCCGAACGGGACGGAAACCCGGTCGGACTGGCCGAGTGCGGCTGGGTCGACGCGGACAACCATCACAGTGGACACCGGCTCGGCAACGGGCTCTGGGGTTACGTCAACTGCCTCTCGGTACGCGAGGAGGAGCGGGGCACCGGCATCGGGCGAGAACTGATGTCGTTGGTCCACGACGACTTCGCCGCCGCGGGTGCGGTGGGCAGCTATCTCTACTACAACCCGGCGAATCCGTTGTCCCCGGTGTTCTGGCACCGCAGGGGCTATCGCCCGCTGTGGACACTCTGGGAGATCAGACCGGCAACCGCGCTTCGCTGAGAGCCGCGGCGAGGGGTGCCGGTCGCTGACGCGAAAGGCACGCCGAGTCGTGGAAATCCTCGCAGCGGGCGCCGGAGTCACCGGGCCACACGGGACACTGCTCGAACCGACCTCCATACGGGCATCGTCGGGAGAACTGCTGCTGGTGTCAGGACCGCCGAGATCCGGGCGCACCGCACTGGCCCTGCTGCTCGCGGGCAGACTCCGCCCCGACTCGGGAACCGTGCTCCGGAACGGGCGCCGGGCCCCCGCCGAGCTGCGCGAAACCGTGGCCGTCGTCGACGCGCCCGGTGTCACCGAGCCGGAAGGCAGTGTCCAGCTGCGCGATGTGGTCGCCGAAGGTCTCGGGATAGCCGGACGGCGCTTCGGCGGACGGGCGGTACGCGACTGGCTCGCGGAACGCGGTCTGCGGCAGCAGGCCGGCCTGAGATTCGAACGGATCACCCCGCACTGCCGCACGCGGCTGCTGCTGGACCTGGCTCGCGAGGCTCGTGGCGTCGAGGCACTCGTGCTCGACTGCCCGGACCGGCACGGCGGCGAGGCGGTCCGCTGGTACAGCGCCGCGCAGGAGGCCGCCTCCCAGGGATACGCCGTCGTCGCGCTGTGCTCACCGCACACCGCCACCGAGCTCAACCACCTCCCCGCGCGTATCGGCACGGACAACGACGAGCCGGCGTCACCGCCGCGAACCGAACCGTCCGCCGATTCAGCCCCGCCCGCCGACTCCGGCTCGTTTTGAGGAAATCAGCATGACCACGTTCCGGCTGGCTCGGACCGAGCTCCGTCGACTGACCTCCGGCAAATTACCCAAACTCGCCCTGGTAGCGGTCACGCTCGTACCGCTGCTGTACGGCGCGATGTACATCTACGCCAATCTCGACCCCTACGAACGCCTGTCCGCCGTCCCCGCCGCCGTCGTGATCGACGACGAAGGGGCCGAAACGGAGGACGGCAGCGAACTCAACGCCGGCGAGAAGGTCTACGACCGCCTCGTCGATTCCGGGGACTTCGACTGGCACCGGGTCGATGAGCGACGGGCGACCACCGGTGTCTCGGAGGGGAGCTACACGTTCGCACTGGTGATTCCGGAGGACTTCTCGCGTGCACTGCGGTCGCCGAGCGATTTCGACCCCAGGCAGGCCCGGCTGCGGCTGGTGACCAACGACGCGAACAACTATCTGGTGGGCACCATCGCCGACCGCGTGGCCACCAGGATCCGTGAGTCGGTGGCCGCAGATGCGGGCAGTGACGCGGCACACCAACTGCTGCTCGGGCTGAGCACGGTGCACGACCGAACAGCACGGGCGGCCAACGGGGCGGGAGATCTCGCCGACGGAGCGGGCGATCTCGACACCGGATTGGAGAACGCCAGGCAGGGCGCCGAGAAACTGTCGACGGGCACCCACGAGCTGCTCACCTCGCAACGGAAGTTGACCGACGGCGCCGCGACGCTGGAGGAGGGCGCGGGCCGGATCTCCGCGGGCAGTCAGCGGCTCGCAGACGGAGCGGACGAACTGCGCGAGAAGACCGCGGATCTTCCCGACAAGAGCGAGGAACTCGCCGACGGTGCCGAGCGGGTCGCGGAGGGCAACTCCGAACTGGCCGCCACGGCCGAACGACTCGGCGGCGTCTCGCAACACATCGTCGACGAGCTGGACGGGGCCAACGAGAAGATCGCGGACCGCCTGCGGGCGCTGGGTCTCGACGAACAGGAGATCGAGCGGATCACCGCCACGCTGGACGAACTGAACCAACCGCTCGACGAGACCAACAGTCAGGTGCAACAGCGGGTTTCCCGGGTGAACGAACTCGCCGACGGTGCCGAGCGGGTGGCGAGCGGGGCTCGCCGACTGGCCGACACCACCCCGGAACTGACCAACGGCATCGAGAAGCTCGACGAGGGCTCACAGCGTGTCACCGACGGGGCGAGCGAACTCGACCGAGGGCTGGGCGAACTCGTGGACAACCAGCGGCGTGCGGTCTCCGGAACGGAGGAGCTGGCCGGAGGCGCCGACGACCTGGCGGCGGGGACGAGCAGGCTGGCCAACGGTTCGACGGAACTGGCGACGGGGTCGAACGAACTCGCCGACAGGTTGTCGAGCGGGGTGGACGAGATCCCGAACCCGGACAGCGGAGCACGGCAGGCCACGGCCGAAACCATCGGGGACCCGGTCAAGGTGAGCGAACGGGCGCAGACCAGTGCGGGCAGCTACGGCGCCGGGCTCGCGCCGTACTTCATGGGGCTGGCGCTGTGGATCGGCGGTTTCGTGCTGTTCCTGCTGCTGCGGCCGCTGTCCAACCGGGCACTGGCCGGAGGGGTCGCCCCGTGGCGCGTCGCGCTCGGCGGCTGGCTACCCGCGGCGATCGTGGGAACCGTGCAGGCCGTACTGCTCTACGGGGTCGTGCGGTTCGGGGTCGGGATAGAGCCGGCCAGGCCGGTGGCGACGCTGGCGTTGCTGGTGCTGACCTCGCTGGCGTTCACCGCCGTGGTGCACTCGCTCAACGCGGCCTTCGGACCACGCGGCAAATTCCTGGCGCTGGTGTTCCTGGTGCTGCAGCTGGTCAGCGCCGGTGGAACCTTCCCGTGGCAGACGACACCGGCACTGCTCCATCCACTGCACCACGTACTGCCGCTGAGCTACGTCGTGGACGGCCTGCGGCAGCTGCTCTACGGCGGCTCGCCGGACAACGCGGCACACGCTGCACTGGTACTGGGCAGTTACCTGGTCGGGGGGCTGCTGCTGAGCACGGCGGCAGCGGCACGCCAGCGGGTGTGGACCGCGAAACGGCTTCGTCCGGAGCTCGCCCTGTGACATGGTGCGGACCAGGGCGTGACCGATGACCGAACCGTTCGGGCGGTGGCCTCCCGAGTGGACCACCGCCCGAACGGCGTCACTGCTCGGAGCGCTGCGAGGGATCGTCGTAACGGGCGACCTCGATCAGGTTGCCGTCCGGATCGCGCAGGTACAACGAGGTGATGGGGCCGTTGGTGCCGGTGCGGACCACGGGCCCGGCCTCGATCCGCACGTCGTTGGCCCGCAGGTGCTCCTGGACGTCACCGAGCGCGTCGCCGGTCACCAGGCACAGATTCGCCGACCCGGGAACCGGGTGGGTGGCCGTGGGCTCCACCAGTTCACTGGCGGCGTGCAGTTTGATGGTCTGCTGTCCGAAACGCACCGCGCGCCGTTCCTCCTGGAACTTCACGGGCTCCATACCGAGAATGTTCTCGTAGAAGTCCAACGCACGATCGACATCGGCCACGGTAAGTACCAGGTGGTCCAGTCTGTCGACGTTGATCATGATCCTCCTTCGCCGACGCCAGGCACGCTCCCCCAACACCACGCGTCGACACCGCGGTTTCTCGTGTCGTCCAACTACGTCGGGTCCCCGGCGATTCGTTTCCCCTGATCGAGTGAGCAGACGGAACCCCCGACGGAACCGGTACCGCCGACGCATCAATGAATCCAGGGCAGCCTAACGGCAGCCGTTGATCGCCGAAGCAGCAGGCCGACACGGTTCAGTGTGTGCCCACCGCACTCCGGAGCGGTAGGGGAAACCGCCCTCCGCGACGCGGAAGGCGGTTCCGTCCAGCGAGCATCCCGACCACCCGAAAAAACTCCGATCAGTGGGCGGCCGCGTCCCAGGAGACACCGGTACCGACCGAGACCTCCAGCGGAACGTCGAGTTCGGCGGCCGAGGTCATCTGTTCCCGCACCACACGCCGAACCGCCTCGGTCTCGCCCTCGGCCACCTCGATGATCAGCTCGTCGTGCACCTGCAGCAGCATGCGGGAGGCCAGTCCCTCCGCCGCCAACGCGCGGTGCACTCCGAGCATCGCCACCTTGATGATGTCGGCCGCGCTGCCCTGGATGGGAGCGTTGAGGGCCATGCGCTCGGCCATCTCGCGACGCTGCCGATTGTCGCTGGTCAGGTCCGGAAGATACCGGCGCCGCCCCAGGATCGTGGCGGTGTAGCCCTCCTTGCGCGCGCGCTCGACGATCTCGTGCAGGTACTCCCGCACGCGCCCGAAGCGGGCGAAGTAGGCCTCCATCTGCTGCTTGGACTCCTCGTTGGAGATCTGCAGCTGCTGGGCCAGCCCGTAGGCGGACAGTCCGTAGGCCAGGCCGTAGGACATGGCCTTGACCCGCCGGCGCAGCTCCTGGTCGACCTCGTCGATGGGAACCCCGAAAGCCTGCGCCGCGACGTAGTTGTGCAGGTCCTCGCCGGTGCGGAACGCCTCGATCAGCCCTTCGTCACCGGAGAGGTGAGCCATGATCCGCATCTCGATCTGGCTGTAGTCCGCGGTCAGCAGGGTCTCGTAGTCACGCCCCACCACGAACACCTCGCGGATGCGGCGCCCCTCCTCGGTACGGACCGGGATGTTCTGCAGGTTGGGCTCGGTCGAGGACAACCTTCCGGTGGAGGCGATCATCTGGTTCAGCGTGGTGTGGATCCGACCGTCGGAAGCCACCGCCTTGTCCAACCCCTCCACCGTGGTCTTGAGCTTGGTGGCGTCCCGGTGCTCCAGCAGGTACCGCAGGAAGGGGTGCTCGGTCTTCTCGTAGAGCCCCTGCAACGCCTCCGCGTCGGTGGTGTAACCGGTCTTAGTGCGCTTGGTCTTGGGCATGCCCAGCTCGTCGAACAGCACGGTCTGGAGCTGTTTCGGCGAACCGAGGTTGATCTCCTTGCCGATCACGGCGTACGCGTCCTCGGCCGCCTGCTTGACCCGCGCGGAGAACCGGGATCCCAGTTCGGTGAGCCGATCCTGATCGACCGCGATCCCGGCTGTCTCCAGATCGGCCAGCACCAGCAGCAGCGGCAGTTCCAGATCGGTGAGCAGCCCGTGGTTCTCGATCGCACGCAGCTGCTGGTCCAGCGCGTCGGCCAGTTCCAGGACCGCCTTCGCCCGGGTCAGTTCCGCTGCCGCCGCGTTCTCCCTGACCTGCTCTTCGTCCTCCAGCAGCGAGAGCTGACCACTGCCGTCGCCCTGGTCGACGGTGAGATCGCGCTGCAGGTAGCGGACCACGAGGTCGGGAAGGTCGAAGGAACGCTGTCCCGGACGGACCAGGTAGGCGGCCAGTGCCGTGTCACTGTTGAGCCCACCGAGCGACCAGCCGCGGTCGCGGATCGCGTGCAGCGCCCCCTTCACGTCGTGCGCGGCCTTGGGGACGGCCGAATCGGCCAGCCACTCCGCGAAAGCCGCGTCGTCGTCCGAGGTCATCGCGGTGACGTCGACGTAGGCTCCCTGCCCGGCAGCGCTGGCCACGGCGATTCCGGCGAGATCACCGCCGTTGCGGGACGAACTCCCGGAACAGGCCAGGCCCACGCGCGAACCGTCCCACGCGTGACGCTCCAGCCAGGTGCGCAGCGTACCGGGCTCGACGATCCCGCCGGCCACCTCGAAACCCTCGACGACCTCCGGCTCCTCGGTCGACAGCGTGGCGAACAGTCGGTCACGCAGTACCCGGAACTCCAGATCGTCGAACACCCGGTGCACCGCGTCGCGGTCCCACTGCCCCATTCGCAGGTCCTCGGGCCCGGAATCGAGCGCGACATCGTCGACCAGCTGAGTCAGCTGCCGGTTGAGCAGCACCTGAGCGATGTTGTCCCGCAGCTTCTCCCCGGCCTTGCCCTTGACCTCGTCGGCCCTGTCGACGAGGTCGGACAGCGAGCCGAACTGCTGTATCCACTTGGTGACCGTCTTCTCGCCCACACCGTCGATCTTGGGAAGGTTGTCGGACGGATCGCCGCGCAACGCGGCGAAATCGGGGTACTGCACCGGGGTGAGCCCGTACTTCTCCTCGACCGCCTCGGGCGTGAAACGGGTCATCTCGGAGACACCCTTGCTGGGATAGAGCACGGTAACGTCCCGGTTGACCAGCTGCAGCACGTCCCGGTCACCGGTACAGATACTGACCCCGAAGCCGGATTCCACAGCCTGTCCGGTCAGGGTCGCGATAACGTCGTCGGCCTCGTAGTTCTCCCTGCTCAGGACCGGTATGTTCAGCGCACCGAGCACTTCTTGGATCAGACTCACCTGGCCGCGGAACTCTTCCGGCGTCGAACCGCGGTTGGCCTTGTAGTCCGGAAAGGTCTCGGACCGGAAGGTTTGCCGCGACACGTCGAAGGCCACCCCGAGGTGTGTGGGCTGCTCGTCCCGTAGCAGGTTGATCAGCATCGAGGTGAAGCCGTAGACCGCGTTGGTGTGCTGTCCGGTGCCCGTCTGGAAGTTCTCCTTGGGCAGTGCGTAGAACGCTCGGTAGGCCATGGAATGGCCGTCGATCAGCAGCAGGCGTCGGTGCTCGGATGCCATCACGGCATGCGAGTCTAGGCTTACCCCCCGACAGAGGTCGCGCGCAGGGCAGGAGTGTGAACAGTGACCGAGAACACCGATATCACGTCGCTGAACGGCGCGGAAGCGCTGGAGGCGGCGGCGACGGTTCCGCCCGAGGAACAACTGGGCAGTCGGATGGGCATAGCGGTGACCGAGTATGCCCCTGATCGTGTGGTCGGAACCATGCCGGTGGCGGGAAATCGGCAGCCCTACGGACTGCTGCACGGCGGCGCCAACGCGGTACTGGCCGAGCAGCTCGGCTCCATCGCGGCGGCACTGCACGCGGGAGCGGACCGGATCGCGGTGGGGTTGGAACTGTCCTGCACGCACCACCGGGCAGCGACCGAGGGAACGGTGACCGGGGTGGCGACGCCGTTGCACCGGGGTGGTGCCACGGCCACGTTCGAGATCGTCATCACCGACGAGCGCGGCAAACGTACCTGCTCGGCACGGTTGACCTGCGTGCTGCGCGACAAACCGCCCGCGAACTGAAGCGGCGTTCCGCGGCACGCCGCGTTCCGCGACGGCGGGGCCGTTCCGGAACCTGGCGGGGTCGCGCCAACCGCGAAACCTTGGGCCGTCCCCGCGGGGGATCCGCTCGTTCGGACCGCCGCGGGGTCGTGCACGGGCTCACTCCTCCGAGGACATGCTGTCGAGCACGGCCTGGGCGACCGCCTTCATGGTGGTGCGCCGGTCCATGGCGGTTCGCTGCAACCAACGGAACGACTCGGGCTCGGACATGTCGTGGTTGCTCATCAGCAGGCCCTTGGCCCGCTCGATCGTCTTCCGCGATTCCAGCCGCTCGGAGAGACTGGCGGCCTCGGCCTCCAGTGCCTGCACCTCGGTGAACCTGGAGACCGCCAGCTCGATGGCGGGAACCAGGTCCCGCTTGGCGAAGGGCTTGACCAGGTAGGCCATGGCTCCGGCGTCCTTGGCCCGCTCCACGAGGTCGCGCTGGCTGAAGGCGGTGAGGATCACCACGGGGGCGATGCGCTCACCCGCGATGGAGGAAGCGGCCTCGATGCCGTCCATCTTCGGCATCTTGACATCCAGGATCACCAGATCGGGACGCAGTTCCTCGGCGAGCCGCACCGCCTCCTCGCCGTCACCGGCCTCACCGACGACCTGATATCCCTCCTCGCGAAGCATCTCCACCAGATCGAGCCTGATCAGCGCCTCGTCCTCGGCTACGAGCACACGGTGCTGAGTAGCGTTCGTCGCACTCGCCGCGTTCGGCTCCTCGGCAGCCGGCGTGGTCACCGGATCCTCCTGGATGAGTCTCGGGTCTGCCGATGCGGTCGCATCGGAGCCTGCAGCTTATCGTCCTGCGCACCCCCACCACAGCGGCAGGGGCGCGGAAGCGGAACCCCGCGTCGGGCACGCCAGGCGGGCGAGCCGAAGGAGGATCCCGTCGGACGAAGCGGCGGGTCCGGCCGAGCCTCACCGGATGGTGGAGCCCCGACCTCGGGGCACGAAGAGAGCCGCCCACCCCGCTGTCGGGCAATGATCACCCCTACCGTATGCTGTACGCAGTAACGGCCCCCGTAGCCCAATAGGCAGAGGCGGCGGACTCAAAATCCGTGTAGTGTCCGTTCGAGTCGGACCGGGGGCACCCTGCACCACCATCAGAAGCTTGATGTTGCACTGAATGGACCAGCCTCGCCGCCTGTCGCTACAAACCTTCCGGCGGAATCGAGCTTTTCGATCGATGTTCGCAGCCGGTCCCACCCCGCAGCACGCGGACTCACCGCGCCCTTGGAGAAGCCACGAGGTGTTGCGCGGTTGGTCCGCACCGGAAATCCCGACGAGGGCCCCTCTGCTCTCGAACCTGCACCAGCACGCTGTTCACGAGCCCGATCAACCGGAGCATCGGCTATCCCTGGAGCAGCCAAGTGGAGACCGCGAGCATGCGAACAACACCGGTTGACGAGCGAAACTCTTCCCGCGAAGAGAACAACCCCGTGTTCTGGGTTTTTCTCTGGTCGCGGCCGCAACTTCCCGAAGGGACGGATCCGGCGCGGATAGGGTGGTCAAACGAAAGTCACGAGCTGACCGGATGTGACGTCCACCAGGCGATCGCGTGGGCACGTGCTAGCACTCCGGAAAACGGTGTGTATACGCTGCACCTCGCCCACGAGGAAATCGATGGGGCGACCACCCTGATTCGCATAGCCGGGACAGAGCCGACTCGGGAATAGGATCCCGCTGCACCCACTCGAGAAGTGCCGCACCACCACCCGCCAGACTCGGCGAGACGGAACCGACCAAGGCCAGACTCATCAGTCTGATCGTCGTCCATGGCGAGACCCTCTGGAAGAGTTTCGTAGGACAGATCGAAACGAACTGGAAGTCGAGCAATCTTCAGAAGTGCTCCAGCATGGGCCGCGAGCTACTCACTGAGCTGTGTTCCGATGAAGTGCGGAGCAACGAGGGCCTGTTCGCGTTCCTCCAGGGACTGCGCAGGCTCTCCGAGTTGGACAACGAGCGGGTGAACGCCGCGGGTGAATCCTGGGACACTTCATCGACCCCGGCGAGGACATACGGCACCCCGAGGACGTCGAAGTCAAAAGGGGCGTGCATCCTCCCTGCGATAAAAGCGGCCCGAATGAGCACCGGACCACGAGTGAACCATCCTGGTCCTATTGATCGAGGGCAACTTCTACGTCTACCTCGCCGACGGACAAGCCCTCCTCCAGCGCTAAGGTGACTACCTCGCCGGGGGCCAGGTGTTGAGCGCTCCTGGGAAGCCGAAGAATACTCCGTCGTCGTCACTGTCCGTTGTCCCTCTGCTTCTTGCTAACCTTTCCCCAAGCGGACGCCAAGGCCAGCCAACCTCCGCATGATGTTCACTGGCGCATCCGCAAGCTTATACTTGCTGTTGTTCTTCGTAGCGCCCCGGACGAGGTCATGAGAAAGCAATTGGAGGCATTCTTCAACGGCATTCTGCGTAGGCCGCGGAGACAACTCTTTTCGTAGTGCATAGTTCACATTCTCAAGGCTGATGTATCCTTCCATGAGCGGATCCTCCTCTTTGGCTTCTTCGTGCAGGAGCTCAACGATTTTTGCCAGCAACTCTACTGATCGCTCAGAGTCTGAGTACAATTCTTCAAGGTCGGTTAAATCATCTCCGTTCACTTGAAACAGTACTTGTAGATCTGACAGTGGCACCGGATGGGCAGTATGACGAACTAGGAGATTAACGAGATCATCGACAGTCATCAACGCAAATCTGTTGTTTTCAGCCCATTCTCGGATCCTGCCGCCAAAATCTGGTCCGATTACCATTCCAAAGTCCGCGTGATGACGCTTTTGATGATCCTTCAAAGCGTCAAACTTTACAAGATGCTCGGCGATCATACCGCTTGACGACGCTTTTGTTTCGATCATCGCACGGTACGAGTCCTTTGCTGGGAGTTCGGCGTCGATGACTACATCAGTGCGCCCCGCCCCTCCGACATGCCGAGAAGTAAACCCAAGGAAGGCAAATGCGGAAGCTACCGCCTTCTCAAATTCTTCGCTTTTCTCTCCGTTGTATCCACACTCTCGAAGATCGGAGACAATTGAATTTTCTTGAGTTGTGTAGGTAGCATCCCCTGAGAGCTCGGAAGATTCCTCTTCTGGTGCTTTATTGGTTGGCAGATCGAGTGCCAACTCAGCCGCTAGGAGCTTTCCAATAGGAGAAACGCGGTACCGAGTCCAGTCGATCCTCTCCACCAGGCCGGCACCAGATAAGAATCCCATTCGAGTTCGAATCTCGCCCTTGTCAAGACGAGTTAAACTAAACTCTTTGTTTGCGATGCGCGCGACCTCAGGAACAGGCGTAGGTTCATCAAGAATACTGAGTATTTCTCCGATGAAGCAGTAGCGCGAATGGAGGTAACGGATGAAGTCGACTTCGTTTCCGAGATTCAGTAGTTCTGCGACATCAGGCACTGGACCGTACTGACCGAAGGCCACCATGTCCATAATACCTAATTGTCGCATTGTTTGTATTGTTTGGTTTGCCGAGGTCTTCTTGATTCCAAGGCGAGTTGCGCATCGTCTATAATACTCGCCAACATCGACACTATCCCCTACCAGAGACAGGAGATTTCTAATAGCCTCAAATGGGGATTGCGAAGAAGAGGTCGAATTATGACCGCGAGCATTTCGACCTCTGGGTATATACCCGATAAGGTCTCTACGTTGGCCAGCACTCTTCGAGATTAGGTTCAAAACAACGTCACCTGGATCAGGCAGAGTAGCAGTCTTGTCGTTGGGTGATGCCATAGTTCCATTGGCTTCCTCTGGGGATGCAAGCGATACCCTATCAAGAAAGGACTGTCCAGCTTCCGTAATTACAAACCTGGAAATGCCCCATCGCTCGAGGAGTCCAAGTACTTCGAGCCATGAAATTCGCCGGTATAGCTGGTCTGTGCTCGTCCAGTTAAGTCCGTACTCTTGAGCAATCGCGATGAGGTTATCTTTAGTGTGGCACCCCTCGATTCGTTCTAGGAGCTCACCAAAGAGCTTCACGTTGTTGTGTATATAGACGGCAAATTCCACATCATCCTGGTTGGACAGCCATATCCGTACCGGTTCTGTCGCTTCCCAACTTCCATCGGTCTCTCGGCGAACGAGTTGTCCGCGAGTTAGCTGAGCCGAACAGAGGTCGTCGACCTGCACGGTGACCTCTTTGCCAGAACCGTTCTTGATTGCGATGAAGGTACCGGAATCAGCCGGCAACTGTTCGAATATCCGACGCAGAGTGTCGCGACGTTCTGTCTTCTTTCCGGGGACGTAGCCGATCGTATTAGACCGCTCTGCCCAAGGCCGAGTCTCCTGCACCGCTTACCTTTCCCACTGTTGTTTCGTTCCATCCCTCGGAGGGACCCAAGCTGATCAGGAAGATACCAACGGTCACCGACAGTGTGATCATGTCATATGGCACGCGATCGGGGACGCTCGCTCCAGCACTTCGGAGCAGGCGCTGCATATGGATAGGCTCTTGATCACCTTCTCAGGTGCCTGTGTGCCCAATGCGTGCCACCGTGCAGGTTGTTCGACGATGTTCGCGTTTCCGGGTGCAGGTCATGGGGTTGTGGTGTGTGATCGATCATGAGCCTGTAAATCAGCCACCGCAATCGTGCGGTACCTACAACACTATTTCACGCTCGCTTTATACGCTGGCTGGTCACACCACCTATCTCCAGCGCTCCGAACCATCGAGTGGGACATCAACACACAACCAATACACGGACAAACCGAGCCGAGCGTCAGCATCACCACAGGTCACGGGCACGATCGCGGAACCACTCAAAATCCGTGTAGTGTCCGTTCGAGTCGGACCGGGGGCACCTTTCATCGCAGTTCATAGGGCTATGGAAGATCCCACAGGAGATCCAACTCCCTTTTCCCACCCTCTTTCAGCACTTCAAAGATCCAGATGTCGGTCCAAGCTGGCCTTCTCCATGACCGACATCTGTCAAACTCTTACACTCAGTGCCTGACGAGTCGTCCAGTGGCGCACCTCACTGCTGCTCGCCCCGTCCGGGGTCGCCATGAAACGCGGCACGGTCGACGGGGTCACGTTCAAGGTCCACAACGTGCGCTCTGAAGCTTCTACCAACTCGCTGGGTAACGCCACGCCTTCGCCCGAAGGTCAGCGGTTCGTGGCCTTCGACATGGACGTGACCAACAACAGCGGCGAGGAACGCTCGGCCCTCGGGGTGTCCGAGTCCCGCATCCACGTGGGCAGGGCGGAGCTTCACATGGACGTCGACGCGCCCACGCTGCCAACCACGTTCCTGCCCGGTGATCGCGTCACCTCCACGCATTTCGTCGCGGTGGACTGCACCGCCAAGCAGCTGCGCATCACGGCAGGACTCGACATGGGGGCAGAACCAGCAGTTGCAGTACCCGGTGCGAAACCCGCACTTCCGGGGTCCACTGCCGCAGGAGCAGCCGCGGCCCGCCTCGGGGCCCGCTGAGGAGTACTCGCCCCCGAACCCCGGGACCCCGCCACAGCAGCCACGGAGATGATGACTCTGGCCGTGACTTTGGGAGAGTACTCGCACGGCGAACTCGACACCGCCAAGGCCCACGGCAAGAACCCTGTCTGCCCCGACGGCAAACTCTCCCTCGGCAAGCCGCATTCGGGCCCGAACAAGCAGGGCACCCGAATGATGCGACTGCGCTGCCCGTACTGCGGCTACACCGTCCGCACCACCGCGAAATGGCCGGAATACGGCAACCCCGCTCCGCCGGGGAAGAAATGACCCCGTGAGTGTTCTTCTCCGGACACGATGAGGGACGAGTCCTCGTCCCTCATACACACACGTCGAGTCCCCGACCGTGGCAGGCCGGGGGTTGATGTAGATCAATCGACGTTGGCTGTCCGGGCCCGTCGTGCCGCCACCGCATCGGTGTACTGCTCGGTGATAAGATCGTCCTCGACGACGCCCAACGAGTGCAGGACCGCGCGTACCACCGCCAAGCCGGCTGGGACATCCTCGGGCCGCCCGACCTGGGTTTCGACTTCGAGGAAGGTTCCCTCCAGCTCAGGAACGTGCACCAGAGTCGCGAGCAGCTCGTAGCCGCTTTCGGTGAACCGGTAGTTGCGGCAGTGCTTGCTGAACGCGATTCGTTCGATGAGTCCGAGACCGCTCAACAGCGCTGCTACAGAAGCCCCATCGGCGACCTCGGTCTCGTGCTCGGGTTTGGAGCCGCTGGTGTGCACGGCGGGTTCCTTGAAGGTCAACACGGTTTTCGCGGAGCGTTCATCCTCCACGGTCCGCAGCCGCACCTCGTAGTCTTGGGCGGTTAGTTCTCCGGTCGGCTGGTCGAAGTACCGATCCCGGTAGGTCTGCACCTGTTCCTCAGCGCGCGAGGCCAGTCGCTCGTGTACCGCATCCGGATGACGGACATGTGCTTTCAGTTCGGCCTCTACTGCCACGGTGACTCCCTACACGATCCGAACGGCCTGGTTGCGCAGCTCATGGGTGAACCTGCGAAAGCCTCGGTGTAACGCGCCGTGCGAACTTTCCGCAATCTTGTACATGCGTGAAGTGTGTCCCTCGTGGTTCTCACCGAAGGCGGACACGAACTGAACATCGTCCAGAGTCAACACTCGCCAAGTCGGGAGCATGTCGTAGAAATACACTCGCACATCAGTGTGCGTGCTCAGCTCTTCGAGACGCGCGACGCTGAACTCTATACCTGATTTGAACACTCCCCAGCTCTCGCCGACCTCTCTGGCACGACGCTGCGCTGCTTCGCCATTCGGGTCAAGCAACATAGCACTCACTGTCGGGCAACCACGACTGACGACTGACCGAAGCAGGGAGTCATTCATCGCGACAATGCCCAGCCCGCGCACCGCCACGATCTCTATCATGCTCGCGGTGGCAGCTGCCCGCTGAATATCCGAGACGGCGTTGGACTGTGATGGAAACGTCGCCAGCTGTTCCCAGGTGATCCACTCCCAAAGGACGTACTGGCGCCAACCCGAACAGAACTCGCACCTCGTCAGGCATATTCAGACCATCGGCGATGCGTTCGTAGACGTCGAAGGCGGTAATTCGACGTGAGCCATTCACGATCTCACTGACACGTCCTTGAAGGATGTCAGTGGCACTGGAAAGCTGAGACTGCGTAGCTCCGGCCGAACGTTGCAACACGCGGAAGAGCTCTCCAACGTCACGATCGCGGCACGCTTTCCGCAGGTCGTCGCGTTTCCACACCGGTTCAGGAACGTTGAGCGAGTTCCACACGAGCGTGATCTTCTCACCATGAGAACCCCGAGTTGGAATTGGGACATCCCCTCACCGTGCCGATGCTGGAAGTGATGAAAGTGGCAACGGCGCACATCGGCCGGGATTGACCCGGTCGGTGTTGGAGGAGATGGAGCACGACATGCTCGACATGGACCCGCCGGAGGACAGGCACACGGTCTACCGGTTCACGCCCGAGGGGAATGGCTGCAACACGCGACATTGACGCAGCCTCCAGAAGAGGGCGGGCCGGTCGACACGCTCGGCGGGCGCGGCTCCCGCACAGCACCCCCCGAACTCCGGCACCCGAATGCGCCACACCCAGCAGTTCAGCCCCCAGTGCTTCGACGCCTATCCGCACTTGCCCACGTCCACCCCCGGACGGAAGCCCACGAAAGGAGAAAGGATTGGCTCCCCCCTTCCCACGTGAAGCCCGGTGCATCCGCGAGGCCCTGGACCGCACCGACCCGCAACGACGTGCCGAGTTTGACCGCGACTTCCAGGAAGCGCTGCGAAAAGTCGCCGAGGACTACAACACCGGCCACATCGACACCGTGCTCGACGACTGGTGGGGCACGGCCATCCTCGCCGAATACCCACCCACCGAGGAAGAAGAAGCGATCAAAGCCCGCGCCGACCGCGGTGACTTCTCCGGCCTGATCCGAGTCGACGAAACCGGTCTCGAATGGCGCGAGGACGCACACGGCAACCTGTGGCGCACCGACGACAACGGCGAGCTGTGGCGGGGGACCCCCGACGGCAAACGGGAAAAGGTGGAGGCGAACACGACTCCGGAGGAGAACTGATGGCCCGTCACTTCATCCAATGGAGCGATGTTCCCCGAGAAGCATATCGGGCTCTGCCAACCAAGCAGCGCAAAGCTGTCGACAAGCGCATGGAGCAGGTCGCGGAAAACCCTCGGGACGACAGCAGATACGACAAGAAGACGGACCGATGGAGCACCACCGCTGACAACGGCGCCATCCTGATCGTGTTCGCACTCCACGACGAGACCCTGCGCATCACCATCCTGCGCCTGTTCTGACACCTCCCTGACGACCCCGAACTCGGCCGCTCGTGCGTGAGCGGCCGATCACGAATTCTGCGGTTGTTCCCGGCTCGGTGCGGGTCTGTGCGGATGTTCACGGCACATACACGGCAAAGTTTTCGCCTTATGTATCGCCCGGTTCCTCCAAGAACTTCTGAATCCGGTTTCGTGCCGCTTCTTCCTACCCGGTCAGTACCCTGGCGTAGATCTGGAGCAGCACGTTGCCGCTGTGTCCGGCTCATTCGGCCACCTGGGTGAGTGGCACTCCGGCGGTCAGCCAGCTGGACACGACGGCGTGCCCGAAGATCATAGGGCCGCTTGACCAGTGGGGATGCGAACTCAGCCGGTTGTACAGCATCCCGAAGCTCATAGCCCCTCGAAGCACTGTTCCCACAGCCACTTCGGTGGTCCGTATGACGCACGCACGGTCAACTCGGTTATGTCACCTTCGCCCGTGGCTCCGAA
This sequence comes from Actinopolyspora lacussalsi, assembly GCA_030803735.1. Lineage (NCBI taxonomy): Bacteria > Bacillati > Actinomycetota > Actinomycetes > Actinopolysporales > Actinopolysporaceae > Actinopolyspora > Actinopolyspora lacussalsi. The sequence goes on along the minus strand of JAURUC010000001.1, from coordinate 579,549 downwards.
CGGACTCCAGCGAATCGCTGTTTCCTCGTTCGTATCCGTTCCCCAGGGGCGGGTCGAGCCGCGCCATATCCCGTCATCGAGTGCGTTCATCAGTCCGTCCAGCACCCGACGGTGATCCCTTCCGAAGGTATGCATCGACGCCTGTGCTCGGTACTTACCGGTATCGCACTCGCTCGTTTCCTCGGGGATCACCCACGTTTCCTCGGCGGAAACACGGGGCCGGATATCGTCCAGCAGGTTCCGAAGCGCGTTCTCGGCAACAGCGCCCCGGGAGCAACGCACCTCGGCGCTGACAACGAGCCAGACCTGCCCCAGGACATCCCGCAAGCCACTGAACACTTCGACAAATTCGGATAGCTGCTCATCGGTGAGGTCGTCCTCCGGCAGGTCGTCCTCCTCGGGGTCCTCATCCGACTCGAATCGTGAGGTGCTGTTGTCGACGATTCCGAGCGGATCGGCACCGAGCCGCACGTAGATCCCCTCGAACCACCGGGCACCCGTCGAATTCCCCCGAGTTCGTGGGTTCCGCACCACTCCGATCGATTCCCGGGGCCACTGTTCGACGATGGCACTGTCCTCCGGAATCCCGAAGAAGCGGGCCGTATCCCGTCCCGCGGCCAGCATTCGCTCTTCCCGATTCGTACTCGCGTCGCTCGCGACGGTGCCGAGCAGTGCCGCGTGATACCCGTCCTCCGCACGAGCACCGGCCGGTAGTAGTTCGACCGCCTGCCCGCCCCATTCGTACAGCGGCTGGCGTAGCAACCCCACGGCCGTGGTCAGATCCGCGGCCGCGAGCCACAGCTGTGTACGAACCACCACCTCGTCCGGCTGGTCGGCGGCATCCGCGAACACCGAATGCACCCGCCCCGAATCGTAGGTCTCACGGCTCCGGAACGGGTAATCCGCTTCCGGGTAATCCGCACGTGCGTGCTTCGCGGTGAACCCCGATACCGAGGACACGGTCACACCCATTTTCGGAAAGAACCGAGGTGGCGCCACGAGATCGGCGAAGACCTCGCTCTCGTCCTCTTCCTCGTCCCCGATGATGCTGTACCGGTCTTCCGAGAACCTGAACTTCTCGAGAGCCGGACAAGCGGCGGCGAGCAACGAATCGCCGATCGAGGACGAAGAATCACGGGACGTCACCGAAGTAACGACGGAGCTGTATCCCGGCCCGTCCTCCTCGATCCCTCTCGATCCCACACGAAGCGTCGAGCACTCCAACATCTCGGCGATCGAACAAGATCTGTCCAGTGCTTCGGTGATCGTGTCGGCATCGACATCCAAATGGACCGAAGTCACCACGTCGTTATCGTCGAAGCGCATTCCATCCCCGAATTACTCCCCTTGCTCCGCATTCCGTGTTCACCTTTCCGGCGTTTTCCCACGCGGGACAACGTATACCGGCCGGTACGTGTCGAGCAAAGCATTTCGACGGAGCCGCGCATCGGGCGCCGGGCGCCCCTCGACCCAGTGGCACGCCGAGAGGTACGGTCGGAATTGGGCATCTGCCCAAGGCGAATGCCCAAAATGATCGGAAGAAACAGGTGGTGCCGACATGGCCGCGACGGCTAAGGAGCGAGGACGCGAGGCGCGCGAACGGTTGCTGCGCGCGGCGGCGGAGCTGATCACCGAACGCGGCTGGAACGGGGTGACCACTCGCGCGGTGGCCGAGCGAGCCGGAGTGACCGCCGGCATAGTGCACTACCACTTCGACTCGGTGGACGCGCTGCTGACGGAAACGACCATCGGAACGATGCGTGCGGCAACCGCGTGGCTCAAGACAGCCCTCGAGCGGGTGGGTAGCGCGGACGAAGCACTGACGACTCTACTCGCCGCGCTGGATTCCTACGGTGGAAACGATCCGGAATCGGTGCTGTTCGTGGAGGCTTACCTCGCCGCCACACGCGATCCCGGCTTGCGGGAGCGGATCAGCGCTGTGCTCACCGAGCTTCGCACGGCACTGACCGGCCGATTCACCGAACACGGCATCACCGACGCCGAAGCCACAGCCGCGGTAGTGGTCGCGAGCCTCGACGGCCTGGTGATGCACCGCGCCCTGAACCCCGCGCTCACCGCCGGGAGCGTACGAGCCGTGCTGCGCAGGCTGCTCACCACCGAGCACGACGGCGAGGGCGACCGACACGACGAGACCGCCGACGGCGACGCGAGCACCGAGAAGGGAGACCGCTCGTGAAAGCGATCATCTGCGGAGCGGGCATCGCCGGACTCACCCTGGCGCGACGACTGAACACTCTGGGCTGGCACGTGGTGCTGTTGGAACGAGCACCCGGTCCGCGCACGCAGGGCTACATGATGGACTTCTTCGGTCCCGGCTACGACGCCGCCGAGGCGATGGGATTACTGCCGAGATTGCACGAACTCGGCTACCAGGTCTCGGAGGCGTGTCTCGTCGACCGGAACGGCCGCACCCGCGCTCGGCTCGACTTCGAGCGGTTCTCCCGGGCGGTGAACAGTCGCATGGTGAACATCCCGCGTCCGGACCTGGAACTGGCGTTGCGGGAAAGCCTTCCCACCGAAGTGGACCTTCGATTCTCGGTCGGTCCCGTTCACGTCGACAACCGTTCCGACGGGGTGAGCGTGACGCTGAGCGACGGTCGGGTGCTGCACGCGGACCTGCTGGTCGGCGCGGACGGTGTTCATTCCACGGTACGAACGCTGGTGTTCGGCGACGAACGAAACCACCTGCGGTATCTCGGTTTCCATACCGCCGCGTTCACCTTCCACTCCCCAGAGATCCGCGCCCGTCTGGAGGATCGTTACTGCCTCACCGACACCGTCGACCGCCAGATCGGGCTGTACGGCCTGCGCGACGACAGGGTCGCGGTGTTCGCCGTCCACCGCACGGGCGATCCCACGCTGCCCACCGACCGCCACGCCGCGCTGCTCGACGACTACGGTTCGCTGGAGTGGCTCGTTCCCGAGGCGCTGGCCCATTGCCCGCCGTCCGAGGACGTGTACTACGACCAGGTCGCGCAGATCGAGACGTCCCGCTGGCACCGCGGTCGCGTGGTATTGGTCGGTGATGCCTGCCACGCAGTGTCGCTGCTGGCGGGCCAGGGTGCCTCACTGGGACTGGCCGGTGCGTACGTACTCGCCGACCGACTGCGGCGTGCCGCATCGATCGAGGACGGACTCGGGGACTACGAACGGGTGTGGCGACCGGTGGTCGAGGAGAAGCAGCGGACCGCGCGCGGCGGCGTGCGCTGGTTCCTGCCACACACGACCGCGCAACTGACACTGCGCCGGATCGTGCTCGGTCTGTCCCGGCTACCCGGCATGCACCGCCTTGTGGCGCGCTCGCAGATCGGCAAGCCGGTAACGACCATCACCGAGCTCGGCCAGCAGGGTGACACCACCACGGGCCACTCGGCACGGCGATGAGCGATGCGTGGGAGTCGGAGACCGCGAGGACGACGGAGACACGGCGGGCTCCGCAGGTGTCCGGGCCGATGACGGGAGCAATTTAGAATGCCCGTTGACACGAGCGGACCGACTTCGGGAAGGAACCAGTGAGCCAGCAGGAGCCCACTCCCCCGCCAGCAGCACGACCACAACCACGTCTGATGCGTCAGGAGGGTGCGCGGCGCTCCGAGGTCGCGCCGATCGAGCTCTTCTTCGACCTGGTATACGTCTTCGCGATCGTCCAGGTGTCGCACACGCTGCTGTCCCACCTGAGCTGGCTGGGAGTGCTGGAGGTGGCCCTGCTCTTCGGGGCCGTGTGGTGGGCCTGGAACTACTCGGCCTGGGCGATGAACTGGCTGGATCCGAGCAGTGGGCTCGTTCGGGTCCTCAACGGACTGCTGATGCTCGCCGCGCTGGGCATGTCGCTCGGGTTGCCGCACGCCTTCGCCGAGGACGGCCTGTTGTTCGCCGCCTGCTACGTGGGCGCCCAGGTCGGGCGCGCGGCGTTCATGGCCGTGGCGCTGCGTGGGCACGTACTCGGGAAGAACTACACGAACCTGCTCGCCTGGAGCGCTTCGGCAGGCGTGCTCTGGCTCGTCGGCGCGTTTCTCGACCCCACCGCACGACTGGTCGTCTGGCTGGTCGCGCTGGTCGTGGACGTGGCGGCACCACGATTCGAGTTCCGCTTCCCCGGTCTGGGAACGGCGCCGATGCACACCTGGCCCACCGACCCGGAACACCTCGCCGAGCGCAACCGTGGCGTGTTCATCATCGCGCTGGGTGAGTCCATCCTGATCATGGGGTTCACGCTCTCCGAACTGGAGCCGATCACCGTCCGCGCGGTCGTGGCCACACTGCTCGGTTTCGTCGGACTGTTCGTGCTGTGGTGGGCCTACTTCGCGCTGGCCGGGCAGGACACGCAGGCCAGTCGGGGCGACGCGAGCACCAGTGCGCTGCGTTCGGCGTTCGCCTACGCCCACGCGCTGATGGTGGCGGGTGCGATCGTCGTGGCCGTCTCGATCGAACTGCGCATCAGCCATGCCGAGACCGACCCGGCGGTGGTGCTGACCACTGTAGGGGGTCCACTGGTCTATCTGGCCGGCAACATCCTGTTCCTGCGTTCACGAACCGGTTCGGTGGCCCGCGCCCGTTACGTGGCGGCGACGGGGCTGGTCGTGATCGGTGTCATCGGCCTGGTACTCGGCCACACGGTTCCCTCGCTCGCCATCGGGCTGGCCACCGTGGCGGTCATGGGGACGCTGGCCGTGGTCACCCAGCTCACGTCGAAGTCGGGTTCCTCGGAGACCGCGGCGTGATCGCACCTCTCGGCGCGGGGCGGGTGTGACCCGGCGACGGCCCTTCCCGAGCTGACGCACCGCACTCCCACCTCCGGCGCCCAGCTGCTCGACGAGCGGCGCCTCCTCCGGCTCACGGAGCCACCGACCGCTCCACGGTGGTCCGGTGGCTCCCACGGCTCTACCTGAGTCGTGACGCGTTTCCGGACGAGCGATCGGTCGACGTCCAGCGCCATTCGACACGACTCTCCATTGACGTGATGCCGATCACTGTCTACTGTGCTGTCGAAGCGCTTCGAAAAGCGGAAGTTCGTTCGGTGCGGATGAGAACAACTTATGCCAACGGTCGCCGATCTCGCCCGACAAGCCGGTACACCGATGAGCACCACGTCCTCCGACGCCGGCGGAGAGCGGTTCACCCCGGAGGACACGGGCGACCGTGCGGGTCGGGGTGTTCACCGCTGGACGCACCCGCCACGACAGGGTTCGCGGACACCGAAACCTCCCACCGACGTGAGCGCCGTTGAGCTTCCGCCCCAGCGGCGAGGAGAACATGCCGGTGACGCCCGAGCGAGCGGGAACGCGGGCTCGGGGCCTCGCACGCTCCCCCGAGCGGACGAGGCGACGGAACCACGGCACCTCGCGACCGACAGGAACGCCACGGGACCGGAAGAAGGTGGCAACGGTGCGATTACCGGCAAGCATAATCGAATCGCTTCGACAACCTCGCTTCGGAGGAAGCGGAATCGACCGTTCGGCGGAGAGCGGAAGGGCCACGGCGGGCTCGGACGGGCACGGGGCACGCGGTCCCCGGTGGCCCCGTCCGAGAGCCAGGATGGTCACCTTCGGCCTGGCGCTGCTGTTGGTCACCGCGGGCTGCACGGGCGGGGTGAGCTCCCGGCCCGCTGACGTGGTCGTCGAGCTCGACCACTACACCAGCGCCGAGGCAGGTCGCCAGTTCCGTTCGGTGCTGGACCGGTGCGCCGAACGGTTCGGGCTGCGCATCCGCAGGCAGAACGTCCCGGTCGATCAGCTCATGCCCAAGGTCCTCCGGGACGCCACGGCCCATTCCCTTCCCGATCTGCTGTTCGTGGACAACCCCGATCTGAAGACCGTGGCCAAAACGGGAGCGCTCACCGAGCTGAGCCAGTACGGGCTCAGCGGCGAGGGGTTCTACCCCGGCATCGTCGAAGCCGGCAGCTACCGGGGAAAGCTCTACGGCCTGGCACCCGGGGTGAACGGGCTCGCGCTGTTCTACAACCGCACCATGTTCGAACGGGCCGGACTGGAGCCACCGGAAACCTGGCAGGAGATGCGAAGCGCGGCCGGGGAGTTGACCGAGGGCTCGACCCACGGAATCGCGTTCTCGGCGCTCGCCTCCGAAGAGGGATCCTGGCAGTTCGAACCCTTCCTGTGGAGCAACGGAGGCTCGCTCGACTCCCTGGACTCGCGGCGGTCCGTCCAGGCGCTGGAGTTCTGGGCCGGTTTGGTCGAGGACGGCCTGGCATCGAGATCGGTGGTCAACTGGAACCAGAACGACGTCATCGACCGCTTCGCCGGTGGAAACGCCGCGATGATGATCAACGGCTCCTGGTCGTTGTCCTCATTGGATGATTCCGGGGTGGACTACGGCATCGTCACGCTCCCGACGCCGAGTACGGACATCGCCCCGAAGGTGCCGCTGGGTGGTGAGGTCGGCGCGATCCCGGAGACGACCCCGGAGCGGCAGCGCGATGCCGCTCGGGTGCTGGGCTGCATGCTCGAGCGGGACAACATGCTGGATTGGACGAGCGACCACGCCTACGTACCGGCACGCACGAAGGTGGCCGAGCAGTACGCCGCGGACCGTCCGGTCATGAAACCGTTCGTCGAGGAGGTGGCAACCGGCCGGGCCCGCACCGCCGAGCTGGGACCGCGCTACCGCGAGGTCTCACAGGGGTTGGCCGACGCGATCCAGGCCACGATCGCGGGATCGACCAGTCCGCGAGAAGCATTGGAACGGGCGGCACGCATCGCGGCGAACGCGGACTGACGTCGACGGTGTCGAGTGGATGGTTGCCATGACGACGAATACGCGAACGACGAGCGGAACCAGTCGGCCGCGACACGCCAACCGGAAACCGGGCGGCCACGGCGAGCGTCTGGTCCAGTGGACCTTCGTCCTGCCGATGATGCTGTTCCTCCTGCTGTTCTTCTGCTATCCGGTACTGCGGAACCTGACGATGAGCTTCCAGGAGTGGACCGTCGCCTCGTTCTACGAGGGCGGTTCCCCCTTCGTGGGGCTGGACAACTACATCGCGCTGGTCACCGATCCGATCTTCGGCAGAGCGGTGCTGAACACGGCCCTGTTCACCACGGGATCGTTGTTGTTCCAGTTCGTGATCGGGCTGGGGCTCGCGGTGTTCTTCCAGCGGCGTTTCCCGCTCAGCGGAACGTTGCGCGGCCTGATGCTGCTGCCGTGGTTGTTGCCGCTGGTTGTTTCCGGCGCGGTGTTCCGCTGGATCTACGACGAGGGGTTCGGGGTGCTCAACCAGCTGCTGCTGGGGCTGCACCTGATCTCGGATCCGATCCCCTGGCTCTCCAGTACCCAGTACGCACTGACCTCGGCGATCATCGCCAACATCTGGGTCGGGGTGCCGTTCAACCTGGTCATCCTGCACAGCGGACTGCAGGCTGTACCCGCTTCGCTCTACGAGGCCGCCGCCCTGGACGGGGCGGGACCGTGGCAACGGTTCCGGATGATCACCCTTCCGCTGCTGCGCCCCGTGATCGCCATCGTGCTGATGCTGGGGCTGATCTACACCCTCAAGGTGTTCGACATGATCATGATTCTCACCGGCGGTGGCCCCGCGAACGCCAGTGAAACGCTGACCACCTGGTCGTTCGCCCTGTCGTTCGAGGAGTTCGACTTCGGACAGGGAGCTGCGGTGGGCAACTTACTCATCGTGATCGCGCTGGTGTTCGCGTTGTTGTACCTGCGTTCCATCCGGAACACGTTCAGCTCACAAGGGGAGCGAGGATGACTACCACGCGACGCGTCGGCAACACCGTGGTCGGGGTCCTGCTGGTGCTCGTGTTCCTGGCACCGGTCTACTGGATGATCAACGTTTCGCTGCAGAGCAGCGACGCGTTGCTGCGGACACCGCCCGCCTGGTTCCCGTTCGACCCGACCTGGAGCGGCTATGCCGAGGCCCTCCGCACCCAGGGCTCGCATCTGGCGACCAGCCTGGTGATCGCGTTGGGCACCGTGGTGTTCACGCTGCTGGTGAGCGCACCGGCCGCCTACGCCCTCGCGCGGTTCCGGCTGCGCGGCACGCTCGCACTGGTGCTGGTCGTGCTGCTGGTGCAGATGGTTCCCGGCATCGTGATGGCCAACTCGCTGTATCCGATCTTCAGCGGGGTCGGGCTGCTGGACAGCTATCCCGGCATGATCCTCGCCGATTCGACGCTGACCGTACCGTTCGCGGTGCTGATACTGCGCACCTTCATGAGCGGCGTCCCCGGTGAGCTGATCGAGGCGGCCCGGGTCGACGGTTGCGGCCAGTGGCGCACTTTCGGCTCCGTGGTGCTACCGGTGTGCCGCAACGCGGTGATCACGGCAGGGCTGTTCAGCTTCCTGTTCGCCTGGGCCGACTTCCTGTTCGCCGTCAGCTTCACCACCGGCAACACCATTCAACCGATCACGGTGGGGATCTATCGCTTCGTGGGGAACCAGACGACGAACTGGAACGGCGTCATGGCCACCGCGGTACTCGCCTCCATTCCCGCCGCCGTCCTGCTGCTGACGGCACAACGCTACGTCGCGGCGGGAATCACCGGGGGCGGAGTGAAGGAATGACGTTCGCGAGGTTCGGAAGCGGATCGTTCCGCGTCCCCGGCGACAGGTTCGCGGAGTTCCTCCGACACGACGGGGTTCTTCCGGTCCCGCGGATCAGGCAAGGACCCGATCGACCACGGCTACAGGAAGGCGGAATCATGCGAGGTGCCCACGAGAGCGACGGGGCATTGGAGTGGACCCACGGTCAGGAAACCGTTCGGATCGAACCCTGGGGGCGGGACAGCCTGCGGGTACGAGCCGGATTCGCTCCGGTGGTCGACGACCTTCCCGGGGCGCTCGTCGAACGTCCCGACTCCGGCGAGGCTCCCGGGATCACCATCGGGGACTCCCTCGCCAGGATCACCAACGGTTCCCTGACCGCCGAGATCGACACGGCGGGAATGCTGCGTTTCGTCGACGCGAACGACGGCGGCGAACTGCTGGCGGAGCAACCCGCGCACTTCTGGTGGCCCGGGCCGCGGCTCTACGGGTCCAGCTCCGGCAGCAGCAGGCGCATGGAGCAGTGCTTCCGGGCCTACGACGGGGAGCGGATCTACGGGCTGGGGCAGCACACGCACGGACTGCTCGACCAGAAGGGGACCGTGCTGGATCTGGTGCAGCGCAACGCGGAGGTCTCCATTCCCTTCCTGCTCTCGAGCAGGGGATACGGCTTTCTGTGGAACAACCCGGCGGTCGGCAGGGTGGAGTTCGCGCACAACGGGACCAGGTGGGTGGCCGACAGCACCAGGCAGCTGGACTACTGGGTCACCACCGGCCGAACACCGGCCGATCTGCTGGGCAACTACACCGAGGTCACCGGCCGGCCCCCGATGCTGCCGGAGTGGGCCGCCGGATTCTGGCAGAGCAAACTGCGGTACCGCTCCCAGGAGGAACTGCTGGAGGTGGTCCGGGAGTACCGCCGTCGCGGGCTGCCGCTGTCGGTGATCGTCTCGGACTTCTTCCACTGGCCCCACCTGGGCGAGTGGAAGTTCGATCCGGCCGAGTACCCGGACCCGGCGGCCATGCTGCGCGAGCTCGACGAGGCCGGAGTGCGCCTGATGGTCTCGATCTGGCCCTCGGTCAACCCGCTCAGCGAGAACTTCGAGCGAATGAGCCGGGAGGGGTTGCTGGTCGAGACCGAGGCCGGGGTCCCGTACCACGCGCCGTGGCGGGACAAGGGGTTCGACGTCGAGATGCCGGTGGCCTTCTACGACGCCACGAACCCCCGGGCGCGACGGTTCGTCTGGGACCGGGCGCGGGAGCACTACTACGAACTGGGAGTGCGGGTTTGGTGGTTGGACGCCTGTGAACCGGAGATCCGCCCGGGTACTCCGGAGAACCTGCGGTTCGCGGAGGGGCCGGGCAGGGAGGTGTTCAACCTGTATCCGCTGCGGCACGCCCAGGGATTCCACGACGGGATGCGGGAGGAGGGTGAGACCGAGATCGTGTCACTGTGCCGTTCCGCGTGGGCCGGCAGTCAACGCTACGGTGCGGCCCTGTGGTCCGGCGACATCGACGCCACCTTCGAATCGCTGCGGGCTCAGGTGCGTGCCGGGTTGAACGTCGCGTTGTCCGGGATTCCCTGGTGGACCACGGACATCGGCGGGTTCCACGGTGGCGATCCGGATTCGGAGTACTTCCGGGAGCTGGTGGTGCGGTGGTTCCAGTACGGGGTGTTCTGCCCGCTGTTCCGGCTGCACGGAAACCGTGATCCGCGTATGCCGCTGGGGCCGGAGATGACCGGTGGCCCCAACGAGGTGTGGTCGTTCGGGGAACAGGCCTACGAGTCGATCCGCGAGACGCTGTTCCTCCGGGAGCGGCTCCGGCCGTACCTGATGGAGCAGATGCGTGTGGCGCACGAACGCGGTCTGCCGCCGATGCGCCCGTTGTTCGTCGACTATCCGGGTGACGAGCGGGTGTGGGACGTCGAGGACCAGTTCCTGCTGGGGCCGGACGTGCTGGTGGCGCCGGTGACCGAGTACGGCGCGCGGGAGCGCTCGGTACGGCTGCCGCGCGGCGACAGGTGGGTCGGCGCCTGGGACGGGCGGACGTTCGACGGCGGCACCACGATCACGGTCGGGGCCCCGCTGGAGACGGTGCCGGTGTTCCGCCGGGAGGGCGCGACCGTGGAACTGGGCACGTAGGCGGAGAACCCGGTGGTGAGGTCCGTCGTGCACGGCGGGTCGCTCGCCGCACGGGCACTATCCCCGTAGTGGGTTCCGCCGGGTTCCGGTGGCGTCGACACGGGCACCACGGGAACCGGGGGAACACGGCCACTACGGGGTTCGCGCTCGGCGGGACGAAGTGGCACGAGGGCGGTTCGATGTGGCGGGACGGCGGCTACAGGTCCGAGCGCAACCCTTCGTCTCCGATCGGCGGCGGGGTGCCCGCTCCACCGGGAAGGAAAGCTCGGGAATCATTCGAAGGAAGCGAGAAAGCTGCTCACCGCGGCCTCGGCGGCACCGAGCAGGTGTCCCTGCTCCCCCAACCGAGCGCTGCCGAGTTCCACCGGCAGTTCGGGAAGTCCCCGGACGCGTTCGAGGCTGTGGCGCAGTTCTCCCTCGGCGTGCCGTAGCAGAGGTCGCAGCAGCCCACCGAGCAGTACCAGTCCCGGATCGAAGATGTTTATCAGATTGGCCAGACCGGTCGCGACCGGCGCACAGAGCTGCCGGAACGCCTCGAGCGCTTCGGCGTCCCCCCGTTCGGCGCGTTCGAACAGCCGCTCCAGTTCGGCCTGTCTGTCGGCGGGTTCGACGACACCGATCCGCCGCAGCAGGGCATCCGCCCCGATCTCGGTTTCCCAACAGCCCCGGGCACCACAGTGGCAGGTTCTGCCGCCGGGACTCGTGATCATGTGCCCGATCTCGCCCGCGTATCCGGTGTTGCCGGTGAGCAGCTGGTCGTGCGCCACGATCCCGGCGCCCACACCGACCCCCGCGGACACGTACACTAGGTCGGTTCGGTCCCTGCCCGCGCCACGACGGTGTTCGGCCAGGGCGGCCAGTCGCGCCTCGTTGCCGACCACCACCGGAGCCGTGATATCCGCCGACTCGCGCAGTCGTTGTCCGAGCGCCAGCTCGTGCCAACCGAGGTTGGGAGCGCGGGTGACCACACCGTCCTCGTCCCGTACCAGGCCGGGCACCGCCACCCCCACCGCGATGGGCGGGGCCTCGGTCGTCGTCACGAGCTCGCGGACCAGTCGTGCGAGCTGCTCCAGCCCCGGTGCGGGATCACCGGGCGAATGTTCGTGCTGGGTGGTCATCTCCTCGAGAACGTTGCCTCCCAGCCCCACTCTGCCGATGCGTACGGTGTCCACGTCGACGGCTATGGCGAGCGCGTAGGCGCGTTCGTCGCGCGGCGAGACGATCAGCGGGGGACGCCCCCGGCCGGTTCTGCCCGGCTGCTGCTGGCTCGAACCGCTTTCCAGTACCAACCCGCGTTCGGTCAGCTCCCCCACCAGGTCCGCGATGGCGCTGCGGGTGAGTCCGGTCACTTCGCCGAGTCCGACCCGGCTGGTGGGCCCCCGCAGGTGCAGATGACGCAGCAGCGCCCGGAGATTGTGACGTCGCAGGCTGGCCGGATCGCGGCCCTGCGCGGTCGATGCGGTCACGTGGTCCTCGCTTCGCGGCTCATTGCTTCCCTCACCAGTCAACGTTCGCCAGTCAACGTTGCACCGTTGCGCGGCGCCAACGGGTGTGGGGGTTGACACGCCGCCCATTTTGTTTTTACCTCTTACAAATAATATTTAACACGTCACATCGCACGATCGCGGCAGCGGCGAACCGGTGAACGACCGGATCCGGTCCCGCTGTCGAGACCGAACGACATTTGGCACCGAGTTGACGGAGAGCTGGATGAGACGAGGACCGACACGTCTCCTGGTGACCCTCGGCCTGTGCGTGAGTTGTGCGCTGTCCACCGCACCCGCGCTGGCCCAGGAGAGAACCGATGAGACCCCCGTGTACCTGGACCAGAGCTACTCGGCACGGGAACGTGCCGCAGACCTGGTTTCCCGGATGACGCCGTCCGAGAAGGCGTCACAGCTGATCAGCAGTCAGGCACCCGCCATCCCCCGGCTCGGGGTGCGGTCCTACGGCTGGTGGAACGAAGCGGCGCACGGCGTCGCACGGGAGCAGTACAACGAGGAGGGCAACCCCGAGATACTGACCAACACCACCTCGTACCCGGTGAGCCTGTCCATGGGATCCACCTGGAACCCCGACCTGATGCACCGGGTCGCACAGGCCACCTCCAGCGAGGCTCGCGAGGTGGTGCGCGACAACAGGCTCGACCTCAACTTCTACTCCCCCACCATCAACCTGAGCAGGGATCCGAGGTGGGGCCGCAACGACGAGACATTCAGCGAGGACCCCGGGCTGACCGCGGCCATGGCCTCGCAGTACGTCAACGGCATGGAGGGCAAGGACAAGCAGGGCAACCTGCTGCCCTCCTCGGACGGTTACCTCAAGACCAGCACCACGATCAAGCACTTCGCCGCGAACAACAGCGAGTTCAACCGGCTCACCGGCACGTCGAACATGGACGAGCGGACGCTGCGCGAGTACTACACGGCTCCGTTCAAGGAAGTGATCCGCCAGAGCTCGCCCGGTTCGATCATGACCGCTTACAACCGGGTCAACGGGGTGCCCGCCTCAGCCGACGTCGGCCTACTGGACACCCTGGCCCGCAAGACCTTCGGGTTCGACGGGTTCTTCACCTCCGACTGCGACTCGGTCTACGAGATCCAGCACGGCCACAACTGGAAACCGGAGGGCGAGGAGGAACCGCTCGACCACATCGAGCGCAACGCCTACGCGAACGCGGCCGGTGTGGACCTCAACTGCAACCAGGGTTACCACGACGAGCACAACTTCGGTAACACGCTGCCCGAGGCGGCCCAGCAGAAGATCGAGACCCACAACGGCGTCTACACCGAGAACTTCATGGACGCCTCGCTGATCCGGATGTTCACGGTGCGGATCCGGCTCGGCGAGTTCGACGACCCCGAACAGGTGCCCTGGGTCCAGCGCGCCCGCGAACGAGTCCCCAAGGGCAGCTGGGAGGACGCGGAGTCGAACAACGCGGTGACCCAGACCCCGGAACGGTTGGATCTCGCCCGCGAGGCGGCCTCCGAGTCCATCGTGCTGCTGCGCAACCAACCCGCCGAGGACGGTGGCAAGCTGCTGCCGCTGCGGATACCGAAGTCGGGACAGTACCGCCTGGCGGTCATCGGTGATCACGCCAATCCGGAAGAGATGTATCTGGGCGGCTACTCCAGCGACCAGGGGCCGTCCGGCCGTGCCAACGGCGTCAACGGCTACGAGGGGCTCAAGCGGGCGGTCGAGGAGATCAACCCCGATGCGGTCGTGGACTACCTCCCCGGCACGAAGCCCGGTACCGAGAACCAGTTGAACCGGAACTCCGTGCGTGCCTCCGCCGACTTCGACTCGGTGGTCGTCTACGGCGGAACGGACGAGAGCACCGCGAAGGAGGACGAGGACCGGGAGTCGCTGCGGCTGCCGGAACCGCAGACGAAGCTGATCAACGAGGTAGCGGCGAACAACCCGAACACGGTGGTCTACCTGGAGACCATCGGGGCGGTCGACGTGAGCGACTTCTCCTCCGAGGTGCAGGCGCTGCTGTGGAGCTCCTACAACGGACAGCGCAAGGGCCAGGCGCTGGCCGACGTGCTGCTGGGCGAGAGCAACCCGAGCGGGCACCTGCCCTTCACCTGGTACAAGAACGAGTCCCAGCTGCCCTCGATCGGTGACTACTCGATCAGACCCGCGGACTCGCGACCCGGCCGGACCTACATGTACTTCGACGGCAGGGCCGCCTACCCGTTCGGCCACGGTCTCGGCTACACCGAGTTCGAGTACGGTGATCTGCGGATCCAACGCGACCACGTCAACGCCAACGGTGAGGTCCGCGCGAGCGCGCGGGTCACCAACACCGGAGAGGTCGCGGGCTCCGACGTGGTGCAGCTCTACGCCGCCTCGTCGAAGGCGGACCGGACCGAGCGTCCGGACGAACGGCTCGCCGGCTTCGAGAAGGTCTCGCTCCGGCCGCACGAGAGCAAGCGTGTCGAGTTCACGATCCCGGTGCGCGATCTGGCGCTGTTCGACCAACAGCGGAACCGCTACGAGCTCAGCGCAGGTGGCTACGAGTTCCGACTGGCGCATTCGAGTTCCGAAGCGGACGTCGCCGACAGCGAGCGGGTGACGGTGCACGGCAAGCTGCGACCGGTTCCCGCCGCTGTGAGCACCACACCACGGGCCGCAGGTGACGCCGAACGCGGGATCACGGTGCGCAGGACCTTCGATCGCGACACCGTGGTCCGGCCACGCACGACGGTCTCGTTCAACGACGGAACGCTCGTCGGGCATGTCGCGGACGAACGCGACGAGCCCCTGCCACCCGGAATGCGGGTGCAGTACCGCAGCAACCGACCGGGGGTCGTGTCGGTGAATCCGCACGGGGTGATTCGCACCCGTGATTCCGGGGTCGCCACGGTCACCGCGACCGTGCGCTACCGCGGTCACACCGAGTCGACGAAGTTCGTCGTCAAGGTTAGGTGACCGAGCCGGGGAGCCGGTGGTCACCGGCTCCCCACTCGTCCCCAGTGGACGGCAAAGCCGTTCCCGTGAAAGGAGCAACAAGTGAACGACTACTCACCCGCCGCGTCCGACAAGTTCTCGTTCGGACTCTGGACCGTCGGTTTCCAGGGAGCCGACCCGTTCGGAGCGCCCACCCGGTCGGAGCTGGACCCGGTGCGGGCGGTACACCGCCTGGCGGAGCTGGGGGCCTGGGGAGTCACGTTCCACGATGACGACCTGATCCCGTTCGCGGCGGACGAGTCCGAGCGGCAGCGGGTGGTCTCGCGGTTCCGCGAGGCGCTGGACGAGACCGGCATGACCGTGCCGATGATCACCACCAACCTGTTCGGACACCCGGTCTTCAAGGACGGCGCCCTGACGGCCAACGACAGGGACATACGGCGGTTCGCGCTGCGCAAGATGCTGCGCAACGTCGAACTCGCCGCCGAACTCGGTGCGCGGACCTTCGTCGCCTGGGGCGGCAGGGAAGGCGCCGAGACCGACGCGGGGATCGACGCCCGTGCGGCCTTCGCCCGCTACAAGGAGGGCATCGACACGGTCTGCCAGTTCGTCCGGGACCGCGGTTACGACCTGCGGTTGGCCCTGGAGCCCAAACCCAACGAGCCGCGTGGCGACATCCTGCTGCCGACGGTGGGGCACGTGCTCTCGTTCATCGAGCAGCTCGAGCACCCCGACATGGTCGGGGTGAATCCGGAGGTCGGTCACGAGCAGATGGCCGGGCTCAACTACGTGCACGGCATAGCCCAGGCGCTGTGGGCGGGCAAACTGTTCCACCTGGATCTCAACGGCCAGCACGGCGCCAAGTTCGACCAGGACCTCCGGTTCGGTGCGGGCGACCTCAAGAGCGCGTTCTTCACGGTCGACCTGCTGGAGAACGCGGGCTACCAGGGGCCGAGGCACTTCGACTTCAAGCCCTCGCGTACCGAGGACGACGAGGGTGTGTGGACCTCGGCCGCGGGGTGCATGCGCAACTACCTGATCCTGCGGGAGAGGTCGGCGGCCTTCCGCGCCGACCCGCGAGTGCGGGAGGCGCTCGAGGCGTCCCGCGTGGACGAACTCGCTCGTCCCACGCTCGCCTCCGGCGAGAAGCCCGAGGAACTGCTGAGTGCCGCGGAGGGATTCGACCCCGAGGAGGCGGGGAAGCGCGCCATGCACTACGAGCGGCTGGACCAGCTCGCGTTGGAGCACCTGATGGGGCTGGGCTGAGCTGAGTCCGCACGCTCCGCCGCCGCGGGGCGACTGCCATCGCGGCGGGCACCACTCGTGTCGAGCGCGTGTGTCGCGAGCACACGCGCTCGACGCGTGTCGTCACGTACGAGAACCGCCGAGAACCGAGCGCGCCCGTGGGGTGCTCTCCTGGTCACCGCGAAAGGAGTCGTCGTGTTCGTTCTGGGGATGGATTCCTCCACCCAGTCCACGAAGGCGCTGGTCGTCGACGCCGAGGACGGCAGCGTCGTCGCCGAGGGCAGGGCCTCCCACTCACCGCACTCCGAGATAGATCCGGAGGTGTGGTGGCGGGCGTGCGGCGAGGCCGTGCGACAGGCGGTCGATGCCGCCCCCGGCCCCGTCGAAGCCGTGGCCGTGGCCGGGCAGCAACACGGCATGGTCGCGCTCGACGCCGCGGGAACGGTGCTGCGGGACGCGCTGCTGTGGAACGACACCCGTTCGGCACCGCAGGCACGACAGCTGACCGAGCGACACGGCGCCGCCGAGCTGGCCGAACGTACCGGGCTGGTTCCGGTGGCGAGTTTCACGCTCACCAAACTCGCCTGGCTCGCCGAGAACGAGCCGGAGAACGCGGCACGGCTGGACCGGGTGCTACTGCCGCACGACTGGCTGACCTGGCGATTGTCCGGCAGCCCGGACCGTGCCGTCACCGACCGGGGGGATGCCTCGGGAACCGGTTACTTCTCCCCCGCTTCGGGGGAATGGCTGCCGGAACTGTGCCGGGAGGTGCTGTCCGACCGTGCTCCTCGACTGCCCGAGGTGCTCTCCCCGCGCGAACCCGCCGGGGAGGTCACCGAGCTCGAGGAGCTGCGCGGAGCGGTGCTGGGCCCGGGAACCGGCGACAACATGGCCGCGGCGCTCGGGCTCGGGATCGAACCGGGCGATGTGGTCGTCTCCGTCGGAACCTCGGGTACCGCCTTCGCGGTGACCGAGCAGCCGTGCGGCGACCCGACGGGAACGGTGGCCGGATTCTGCGACGCGACCGGCCGTTACCTCCCGCTGATCGCCACGCTGAACGCGGCCCGGGTGCTCGACTCCACGGCCAACGCGCTCGGCACCGACCTCGCCGGGTTGGACGAACTCGCGCTGCGGGCCGACCCCGGCGCGGAGGGGCTGACGCTGCTGCCCTACCTCGACGGCGAGCGCACCCCCAACCTGCCCGACGCCACGGGCACGTTGACCGGGATGCGCACCGGCAATCTGACCCCGGAGAACATGGCACGCGCGGCTGTGGAGGGAATGCTCTGCGGACTCGCGGACGGGATCGACGCGCTGCGGAACGTGGGAGTGACCGTGCGGCGGGTGCTGCTGATCGGGGGCGCCGCGGAGTCGGCCGCGGTGCGCGCGATCGCTCCGATGCTGTTCGGAGTGGACGTGCAGGTACCGGAGGCGGCGGAGTACGTCGCCCTCGGCGCCGCCAGGCAGGCCGCGTGGGTGGCCAGCGGGACCGACCAACCCCCGAAATGGCCGCTGCGCTGCGAATCGTACGAGGCCCGGGACGTGGCTCGCGGGGAGGAGATCCGCGAGAAGTACCGCGATGCCGCACAGCGGGTGTACGGCTAGTTGTAGGTGCTTGAACCGCTCGGTGGGCACCGGTGCTCCGCCGAGCGGTCGCGGGCCGTCCGTCCGAGACGTGTTCTCGCTCAGGCGGATTCCCCGAACGGTTCCGTGCTCGCTCGGGGCTGGTTTTCCACGCACTCGGTGACTCGACAACGGGCAGTACCGTCGTCGGTTACCGGTGTGTAGGTTGGCGCGGAAACACCGGCGTCGGTCACGGAGGAACGGATGCGCTCGATCGAGCTGAACGGAACGAACCCGACCGTGCGGGACGGGGCCTGGGTCGCCCCGGGTGCCACGCTGGCGGGCGACGTCACCCTCGCCGAACAGGCGAGCGTCTGGTACTCCTCGGTCGTACGCGCCGACTGCGACAGCATCTCGATCGGTCGCGGGAGCAATCTCCAGGACGGCTGCGTCGCACACGCCGATCCCGGGACGCCGGTGAACATCGGCGAGCACGTCTCGGTCGGTCACCGTGCCGTGCTGCACGGCTGCACCGTCGAGGACAACGTGCTGGTGGGCATGAGCGCCACCGTGCTCAACGGTGCGCGCGTCGGTTCCGGCAGCATCATCGCGGCGGGCACCGTGATCCTGGAGGGCACCGAGATACCCCCGAACTCGTTGGTCGCGGGCGTGCCGGGCAAGGTACGCCGCGAGACGACCGAGGAGGAACGCGAACTCATCACCGCCAACGCCGAGCACTACCTCACGCTCAAGAACCAGCACTCCGAAGCGGCGGGGTGAACTCCGGATCCGCCGCTCCCGGCCCCGGGTGGCTTCCGAAGCGCGACACCGGAACCCGCGTGGATTCCCCGAGTGCTGCTTCCCACAGCCGCACGAGGGTCCGCCACGGCACGAGCGGAGGTAGCGTTCGGTCATGGACAGCGCGAACACGACGAAGGTCGACTGGGGAGAACCACGCAGCAAGACCGTCACCTGGTACGACCCCACCACGGGCGCCCGCGCGGCCACCGGCATGTCCGGACTGGACTACCTGTCGGCGATGCACCGCGGCGAACTGCCGCCACCGCCGATCAGCGCGCTGTTCGGTGACATGCGGATCAGCAGCGTGGCCGAGGGCGAGGTGGAGTTCAGCTGCGTTCCCGACGAGTCGGCCTACAACCCGATCGGGTTGGTGCACGGCGGACTGGCCTGCACCCTGCTCGACTCGGTGACCGGCTGTGCCGTGCACAGCACGCTTCCCGCCGGTACCGGCTACAGCTCGGCCGAGATCAAGGTGAACTACCTGCGCGCGATCCGGCTGGACACCGGCAAGCTGCACGCCCTGGGCCGGGTGACCAAACCGGGGCGGCACGTGGCGTTCGCGGAGGGCGAGATCCGAGACTCGGCGGGCAAGCTGCTCGCCACGGCATCGAGCACCTGCACCGTTTTCGGCTGAGCCCAGCCCCGGGCCCGGCCGGGCCCGGACCATCCGGTGTGCGACAGCGACCACCACATCGGATCGTCGGGAATCGTTCAGCCCGACAGCGACCCTCCGGTGGAATCCGGTGCGGAGGTCAGCGCGCGGGAGATCCCGCGGGCTGCCATCCGCACGGCCGGGGCCAGTGAACTCGGCCGGACGCTGCCGAACCGCAGCACCACCGAGAGGGCCGCCACCACCGCGCCGGAGCCGTCGAAGACGGGCGCTGCCACCGAGAGGGCGTCGGAGGTCACCTGCCGGTCGCTGACCGCGAACCCGTCCCTGCGCACGTCCGCGAGCACTCTTCGCACCCGTTCCGGGTCGGTCAGTGTGTGGGAGGTGAACCGGTGCAGCGGCGCCGCCAACACGCGTTGGCGGACCTCGGGCGGAGCGTGGGCGAGCAGCACCAGCCCCACACCGGTCGGCGGCATCGGAAACCTCCCGCCGATTCTGGTCCGCACGCCCACCGAGGCGCGCCCGGCGAGCCGTTCCACGAACACGACCTCCTCGTCGGCCCGAACACCCAGCTGCACGTTCTCCCTGGTGACCTCGTAGAGGTCCTCCATGTAGGGCAGCGCCACCTCGCGCAGGCCGGGACCACGTGGTGCCAGGGCGGCGATCTCGAACAACGCGAGCCCGACCCGGTAACGCCGGTCCGAACCGCGCTCCAGGACTCCCCGCTCGGTGAGCTCACCGACCAGCCGGTGCACCGTGGTCATTGCCAGCCCCGATCGGTGCGCGATCTCGCTGAGCGTCAACTCCGCTCTGCCTGATCCGAAGGCGGAGAGCAAGGTGAACAGCTTCCCGGTGACGGAACGGTCGTCGCGTCCGACAGCTCCGCCCTTGGTCGGTGGCATACCACGCTCCCGGTACTCGGTTCGAGTGCGACGAGACCGTCGCCCTCACGGACTCTTGGGTATCACCGCCCCCGAACCAACCCACCGGGATCTTCGCCGGGGATCACCGTGCTTCCCCGGAATCGAACATCCTTCCCAGGATGATCCGGATCACTCCGCCACGAAACCGGGTTTTCCGTTCAACGGAAACGGAATCGCGGGAATTCCGGGGTTAGGCACATCCGTCGAGGACGGAACAGCTGCGCAGCGACTTCTTCCTTTTCCGCGACCAACAAGTCGCACAGAAGGTGCCCTACTGTCACGGTCATGACGCGACGTTCTTTCCCGCCCTACCGGGCCGACCACGTGGGCAGCCTGCTGCGCCCCTCGTACCTGCACTCGGCACGCGAGAAGTTCGCGGCGGGCGAGCTGTCCGCCGAGGCGCTGCGCGAAACCGAGGACCGCGCGGTGCGCGAGGTGGTGGCCATGCAGGAGGACATCGGGCTTTCCACCGCGACCGACGGTGAGTTCCGCCGCTCCACGTGGCACATGGACTTCATCTACAAGTTGGACGGCATCAACGCCAGCGACTCCACGATGTCCGTGCGGTTCCACAACGAAGCGGGCGACATCGAGTTCGCTCCCTCCGCCACCCGGATCGACGGGAGGATCCGGCTCGGGGAACCGATCTTCGGCGAGGACTTCGCATACCTGGCCAGTCAGGTCAGCACCGCCACCCCCAAGCTGACGATGCCCTCGCCGAGCATGGTCCACTACCGGGGCGGCCCCGCGGCGATCAGTCCGGAGGTGTACCCGGACATCGAGCGGTTCTGGGACGACCTCTCGGCCGCCTACGCCGACCAGATCCGGGCCATGGGCGCCAAGGGCTGCAAGTACCTCCAGCTCGACGACACCAGTCTGGCCTACCTCAACGATCCGGCCCAACGCGCCCAGCTGGCCGAGCGCGGCGACGACGCCGAACACCAGCACCTGCGCAACATCAAGCAGATGAACGCGGCTCTCGCGGCGCGTCCGGCCGACATGGCGGTGACCACGCACATGTGCCGGGGCAACTTCCGTTCCTCGTGGGTGGCCGAGGGCGGCTACGAGTTCGTCGCCGAGGCGGTGTTCAACGAGCTCGACGTGGACGGTTTCTTCCTGGAGTTCGACGACGAACGTTCGGGAGGCTTCGCCCCACTTCGCTTCGTCCCCGACGACAAGGTGGTCGTACTCGGACTGGTCACCACCAAACGCGGTGAGTTGGAGTCCAAGGACGCGCTGAAGCGGCGGATCGAGGACGCCACCCGCTACATCGACATCGACCAGCTCTGCCTCTCGCCGCAGTGCGGATTCGCCTCGACCGAGGAGGGCAACGCGCTGGACATCGAACAGCAGGCGGCGAAACTGCGGCTGATCGTCGAAACCGCCCGTGAGGTGTGGGGCGACTGAACCGGACACCGGTCGCCCCTCTCGGAGCGGCTAACCCCGGTGCGCGGCGAACCGTCGTCACGAATCCATCGGCCTTCAGGGACGCTTCCCACCGGGCGCCGCGGGAACGATCCCGTCATCGCGGGGTGCTCCATTCGAGCGAACTCGATCAACGGCGGTACCCCGATGCCAGGTCCAACCGGTAGGCACGGGGCGTGAGCGCGCGATCCGGCCACCCGGTCGGCACCGACAACCACCTTAACCGCACGAGTAATGGACTCCACGGCGGCGTCACTACGCCGGTCACCGGCCGCACCGGAGCTCGCGCGCCCGTATCGGCGCAGTCGACCTCGTCGAGGGGGCTCGGTCATGACCGGTGAGGAAAAGGCACTGCTCGGCGCGCTCGGTGTGGTGGCCGCGATCGTCCCGTTGGTGCTGGGGCTGACCGCGGGATGGCCGGTATGGCTGTGGCTGCCGCTGGCGTTGGCGCTGGCGGCGGCCCCACAGCCGCTGGGCAGACGGATCAGCGGGCGGCGCGAGGAACAACGCATCCGCGAGGAGATGCGGCAGCAGCAGGAACAGCGCCAGGAGCAACAACCCGAGCAGACACCCTCCACTCATCCTTCGCACCAGGTCGAGGGCCTGTGGGTACCCACGCAGCATCCGGAGTACCGGCTGCTGATGTCGGCCACGGTGCACTGGATTCCGGCTCCCGGAGCAGCGGGCCCCTCCCCGGAACGACAGCAGGCCATCGCGGTGGACGCGGTCTATCGACGTGCCTGCGCGGTGACCGCGGAGACCGGCGCGCTGGATCACGGGATCACCACTCATCGGCTGCGGGACGCGCTGGGGACGATGCGTCAGGATCCGGCCGGGCACCTGCGGGCTTGGGCGCAGGACGTGTCGCTGACGTTGCGGGAGACCGACGAACAGCGGCTGCGCGCACTCGACGATGCCGCCAAGGACGAGGAAATACGGCAGCGCAGGCGCGACGGAGAACGAGGTTTCCGCGAGTACCTGACCAACGACGCGCTCAAGGACACCGCCAACGCGGTGGTGTGGTGGCTCGCGCAGGAGGATGTGTCCAGGCAGCGGCTGGAGGAGGCGGTGGGGTTGGTCGACACGCTGTCCCAGCTGTCGGCACTGGCCCACAGCCCGGAGGAAGCCGCGCGGCACGGTGCGGCAGCGGCGCAGTGGGTACCCGCCACCGGTTTCTTCACCTCGGACACCGCTGTCAACGGCACCGGGTTCGCGCCCCAGGCTTTCGCGTCGGACGGGGAGGCACCGCCGGAGATCTCGGGAATCGACGAACGACAGGACCCCGCGAGCATTCGTGTGCTGTTCGCCAAACACATGATCGAGGCGAGCCATCCCGAGGACGACGAACAGCGGCCGCTCTTCGCACGTCGACTGGCTGATGTGCTCGACGCGCACGAGATGTCATGGGAGGCCACCGAGATCCGAGCGGAGTACGGGGGTGGCGGTGGTGAACCGGAGAACTCCGAGCAGAACACCACGGTGATTCCCGGGGACGAACTGGATCAACACCGGTCGCGGCGGGATCAGTAGTCGGATCGCCGTCGGCGGCCGGTTCCGGTGACGTTCGGCCCTTGCCGCTCCCCGCGGGGGACAACAGTCTGACCGGTAAGCATTCCTCCCCTCCCACACGGGGAGACCGGTTCGTCACGAGCGGAGCGAGAAGATGTTGTCACCGGACCAACAACACATCGTGGTAGGCGTCGACGGATCCACAACCGCGCTGCAAGCGGCGCTGTGGGCGTCCGAGGAATGCGTCCGCACCGATTCCGCGCTGTGTCTGGTGATAGTCGACGAGGACGAGGCGCTCCAGTACTACGCGGCCCGCACGGTCGAGGAAGTGGCGGCGCGCTGCCGGACACTGCGACCGCAACTGTGCGTGGTGAACAGGGTGTCGTCGGGGCATCCGGTGGAATGCCTGATCCGGGAGTCCCGCGACGCGCGCGAGCTCGTGCTCGGCGGACTCGGTGAGAATCCGCTCGGCTCGGTAAGCGCCGCCGTGGCCGGGCGAGCGCGCTGTCCCGTGGTGCTGACCAACGGCACGAGCGGTTCGTGGAACGGTCCCGTCGTGGTCGGGGTCGACGAGACCGCTGACAGCGCTCCCCTGCTGCAGTACGCCTTCGAGGCGGCGAGCGCACGCGACGATCCGCGGCTCGAAATCGTGCGGTCCTGGCACGAGTCCGACAACGGGCATTCCTCGCGAATACCGCTCTCCCCGCGCGACGGGGAGGGCCCGCTACAGGCACTGGAGCGATCGCTGGCCGAACGCTCGGACGGCTGGGCCGAGAAGTACCCGGAAGTACGAGTCAGCCGAAGCGTGCGGATCGGTCAACCGGTTCCGGTGCTCACGAGGACGAGCGAGAACGCCGCGCTGCTGATCGTGGGCCGCGGGGACGACGGAAACCTCGCCCGAAACGGCCCGGGATCCACGATCATCGGAGTGAGCCGCCACGCGAACCGCCCGGTGGCGGTGGTGCCGCTACGCTCGCCGTCCGGCACGTACACCGGATGATCGATCCCCGGGCGCGGCACCGGCCCGCGCCACAGCGACCCCGGAAGAAGCGCGGGGCGCCGAACGTGGTCGCCACCCGGATCGAGTAGTCCCGGTGCGGAGTGATCAGGTTTCGAGATACCCGAGCTGGGCCGAGAGCTCCTTGGAAGCCACCGTCATCGCGTCGACGAGCTCACGCATCCTTCTGCGGGAGAATCGGTAGGACGGCCCGGAAGCACTCAGCGCGGCGATGACACCGCCATTGTGGTTGTAAACGGCGACCGCCGCCGCGTTCAGCCCCAGTTCGAGTTCCTCGTAGCTTGTCGCGTAACCATCGCGTTCGATGGCCTGGAACTCCTTGCGGAGCTCCTCGGAATCGGTGATGGTTCGCGCCGTGTAGCGCTGCAGTTCCTCACCGAGCAGGTCCTCCCGGTCCTCGTTCGGGGCGTGCGCGAACAGCACCTTGCCGCTCGAAGTGGCATGCAGCGGTGTCCGCTGCCCCACCCAGTTGTGCGCGGTGACGGAGGCCGTGCCGCGCGCCTGGCTGATGTTGATCGCCACGTCGTGGTCCCGGATGGCGATGTTGACGGTCTCGCCCAGCTCGGCGGCGAGCGAGTCACAGTACGGTGCGCCGAGGCGTGGCAGGTCCATCCGCTCGGTGGCGGCTCCGGCGAGCCGGACCACTCCGAAGCCGATGACGTACTTCCCCCTGTCCTTGAGCTGTTCCACCAGGCCACGTGTTTCCAACACACTGACCAGCCTCGACGCGGTGGACTTGTGCACGCCCAGTTCCCCGGCGATCTCGGTTATGCCAACCTCGCCGTTGCGTGCCACGAGCTCCAGGATCGTCACGGCACGGTCCACCGACTGGACCAACGCCCCCGATCCCCTGCCTCGTGTGTCCGCTGATTCACTCACGACTCAACCGTATCCGTCCGGGGACAATTGCCGGAACCAACCGTCCTCGTCGGTCCACCGCCCGACTTTCCCGGCAGTCGCCCGACAAACCGCGCGCGGTTCCGTTATACGCAACATAGCGCTCGCCCTGTGGCGAACCCGGCGGCACCGGCGAGTTCACCGGCTGCGACACCACCATGCGGCCGGGCCCGCTTCCACCTCGGAATCGGCCCTACCTCGTGTTTACAGTATCGCAGACCGTAACAGCCCGGGAAGCCCGCGAATCGCCCGGACGACTACCGAGAGCTATCGGACTCGGCGAAATCGGCGGGAAGTGAACACTCCGGGTCACTGCCGTCAACCGTCGAGGAACTCGGCCATGGCGTCCAACAGCAGGTCCGCGAGGTACTCGGCGAAGGAACAGCGCACCATGACGCGGTAGCCGGGTTCGTGGTCCAGCTGCCACAGCACCACGACGACCCGTCCCAGCAGGGTCTGTGCGCAGTCACCGGGCCCGAACGCACGCGGGTGCAGATCGACCGAGCACAGCTTCTCCAGCACCTCACGGGCCATCGGCCCGGAAAGTCGCAGCGTGGTGCGATTGGCCGAGACGTCCACCACGGAGCCGGAACCGCCCCGCTGTGCGTCCCGGACGGTACGCAGCAGACTTTCGGCACGCCCGTCCGGTGCCACGATCAACGACTCGTCGGGGCCCAACCACAGCACCGCGTCGTGCTCGTCACCGGTGACCCTGTTGGCCGCGGGCAGCGGGAGCCCCAATGCCTCGGCCACCGAGGCGGCGGAGGAACCGCCCGGCGGGGTCCGGAGGTCGAGCTGCGTGAGGAACGGTTCCTCGCGCAACCGAACTCCGCGAGCACCGGACGCGCTGCGACGTTCGAACTCGGCGGCACGGTGTTCCAGCGGACTGTGCCGCGGCGCCGTGCCGACATCGGTCGCGGCGGTTTCGGATTCAACCTTGTGCGGGACCGTCACGTCGGACTCCTTCCGGGTCGTAGAACACGGGGCTGGTGATCTCCACCTCGACGTCACGACCGTCGAGCGGAACGCACACCACGTCTCCGAGGCGTTGCTGTCCCCGGCTGATCAGACCGAGTGCGAAGGTTCGTTCCAGAGCGGCACTGTGGTAACTCGAGGTGACGTGTCCCAGCATCGGCACGGGAGGTTGCCTCGACACGTCGGGCTCGACCAGGTGGGACCCCTCCGGCAGCAGTGTCGTGGTGTCGGTGGGCAACAGCCCGACCAGCTGTTTGCGGTCCTCGCGCACCAGGTCGGGACGGCTCAGCGAACGCTTGCCGATGAAGTCCTTCTGCTTGGAGACGGCCCAGTCCATTCCCAGGTCCACCGGAGTGACCGTTCCGTCGGTGTCCTGCCCGACGATCACGAATCCCTTCTCGGCGCGCAGCACGTGCATCGTCTCGGTTCCGTAAGGGGTGATGCCCAGGTCGGATCCGGCCGTCATGGTGGCTTCCCACAGCGCCTGTCCGTACCAGCGGGGGACGTTGACCTCGAAGGCGAGCTCCCCCGAGAACGAGACCCGGGAGATCCTGGCGGGAACCCCACCGGTGAGCACCGTCTCGTGGAACCGCATGAACCCGAAGGAATCGGCCGACACGTCGAGGTCCGGGGCGAGTCGTCCCACCACCGTGCGGGAGTCCGGGCCGACCACCGCGACGGCCGCCCACTGCTCGGTGACCGAGGTGCAGTAGACGTCCAGTTCGGGCCATTCGGTCTGCAACCACTCCTCGAGCCAGTCCAGCACCTTCGCCGCACCACCGGTGGTGGTGCTCATCAGGTAGCGGTCCTCGGCCAACCGCATCGAGACGCCGTCGTCGAGCACCATCCCGTCCGCACCGCACATCATCCCGTACCGGGCCTTGCCGACCGCCAGCTTCGCGAACCCGTTGGTGTAGATCCGGTCGAGGAACACCGGCGCGTCCGGCCCCACGATCTCGATGCGCCCGAGCGTGCTGACGTCCTGGACAGCCACTCCGGTCCGCGCGGCCGCGCATTCGCGCAGCACGGCCGCGTGCATGTCCTCGTCACCGCGCGGGTAGTAACGGGCACGTTTCCACTGGCCCACGTCCTCGAAGACCGCGCCCGCCTCGACGTGCTGGCGGTGCATCGGTGTGGTGCGCACCGGATCGTAGAGTTCCCCCCGGGTGCGTCCGGCGAACAGCGCGAGCGGCACCGGCGTGTAGGGCGGGCGGAAGGTGGTGGTTCCCACCTCACCGGGGGAGTTCGCCGAGAGAATCTCCGCCAGGACCCCGACGGCGTTGACACCGGAGCCCTTCCCCTGGTCCAGCCCGGTCGAGATGGTGGTGTAGCGCTTGACGTGCTGCACCGAACGCATCCCGGTCTCGGTGGCGCGGTACATGTCGGCCACCGTGGCGTCGCGTTGCAGGTCCACGAAGTGCTCGGTGCGGCGTTCGGGAGGGCGCGATTCGTCGGGAACCAGCCATACCGGCCGGGGCCTGCTGCCCTGGCGGTCGCCGTCGACCTGCGGCACGGGAGGCGGGGCGGTGCGGAACCCGCTGAGCGTGGCGGTTTCCGCCCCGGCCGCGAATCCCTGCGCGAGACATCCAGCGAGATCATAGGTCCCTCGTGCCGAGCCCACCACTTTCGCGGAACGCCCACCGGCCTGCCGCGGCACGAAGCCGGCCACCACGGGGTCCCAACGCACCGCTCCCCCGCTCTGGGCGAACAGCTGAACCGCCGGATTCCAGCCACCGCTGACCGCCAACAGGTCGCAGGAGAACTCGCTGCTCCAGCCCGTGAGCGAACCGTCGGCGTCGAGCCCACACACCCGCACACCGGATATGCGGTGCTGCCCGGTGGTGGCTACCACCGCCGCCGAGGTCACCACGTGGGCACCGGCGGCACGGACCTGTTCGACCAGCCGCGCGGACGGCTCGGGCCGGGTGTCCACGATGGCCGGAACACGGGCTCCCGCACCGAGCAGGTCGAGCGCGGTGCTGTACGCGCTGTCCGAAGTGGTGAAGACGATGGCCTCACGGCCGGGCAGCACGGCGTAGCGGTTGAGATAGGAGCGGACCGCCGAGGCCAGCATCACGCCGGGACGGTCGTTGTCGGCGAACACCACGGGGCGTTCGTGCGCTCCGGTGGCGAGCACCACCTGCTTCGCCCTGACGTGCCAGAGTCGCTGCCGACTCATCGAGGGGGGCGGGACGGCCATGTGGTCCGTACGACTTTCGGCCACGAGCAGGTAGTTGTGGTCGTAGCACCCGAGTGCCGAGGAGCGGGTCAGCACCCGGACCTGTTCGTTCTCCGCGAGTTCGCGCGCGGCACGCCCGATCCATTCGGTCGCCGGATGTCCGGCGATGTCGGCCTGTCCGTCCAGCAGCATGCCGCCGAGCTCGCGGTGCTGGTCGACAAGGATCACCCGAGCGCCACCCCGCGCGGCCGTCAGGCTCGCCGCTATCCCGGAGGGACCGGCTCCCACCACGACGACGTCGGTGTGCACGAACTTCTTGTCGTAACCGGCGGTGTCGCGCTGTTGGCTCAACCATCCGACACCGGACAGTGTCTCGGCACGCAGCCCTTCCCGGAGTTCGACCTCGGTGGCGGGCAGCATGGGTTCCGGACAGTCGCCGTCGAGCAGCTGCACCAGCGCGTTGGGTTCGGTGCAGTCGGCACTGAACACACCCCTCGGACGTCCCCGCTGGATCGAGGGGGCCACCTCGATGTCGCCGTGGGCCAGCATGGCCGAGGCCAACGTGTCGCCGGGCCTGCCGCGGATCTCACGTCCGTCCACGGTGGCGTTCAACGTGCGGGTGCGGTCGATACGCCCCGCGCGGACCGATGCGTTCACACGGTTGGGGTTCGACGAACTCGTCATGGTGTTACCGACTTTCGCGACGTCGTGGAATGTCCGGCCTCATCTCGTTGGTCGCGGTGTCGCGAACGACCGAGAACCAGCGGCGACAACCCGCCGTGTGCACCCAGCGCTCGTCGAACGAGCCCGATGGGTTCGCGCGAACGAACAGGTACTCGCCCCAAGTGGCGTCGTCGAGCTGGTGGGGATCGGCCGGGTAGTCGACATCGGCCTGTCCGCCGTAGCGGAACTCGGCCTCGTCGCGGTCACCACACCACGGGCATCGGACGAGGAGCATCTACGGCCTCCTGTGGATGTCGTCGCGCAACGGACCGGGAATCCGCGGCGGAACTTGCTCGAGTGGCCGGGAGTCGGCACGGGAATCGGTGTCCCGCCTGGTGGGAACTGCTGGTGAGCAGCGCATTCGAAGTCACCCCGCTTCAGTGGGCGACGGCGGCCGCGCCGTGTTCGTCTATGAGGGCTCCGCTGGTGAACCGCTCCATGCCGTAGGGCTCGTTGAGCGGATGGGGCTCCCCGGTGGCGAGGGTGTGGGCGAACACCCAGCCCGCTCCCGGGGTCGCCTTGAAGCCGCCCGTCCCCCAGCCGCAGTTGACGAAGAGGTTCTCGTAGGGCGTGGGGCCGATGATCGGCGAGGCGTCCGGGGTCACATCCACGGTGCCGGCCCAGGTGCGCAGCAGATGCGCCCTGGCGAACACGGGGAACAGCTCCACTGCCGCCGCCAGCTGGTTCTCGATCACGTGCACCGAGCCTCGCTGCGTGTACCCGTTGTGGGTGTCTATGCCGGCGCCGAGCACGAGCTCGCCCTTGTGGGCCTGGCTGGTGTAGACGTGCACGTGGTTGGACATGACCACGCAGGGATGCACGGGTTCGAGGATCTCGGTGGCCATGGCCTGCAGCGGGTGGCTCTGCAACGGCAGCCGGATACCGAGGGTGTCGGTGAGCAGCGTCGTCCTTCCCGCCGCGGCCAGTCCCACCCGACCCGCTCCGATGTCACCGTTGTCGGTTCGCACCCCGATCACCCGGTCCCCGTCGGTGACGAAGCCGGTGACCTCGCGGTTCTGGATGAAGTCCACTCCCATCTCGTCGCACTTCCGCGCCAGCCCCCACGCGACGAGGTCGTGCTTGGCTATTCCCGCTCTGCGCTGGTACGTGGCGCCGAGCACCGGATAGCGCAGATTCGACGTGTTGAGGATGGGGCAGATCTCGGAGATCTCGTCGGGGGTGACCCACTCGGCGTCCACCCCGTTGAGCTCGTTGGCGAACGCTCTCCTGCGCGCGTCTCGGACCTCCTGCTCGGTGTGGGCGAGATTGAGCACGCCGCGCTGGCTGAAGTGGAACTCGTAGTCGAGTTCCTCGTGGAGTTCCTCCCAGAGCCGCAACGCGTGGTCGTAGAGCGCGGCGCTGGCGTCGAGCAGGTAGTTCGAACGGATGATCGTGGTGTTTCGGGCCATGTTGCCGCCCGCGAGCCACCCGCGCTCGACAACGGCGATGTCGGTGATGCCGTGGTTGCGCGCCAGGTAATAAGCGGTGGCCAGTCCGTGCCCGCCGGCCCCGACGATCACCACGTCGTAGTTGCGTTTCGGCTCCGGGTTGCGCCACAGCCGCTCCGGGGGAGCTGGGGTGTTGCCGTCAGCGACCAACGGTGGCTCCTTGCTGGCAGTTTGCTGGTGACCGGCGATGTCGGTGGATCGGATCGGTCCGGCTGCCGGAGAGGTCCCGCGGCGCGGCCGAACCGCACGAAGAGCACTGGGTGACCGATGACGATCATCGTTACATATGAGTGAACAACAACTGAAATGTCAGTCTGTGAGGTAGGCTACGAGTCGTGTCGGAAGCGGTCAATTCCCCATCGGGTGACAGTTCGCCGCAGCGGTTCTCCCAGGAGCGCCCCTCACAGGCCGAGCGCGCCTACCTGACCCTGCGGGAGGAGATCCTGTCGCTGCGGCTGGCCCCCGGATCCCCCGTGCGGGAAGAAGCACTGACCAGCGAGCTGGACCTCGGACGCACCCCCTTCCGGGAGGCCGTGAAACGCCTCGCCGCCGAGTCCCTGGTGGCGATCTACCCCCGCAGGGGCACCTTCGTCACCGAGGTCAATATCACCGATCACGCCCTGATCGCCGACGTGCGGCGGAGGCTGGAGGGACACGCGGCCAGGAGGGCGGCCGAACGGTCCACCGAGGCGGAGCGGGGCGAGCTCGCGGAACTGGTGGAGCTGGTGGAGCGCGTCCCCGAAGAACCGGAGTCGGTCATGGGCGTGGACGCCCGGGTGCACCGCACGCTGTACCGCTGCACCCACAACGGCTACCTGGAAAGCACTCTCGGGCAGTACTACAACCTCGCACTGCGCATCTGGGGACTTTTCTTCGATCGATTGAGTGACGTCACGAGCCATGTCACCGAACACACCGAGTTACTGAAAGCCGTCATCGACGCCGATGCGGACCGGGCCGACCGCGTCGCGGTCGACCACGTCGATCACTTCGAGAACTCGATTCGCCAAGTGCTGTAGCGACATCTTCGCCCCACGCTGGCGAACTCACCGATTCCCCAGCACAACCCCGCGATCTTGAGCCGGCAAGCCATTCTCTTGTCGCCCGAATGTGTGTCTTGACGCACATAGAGCATCGGGCGCACTGTTGCGAGTGACGCAGATAGTTGTTCTAGACGCAACACCGGTTCCCGATATTCGGCAGGGGGCGGCAATGGCTTCGGTGCTCGATTCGAGTGCACGCATCGTGATAATCGGCGCTGGAATCGTCGGTTGCAGTACCGCCTACCACCTCGCCCAACGCGGGGTGACGGACGTACTCGT
Organism: Actinopolyspora lacussalsi; assembly: GCA_030803735.1. Classification (NCBI taxonomy): domain Bacteria; kingdom Bacillati; phylum Actinomycetota; class Actinomycetes; order Actinopolysporales; family Actinopolysporaceae; genus Actinopolyspora; species Actinopolyspora lacussalsi. The sequence continues at coordinate 547,816 of JAURUC010000001.1, read as the reverse complement.
GGTCGAGCAGGGGCCACTCTTCGCCACCGGTGGCTCGTCCTCGCACGCGCCGGGGCTCGTCTTCCAGACCAGCGGCTCGCAGACGATGACCCAGCTGGCGCGCTACACGGTGGAGCGGTTCACCGCCGCGAGCGTGGACGGTCACCCCTGCTTCCACCAGGTGGGGGGAATCGAGGTCGCCACCTCACGGGAGCGGTGGGACGAGCTCCACCGCAAACACGGACTCGCCACCGCCTGGGGCGTGGACGGCACGCTGCTCACACCGGAAGAGGTCCACGAGCGGATCCCGCAGGTGGATCCGAGCCGGATTTACGGCGGGTTCCACGTGCCCACCGACGGAGTCGCCAAGCCGGTACGCGCCGCCGAGTCCATGGCTCGGGAGGCACAGCGTCTCGGCGTCCGGTTCGCCGACCACACCGCTGTCACCGGCTTCGACACGGCCGACGGCCGGGTGAACGCGGTGCACACGGACCGGGGAACGGTCACGGCCGAGCGGGTGCTGTGCTGCGCGGGCATCTGGGGGCCGCGAATCGGCGAGATGGCGGGCGTGTCCATCCCGGTGCAACCGGTCGCCCACCAGTACGCGGTCACCGAGCCGGTCGAAGGGCTGGTAACCGGTGACGAGGAGGTCGAACAACCGATTCTGCGCCAGCAGGACAGCTCGCTGTACTTCCGGCAGATCCACGACCGCTACGGAATCGGCTCCTACCAGCACCGGGTGATCCCCGTGTCCTGCGACGAGCTGGCCCCGACCAAGGCCGCGGGTGACGGCGTCGAGGCACCGGCGGAGGGCGGCGGCTGGAAGGGCATGTCCTCGGTTCACCCGTTCACACCCGAGGACTTCGCCAAGCCGTTCGCGGAGGCGCGCGAGCTGATCCCCGCGTTGCGGCGCACCGAGGTGGCCGAGGGTATGAACGGGATCTTCCTGTTCACCGCCGACGGCGCTCCGGTGCTGGGACCGACCCGCGAGGTGGACAACTTCTGGGTCGCCGAGGCGGTGTGGATCACGCACTCCGCGGGCGTGGGGTTGGCGGTGGCCGAGTGGATGACCGAGGGCGAGCCCAGCATCGACCTGCGCTCGGCGGACGTGCGGCGGTTCGAGAACTTCGCGCACAGCGACAGCTACGTGTCCGAGCGCAGCGCGCAGACCTTCCGCGAGGTCTACGACATCATCCACCCCCAGCAGCCCCCCGAACACCCCAGGCCACTGCGCACCAGCCCGTTCTACCCGCGCCAGCAGGAACTCGGGGCGGTGTTCCTGGAGGCCAGCGGATGGGAACGGCCGCACTGGTTCGAGGCCAACGGATCCCTCGTGAACGGCCGGGAGACAGCCGCCCCCGGCCGGTGGGCCGGCCGTTACTGGTCCCCGATCATCGCGGCCGAGCACCAGGTCACCCGTGAACGGGTCGCCATGTACGACATGACCTCGCTGTGCCGGGCGGAGGTCAGCGGCCCCGGGGCGCTGGAGCTGCTACAGCGGTTGACGACCAATCAGCTGGACCGTGCTCCCGGGTACGTGACCTACACGCTGATGCTCGATCACAAGGGTGGTATCCGCTCGGACGTCACCGTGGCGCGGCTTTCGGAGAACACCTTCCAGGTCGGCTGCAACGGACAGCGGGACATCGCGTGGATGAGCGACCACGCGGACGAGTCGACCACGGTACGTGACATCACCGGCGGTACGTGCTGCATCGGTCTGTGGGGGCCGTACGCACGTGCGGTGCTGCAGTCACTGACCGAGACCGACGTCTCGCACGAGCAGTTCCGGTTCTTCCGGGCCAAGCGGTTGTTCGTCCGGGAGGTTCCGGTCACGGCGCTGCGACTGTCCTACGTCGGTGAGCTCGGGTGGGAGCTCTACACCACGGCCGACTTCGGACTACGGCTCTGGGACCTGCTGGCGGGCGCGGGCGCCGAGTACGGCGTCATCGCCGGCGGCAGGGGCGCTTTCAGCAACATGAGGCTGGAAAAGGGATACCGGGCCTGGGGCGGTGACATGTGGAGCGTGCACACCCCCGACGAGGCGGGGCTGGCCTTCGCGGTGAAACCGGACAAGGGCCAGTTCATCGGTCGTGACGCGCTGCTTCGCCACCGCGAGTCCCCGATACGACGAAAGTTGTGCTGCCTGTCGGTCGACGACGGCACGGTAGTGATGGGTTCCGAGCCGGTCTTCGCCGATTCCCAGGACCGGCGAGCCAGCGGTTTCACCACGAGTACGGGCTACGGCCACAGCCTCGGCCTCAGTCTCGCCTACGCGTGGTTGCCCTCGGAACTGTCCGAAGCGGGTACCTCCGTCGAGGTGGCCTACTTCGGAGAACGGCATCCCGCCACGGTGATGTCCGATCCGGTGTTCGATCCCGAGATGAAACGGATGCGCTGCTGAGAGCGCATCGAGCTCCATCCCCCCGACAACCGGGCCATTGACCGCAGCGCGGTGGACGGTCCGGCGGAATCGCCCCATCAACCCCGTGAGGAGTCCCCCATGAGCATCAACCCGACCCCCGCGATCCTGCAGTACCCCCGTCTCCGCAAGTCCCCCTTCTTCTACGCTTCGCGCAGGCATGGGGTGGGGATGTACAGCGTGTACAACCACACCTATCACGCCAGGCACTACGGTGACCCGGTAGCCGAGTACTGGCACCTGCTCAACGGTGTGACGCTGTGGGACGTCGGTGTCGAGCGTCAGGTGGAGATCACCGGCCCGGACGCCTTCGAGTTCACCAACATGCTGGTCCCCCGGGATCTGAACAAGTGCCGGGTCGGGCAGTGCAAGTACGTGTTCATCACCGCGGAGGACGGCGGCATCATCAACGATCCCGTGCTGCTGCGCCTCGGGGAGAACCACTTCTGGCTGTCGCTGGCCGACAGCGACGTGCTGCTGTGGGCCAAGGGGCTCGCCTACAGCCTGGGGATGAACGTCCAGATCCGTGAACCCGACGTGGGGCCGGTCCAGGTACAGGGGCCGAAGTCCCGTGACGTCATGGTGGACCTGTTCGGGGAGTCCATCCAGGAGATTCCGTACTACTACGCCGTTGACCGGCAGCTGGACGGTATGGACGTGATCGTCTCGCGTACCGGCTACACCGCCGAGCTCGGCTACGAGATCTACCTGCACAACGCCAGCCAGGACGGTGTGCGACTCTGGGAGAAGATCTGGGAGGCCGGTCGGCCCTACGACATGCGGGTGATCGGTCCCTGCCACATCCGGCGGATCGAGGCGGGCATCCTGTCCTGGGGCTGCGACATCACCTACGACACGAATCCGTTCGAGGTCGGTTACGGGTTCGAGGCGACCTGGATGGTCGATCTCAACCAGGAGGCGGACTTCATCGGGAAATCCGCGCTGACCAGGATCTACAACGAGGGGATCACCCGCAAGCTGGTGGGTGTGGCCATGGGTGGCCCCGAAGTGGGCAGCTTCAACGACGGCTCGATGATCGACACCTTCCCGGTTCGGGATCCCAACGGACTGCGTATCGGAGACGTCACCTCCGCCTGCCACTCGCCGAGGCTGGACCGCAACATCGGTTACGCGATGGTGCCGATCAGCTACCACGAGGTGGGTACACCACTCGTGGTGGAGACCCAGCACGGCCCGCAGGAGGCCGAGGTGGTGGAAAAGCCGTTCCTCGACCCGAAGAAGCAGATCCCCAAGCAGTTCGAACGGCAGGAAGAAGCGGCGGTGTCGAAATGACCACGAACGCGCAACAACAGCTACAGCGTTACCTCCGCAACGCCCGTTACGAGGTTCTGCCGCTGCGGGGGGTCGTCGAGCAGGTGCGGGAACTGCCCGCCGGGACGACGGTGACCGTGACGTCCTCGCCAGCCAAGGGGACCGAAGCCACTCTGGACACCGCGGCACGGCTGCGTGACGAGGGCATGCACGTGGTCCCCCATCTGGCGGCACGACTGGTCCGGGACTCGGCTCATCTGAGCGATCTGCTCGCTCGGGTGAGCGACCTCGGTCTCACGGAGGTGTTCGTGATCGCCGGGGACGCCGAACGTCCGGCGGGCAGGTTCACCGACGCCCTCTCGTTACTGCGGGGCATGGAGGAGATCGGGACCAGGCCGTACCGACTCGGGATCACCGGGTATCCGGAGCAGCACGCCTTCATCCCGGATCGCATGACCATCCAGGCCACCGACGAGAAGGCACGTTACGCCGACTACATCGTCTCGCAGATCTGCTACGACCCGAACACGATCGCCTCGTGGGTCAAGAGCATGCGAGCCAGGGGCGTCGAACTGCCGGTCTACATCGGTGCGCCGGGATCGATCGACCCGAGCAAGCTGCTGCGGATCTCGATGAAGATCGGGCTGGGCCAGTCCATGCGTTTCCTGCGGAAACAGCACGGCGTGGTAACCAAGCTGCTGACCCGCTACACCCCGGAGAACGTGTTCGACGAGTTGTCGCCCTGTCTCGTGGACCCGGACTACAACATCGCGGGTTGGCACCTGTTCACCTTCAACGAGATCAGCAAGACCCGGCAATGGGCCATCGAGATGGCCGACCGGCTGCAGGAGGTGCCCGCATGAACATGCCGTCCGATCTGGACATCTCGCGGTCCTCACCACGCAAACCGCTGGAGGAGGTCGCCGCGGATCTGGGGCTGGCTCCCCACCTGCTGGAGCCCTACGGCAGGGACGTCGCCAAGGTCTCCCTGAGCGCCCTCGACGAGCTCGGTGAGCAGAACCGGGCCAAGTACATCCTGGTCTCGGCCATCACACCGACTCCGCTCGGCGAGGGCAAAACCACCACCACGGTCGGACTCGGCCAGGCACTGCATCACCTGGGAAAGCGATCGGCGATCGCGATCCGACAGCCGTCCATGGGTCCGACGTTCGGTATCAAGGGCGGCGCGGCGGGAGGTGGCTACAGCCAGGTGGTGCCCATGGAGGCACTGAACCTGCACCTGACCGGCGATATGCACGCCGTCACGGCCGCCAACAACATGCTGGCGGCGATGGTGGACAACCACATCCACAAGGGCAACGAACTCGGGCTGGATCCCCACCGGGTGACCTGGCGGCGGGTGGTCGACATCAACGACCGGGAGTTGCGCAACGTGGTGACCGGCCTGGGCGGCAGTGCCGACGGCACTCCGCACCAGACGGGTTTCGACATCACCGCGGCCAGCGAGGTGATGGCGGTGCTGGCACTGTCCAACTCGCTGCACGACATGCGTGAACGGCTGGGACGCATCGTCGTGGGCTACACCCACCAGGGGCAGCCGGTCACGGCGGAGCAGCTGGGTGCCGCCGGTGCGATGACGGTGATCATGCGGGAAGCGATCAAGCCCAACCTGATGCAGACCGTCGAGAACACACCGGTGCTGGTGCACGCGGGCCCGTTCGGCAACATCGCGCACGGCAACTCCTCCATCGTGGCCGACCGCATCGCCAGCAGGTGTGCCGACTACGTGGTCACCGAGGCCGGTTTCGGTGCCGACATGGGGGCCGAACGGTTCTTCAACATCAAGTGCCGGACCTCCGGGTTGCGCCCGGACGCGGCGGTGCTGGTCGCCACCGTTCGGGCGTTGAAGGCGCACTCCGGGCGATTCCGCGTGGTGGCGGGCAAGGATCTTCCGGCGGAGATGCTCGACGAGAATCCGGAGGACGTGCTCACGGGGGCCGACAACCTCCGCAAGCAGATCGAGAATCTGCGCATGCACGGTGTCTCACCCGTGGTGGCGGTGAACGCGTTCCCCACCGACCACCCCAGTGAGCACCAGGCGATCCGCGAGGTGGCCGAGAACGCGGGTGCCCGCGTGGCCATCAGCACCCATTTCACCGACGGTGGCAAGGGGGCGGTGGAACTGGCCGAAGCGGTCAGCGAGGCCGCCGAGGAACCCAGTCGATTCGAACTGCTCTACCCCGACTCCGCGGATCTGCGCACCAAGATCGAGACGGTCGCCACCAGGGTCTACGGCGCCGACGGAGTTTCGTACACCCCCGCGGCGGAACGCGCGTTGCGCAGTTACACGGCCAACGGGTTCGATTCGCTGCCGGTGTGCATCGCCAAGACGCACTTGTCGCTGAGTTCCGATCCGAGTCTGTTGGGGGCTCCTACGGGATGGACGCTGCCGGTGCGTGAGGTCCGGGCTTCGGTCGGTGCCGGGTTCGTCTACCCCATCTGCGGCGACATGCGCACCATGCCGGGACTGAGTTCCCGGCCCGCGGCGGAGCGGATCGACATCGACGACCGCGGCGAGGTCGTCGGGCTGAGTTGAACGGTATCCGCCGGTCCGCTGTCGAGTCGTCGCCGTTTCGGCGGCGACTCGACTCTTGCCGCTCCGGCCTTGGAGCAACCTAGCGTTCCAGTGATGCGGGGTGCAGGTGTTCGACCCGATTGACCGCCTCGTCGAAGAACTGCGCGACGTGCGAGTCGTAGAGCGAGTACACCACTGCCCTGCCCGCACGGTCACCCTTGACCAACCAGAGGGATCGCAGCACGCGCAGCTGGTGCGACACCGCGGACTGCCCCATTCCCACCGCTTCCGCCAGTTGATTCACCGACCGCGCTCCCTGCCGCAGCTCACTCAGAATCAGCAGGCGTGACGGTGTGGCCAGCGCCTGCAGCGTCTCGGCGACAGTGGCGGCCGAGCTCTGATCCAGTCTTGCGGTCGGAGTGGGAACGTCGCGGAGTCCGTGACCCATGCGGGCAGTCTATCGGGGGCTCGGGGGCACGATCGGCCAACGTGGTGGAAGTCGCGAGCGCCCCACTCAGCCGTCCGACACCGCGGAACTCCCGGTCACGGCGAGGACACTTCGTCCGGGTCGTACTGATACATCACCGACTCGGGAAGTCGGGGCGAGCGAGCGGAGCCAAAACAGCGATCTCACTCACACCGGTCCGGTCTCGCGTACCGACGTGGTCACTCGACCTCGAGCTCGATGTCGACGTTGCCGCGCACCGCGTTGGAGTAGGGACAGACCCCGTCGGCCGCTTCGGCGAGTTCGAGTGCCCGCTGCCGGTCGAGTCCGGGAAGCCCGACACGCAGCGAGAGGCTCAGCCCGTATCCACCGTTGCCGTTCGGTCCCATGCCGACTCGCGCGGTGACGGTGGAGTCGTCCACACTCACCCCGGCACGGCGGGCGACCACCCGCAGCGCACTGTGGAAGCAAGCCGCGTATCCGGCAGCGAAGAGCTGTTCCGGATTGGTCGCCTCTCCCCCCGGACCACCGAGTTCCTTGGGCACGGACAACCCGAGGTCGAGCACACCGTCCGAGGAACGGGTACGACCGTCCCGTCCTTCGCCGCTGGCGGTGGCCTCTGCCGTGTACAACGCTGTCATCGTCACTCTCCCAGTCACCGATCGGTTGGCGCGGGCAAGGCCGCGTACCGCGACCACCCACCAAAAAGATAGCGGAAAACTAAATTGCGCACAACCTAATTGGGTGAAATACCCGTACCGCACCGTGATGCGGAAGAGATGAACCGGGGCACACTCACCCCGGAACTCGATCAGTACTGGTCGAACCGGCCCACGTCGGTGACGCGAACCACAGCGACGCCCGCCTCGTCCGAAGCGGGCAGGTCGATCTCGGCGCTGATCCCCCAGTCGTTGTTGCCCTCCGGATCACTGAAGACCTGGCGCACCAACCACCGCTCGGACTTCTCGGTGACCATGAACAGGCTCGGACCACGAGCGTCGGCATCGGTACCGAGCTCCTCGTGTTCAGCGAAGTACTCGTCGAGCGCGGCCTGCCAGTCCTCGGCCTTCCAGCCTTCCTCCCCGTCGAGTTCGCCGAGTTCGTCGAACCGCTCCCGCGCGGCCAGCTCCACGCGCCGGAACATGGCGTTGCGGACCTGCACTCGGAAGGCCCGCTTGTTGTCGGTGAGCTTGGCGGGCCCCTCGTCGACGGTCTCGGCGCCGGAATCGTCCTCGCCCGGATTGCGCAGCCGCTCCCACTCGTCGAGCAGGCTGGAGTCCACCTGACGCACCAGCTCGCCGAGCCACTCGATGATGTCGCCGAGCTCCTCGCTCTTTGCGTCGTCGGGCACGGTGTGCCGCAGCGCCTTGTAGACGTCCGCGAGGTACCGCAGTACCAGCCCTTCCGAACGTGCCAGCCCGTAGTGGTTGACGAACTCCACGAAGTTCATCGCCCGCTCGTACATGTCCCTGGCCACGGACTTGGGGGAGAGCTCGTGCTCGGAGACCCAGGGATGCCCCTGCCGATAGGTCTCGTAAGCGGCCTCGAGCATCTCGGCCAGCGGCTGCGGATGGGTGATGTCCTCGATCATCTCCATGCGCTGCTCGTACTCGACGCCCTCGGCCTTCATCCGCGCGATGGCCTCACCGCGTTCCTTGGCCTGCTGCGCGCCCAGCACCTGACGCGGATCGTCCAGAGTGGCCTCGATGATCGACAGCACGTCCACCGCGTAGCTGGGCGAAGCCGGATCGAGCAGTTCGATCGCGGCCAACGCGAACGGCGACAGCGGCTGATTCAGCGCGAAGTCGAACTGCAGGTCCATGGTGACCCGGACCAGCCTGCCCTGCTCGTCCGGCTCGTTCAACTGCTCGACCACCCCGGCGGCCACGAGCGCACGGTAGATGGAGATGGCCCGCAACATGTGCTTGCGCTGGGCCGGACGGTCCTCGTGGTTGTCGGTGAGCAGCTCGCGCATCGCAGCGTAGGTGTCGCCGGGTCGGCTGATCACGTTGAGCAGCATGGCGTGGGTGACGTTGAAGCTCGACGTCAACGGTTCCGGCTCGGCCTCGACCAGTTTGTCGAAGGTCTTCTGTCCCCAGGAGACGAAGCCCTCGGGCGCCTTCTTCTTGACGACCTTGCGGCGTTTCTTGGGATCGTCGCCGGCCTTGGCCAGGGCGCGTTCGTTCTCGATGACGTGCTCGGGAGCCTGTACCACCACATAACCGTCGGTGTCGTACCCCGCGCGGCCCGCCCGGCCCGCGACCTGGTGGAACTCCCTGGCCTTGAGGTGGCGGGTGCGGCTGCCGTCGAACTTGGTCAACCCGGTCAGCAGCACGGTGCGGATGGGGACGTTGATCCCCACCCCGAGCGTGTCGGTACCGCAGATGACCTTGAGCAGTCCCGCCTGTGCGAGCTGCTCGACCAGCCGGCGGTAACGCGGCAGCATACCCGCGTGGTGCACGCCGATGCCGTGTCGGATCAACCTGGACAGTGTCTTGCCGAACCCCGCCGTGAACCGGAAGTCGCCGAGCTTTTCGGCTATGGCGTCGCGCTCGGCACGGCTGGCCACGTTCATACTGACCAACGCCTGCGCCTGCTCCACCGCGGAGGCCTGGTTGAAGTAGACCACGTAGATCGGGGCCTGCCTGCCGTTGAGAAGCTCCTCGATCGTCTCGTGCAGCGGGGTCATCGCGTACCGGAAGGTCAGTGGCACCGGACGTTCGGCGGAACTGACCACGGCGGTCTCACGACCGGTACGGCGCGTGAGATCCTTCTTGAAACCGGTGACGTCACCGAGGGTCGCCGACATCAGCACGAACTGGGCCTGCGGCAGCTCCAGCATCGGCACCTGCCACGCCCAGCCACGCTGGGGCTCGGCGTAGAAGTGGAACTCGTCCATGACCACCTGGCCGACCTCGGCGCGTTCGCCGTCGCGCAGCGCGATGTTGGCCAGGATCTCGGCGGTGCAGCAGATGATCGGCGCGTCCGGGTTGACGCTGCTGTCGCCGGTCAGCATCCCGACGTTGTCGGCACCGAACTGGTCCACCAGCGAGAAGAACTTCTCCGAGACCAGCGCCTTGATCGGCGCGGTGTAGAAACTGCGCTGCTTGTTCGCCAGGGCGGTGAAGTGCGCACCGACCGCGATCAGGCTTTTCCCCGAACCCGTCGGGGTGCTGACGATCACGTTGGAGCCGGACACGACCTCCATCAGCGCCTCTTCCTGCGCGGGATAGAGCTCGAACCCCTGTTCGGCGGTCCAGCTGGTGAACCCGTCGAGCAGGGCGTCCGGATCGGTGTCGGGTGTCGGGGGAAGCTGGTCGGTAAGCGTCATCTCGGATTCCATCTTCCCTGTTCAGCTCGTGTCGGCACATGTGGGGTCGCACACCGTACCCGGAGTTCGTTCAGCCCCTCTCTTCGCGTTACGACTCCGCCCTGGAAACAGTTCAGGAAAAACTGAACTACCGCTTTGAAGCTGGCACGTGAGAGCAGGGAAGAGACGCGAGCCTACTGCCCACCGCCTCCTTGGGCTGGTTCTCGGCCGATCCGGCGGCGGCACCGGTCATCGCGGTCATGGCGGCCAAGGAAGGGCGCGAGGCATGGCGCGGTGACGGGTACCGCGCCCAGGGCGGACTCGCCACCACCTTCCCCTCGACCCCCCGGACTGCCTCGGCCCGGGATGCGACCGCTGCGACGAGCAGCGAAATCCCGTCGATCCGGCTTCCGCGGCGACTCGTCCGGCGGAACCTCCCGACACGGGTCTCGAACCGCGGGAACCGATCGACCACTGCCCACTACGGGCGATTCCTCGGATTCCCACCGGCCGAGCGTGGCACAGCGCTTTTCGGGAGCGCTCCCGATTCAAGACTTCACTTTTACCGCTCCTGAACAGCGACTCCAGCGAGCCACGGCGAACCACCCCGGAAACAAATGTGACCTTGACAACACAACAATAACGGGCAGAATCAGTCAGCAACAAAAATCAGAACGGAGGACAACGGGCATGTACGGGGCGGAGCGTCGGCAGGTGCTGGTGCAGCGGGCACGCCGCGACGGTCGTATCGACGTCGCGGCGGCGTCCACGGAGCTCGAGGTAGCGCCGGAGACCATTCGACGCGACCTCGGCACGTTGGAACGCCAAGGGCTACTGCGCCGCGTGTACGGCGGGGCGATCCCGCAGGAACGGCTCGACTTCGAACCGGGTGTCTCACAGCGGGACCAGACAGCCGCGGCGGAAAAGGACCGAGTGGCACGCGCCGCGCTGGACCTGGTGCCCGAAAGGGGGACGCTGCTGTTGGACGCGGGAACCACCACGAGCCGGGTGGCGGGCCTGCTGCCCACCGACCGCGAGCTGACAGTGGTCACCAACTCGCTTCCGGTGGCCAACCAGTTGGCCAACCGTGGCAACCTCGACCTGCATCTGCTCGGCGGTCGGGTGCGAGGCACCACGCTGGCAGCTGTCGAGTCCTGGGCACTGAGCGTGCTGGACGGTCTGACCATCGACGTCGGTCTGCTCGGCACGAACGGTTTCTCCGCCGAGCGGGGCTGCACCACCCCGGACAGCGCGGAAAGCGCGGTGAAATCGGCGATGGTGCGATCCTGCCGCGAACGAGTCCTGCTGGCCGACAACACCAAGTACGGACGCGACCACTTCAGCCGTTTCGCCGAGATATCCGATCTCGATGTGCTGATCACCAACAGTGGTTTGCACGAGACGGCGGTGTCCGAGCTGCGCGAGTGCGGAACGGACGTGGTACTGACATGATCGTCACCGTCACTCCCAACCCCAGTCTGGATCGCAGCGTACTGCTCGATCGTCTCGATCGGGGGGAGGTTCACCGCGCCGGTGGAGTACACGTGGACCCCGGCGGCAAAGGGGTCAACGTCGCCCGCGTGTTGACCGCGGCCGATCACAGCGCCGTGGCGGTACTACCGACCGGAGGGGTCGAGGGCAACAGCCTCGCCGAGCTGCTCGCGCCGGAGGCCGTCTCCGTCGTCGAGGTGCCCGTGGAGGCCGCCACCCGCAGCAACCTCACCCTGGTCGAGGCCGACGGGACCACCACCAAGATCAACGAGCCCGGGAACGCGTTGACCACCGGCGAGCTGGAAGCGTTGCGCACCCGGTTGGGTGAGGTGGCCACGCGAGCGCGATGGGTGGTGGCGAGTGGGAGCCTGCCGCACGGTTGCCCCGACGACTACTACGCCGGTCTGGTGCGAACCGCTCGCGGGGCCGGCGCGAAGGTCGCGGTGGACTCCTCGGGGGCCGCGCTGGCCGAGGCGTGCGCGGCGGGGCCCGACCTGCTCGCCCCCAACCTGGCGGAACTGACCGAACTCGCGGGACACCGGCCCGCTGACCTCGCAGAAGTGGCCGCCACCGCACGAGCGGTTCGCTCCGAGGGCACCGGTTCCGTGCTGGTCACCCTCGGCGAGCACGGCGCACTGCTCGTCGAGGACGAGTCTGCCTGGTTTGGCACGAGCAACGCTCGAAGGGTGCGCAGCACGGTCGGTGCGGGTGATGCCGCGCTGGCCGGGTACCTGCTCGCGGGCGGAGACGGACCGGAAGCCTTGCGCTCCGCCGTGGCCTACGGCTCGGCAGCCGTGGAACTGCCGGGCAGCAGGATGCCCACCCCGAAAGAGCTGCGGATCGAACAGGTGCGGATCACCGAAGTCGACGAATCAGGTCGGCTCGACCCCATGTCGCCGTAACGGAGTCGAAGAATGAGCAGTGAACTGATCACCACCGAACTGGTCGATTTGGACCTGCCGGACACGGATCGCCGTGCCGCGGTCCGCTCATTGGCCGATCGACTGGTCAACGCCGAACGCGTCACCGACATCGAACGTTTCCTCGACGATGTCGAGGCCCGCGAACAACAGATGGCCACCGGCATGCGGGGTGGTATCGGCATCCCGCACTGTCGCTCGGCTGCCGTGACCGCTCCGAGCCTGGCGTTCGGGCGCAGCTCCACGGGGATCGACTTCGGCGCCGAGGACGGTCCGGCGAATCTGATCTTTCTGATAGCCGCCCCGGAAGGCGGGGATTCGGACCACATGGCGGTGCTGGCCTCGCTGGCACGTCGACTGATGCGGGGAGAGTTCAAACGAACCCTGCTCGACGCGGACGACCCGGCCGTGGTCGCTTCCTACGTGCGTGAGGAGGTAAAACCTTGAAGTTCGTTGCCGTGACCGCGTGTCCCACCGGAATAGCGCACACCTACATGGCTGCCGAGGCGCTGGAACAGGCCGCTCGTGACCGGGGTGACGAGCTCAGCGTCGAGACGCAGGGGGCGGCCGGTTCCGATCCGTTGTCCGAACAGGACATAGCCGCCGCCGACGCCGTGATTCTGGCCGCCGACGTCGGGGTCGGCGAACGCGACAGGTTCACCGGCAAGCCCGTCGTCGAGGCGAGCGTGAAACAGGCCGTCGACAGTGCCGCTTCCCTGCTCGAACGCGCCGCGACGGCCGAGCCGGTCCGCACCGGGGCCGAAGCGGACCGCTCGAGCCCCGAACCGGCCACCAAGGTCTCCGCCAACGCCTCGGCGGGCGCTAGGCTGCGGCAGTGGCTGATGACGGGCGTCAGTTACGTGATCCCGTTCGTCGCGGCCGGTGGGCTGTTGATCGCGCTGAGCTTCGCGTTGGGCGGTTACCAGATCACCGAAGCGCCGGACGTCACCGAACGGTTCGATCCGGCGAGTCTGACCAGCTGGGCCGCGTTGGCGAACCAGATCGGCACTGCCGCTTTCGAGTTCCTCGTCCCGGTGCTCGCCGGTTTCATCGCGTTCGCGATGGCCGAGCGCCCCGCCCTGGTTCCCGGTTTCGTGGGTGGTGCCGCCGCCGTCGCGGTGGGGGCGGGTTTCCTCGGCGGTCTGATCGCGGGACTGCTGGCAGGCGGTGTCGTCGCCGGTCTGCGCCGGATCAAAGTGCCCTCGGCCGTCGCGGGCATCATGCCGGTGGTCGTGATACCCCTGTTCGGCTCGATGGTGGTCGGCACCCTGATGTTCGTGGTGCTCGGCAAACCCATCGCCGCCGCGATGACCGCTCTCACGGACTGGCTCAACGGGCTCAGCGGTGCGAACGCGATGCTGCTGGGCGCGGTGCTCGGTGGAATGATCGCTTTCGACCTCGGCGGTCCCGTCAACAAGGTCGCCTACACCTTCGCGGTCGGCGGGCTGACCACCGGTAGCGAGACGGCGTTAGAGATCATGGCCGCCGTGATGGCGGCGGGGATGGTGCCACCGTTGGCGATGGCACTGGCCGCGACCGTGCGCGCCGGGGCGTTCTCCGCCGCCGAGCGGGAGAGCTCACGTCCCGCCTGGCTGCTGGGAGTCTCGTTCATCACCGAGGGGGCGATCCCGTTCGCCGCTTCGGACCCCCTGCGGGTCATCCCCTCCATGATCGCCGGATCGGCGAGCGCGGGCGCGCTGTCCATGTTCTTCGGCGCGACGCTGCGCGCGCCGCACGGTGGGCTGTTCGTGCTGCCGCTGGTCGGCAGTCCGCTGCTGTACGCGGTGGCGATCCTCGCGGGGGTGGTGGTGGCCGCGTCCGTGGTGATCGCTACCAAGACGTTCGTGGGACGCGGGGCGACGTCGAAGGAACGGGCCCCGGAGACCGAAAGGGCCGTTGCCGCCTGAAGGCGATGGTGAAACCGATCGAGCGGGAACGTCGGTTCACCCGCTCGTCAGCGGCGACCGGACGACCGGGCGCCACTGGGAGAGGAGTAACGGAATGCACCAGCGTCGCGTGACGATCGCGTCGAAGGTCGGACTGCACGCACGCCCCGCGGGACTGTTGGCGACGAACGCGGCCGCACAACCGCTGCCGGTGACCATCGCCAAGGTCACCGACGGCACGCCGGGCGGACCGGTGGATGCCGCGAGTGTGCTGGGACTCATGACGCTCGGGGCCGAGCACGGCGACGAGGTCGAACTGGCCGCCGAGGGAGACGGTGCCGAAGCGGTGCTGGACGAGCTGGTGGAACTGCTGGCCCGCGACCTCGACGGGGAGCCCACCTCCTGAGAGGCGTCCGTCGAATCGGTTCTCCCCCTCCCGCTCGGTGGGGCCTCCCACGAGTTCTCGCTCGGGGAGGCCCCGACATCGAACACCGTCCCGAAGGGCGGCCGAATCGCCGGTGAACCGCCAACGTCTTCCTCGAACATCCGTATCAGCGCTTGAAACAGACCGTCAGGATCCGTCACCCCACGACAGTCTTGTCCCGAACCCGGTCTCGACCGGTAGGCAGCGCAGCTCAACATACCGACCAAGCGGTTTTTAGGATGGGAAATCTCCCCCACCACCAGCGGAACGACCGGGTATACCGCTGTTCCGATGAATCCGGACACGGCGTGGCCGGGACCGGGCGTGGCCTCCCAAGGCTTCGGGCGGTCAACACCGTTTCCGGCCCGGTCACGACGGGTTCGTTCTCGTGGTCACAGGGCTTGGTCCGCCGGGTGACTGGCGAGGTTCGTGTTCGGTGGGGTTATCGGTGTGCCGGGGCGAAGCTGTCGACGTGGTCGTGTGCGAAGTCGGCGAAGCCACGGGGCTGGTGGCCCACGACGTTCTGGAAATCGTTCGTCGTGAAGTCACCCCACCCGGTCGCGTAGGCTTGCCCGTACTCGATGAGCATCTCGGTCATCCATTCCGGCACGCCGATGTCGAGCAGGGTCTTGCGCTCGATCTCGTCGGCCGTCGGCACGTAGCGGATCTCTCGTCCGAGCGTTCGACCGAGCTGTTCGGCTACCTCCGTGAAGGACAGCGAGCGCGGCCCGGTCGGGGTGTAGGTCTTGCCGTGATGGCGGTCCGGTTCCGTGGTGAGTACCCGCGCGGCGAACTCGGCGATGTCGCGAACGTCGATCATCCCCAGCCGTTCCTGGCCCATGTTGAGGGAGAACGCTCCCTCGGCCGCGATGTCGCCTGCCTCGTTGAGCAGGTTCTGCATGAACCAGTGGGGTTGCAGGATCGTCCAGTACATGCCGGATCGTTCGGTCTCGCGATCGGACAGTGCGTGCAACCGTCCGCTGCGGGTCGGCGCGTCATGGGCCGCACCGATCGCCGACAGGCGAACCACCCGTTCCACGCCCGCCCGACGCGCGGCCCAGACGGCGTTCATGTTGTTCTCGGGTGCCCGGGGACTGTTCGGGGTCAGCAGCCACAGATCCTGCACGCCCTCGAAGGCCGCCGGCAACGACCGGGCGTCGTCGAGGTCGCCGACGACGGCCCGTATACCCCGTGCCTCGAATTGCTCGGCCTTCGCCTCGTCGCGGACCAACGCCCGTGGTTCGAGCTCGGAGTGCCGCAGGGCCTCCAGCAGGGCACTGGACACGGTGCCGGTGGCTCCGGTGATCAACAGGGTTCGACTCAACGTTTTCTTCCTTTCCCGAGAGTGGTTTCGTGTCGTTACCGGTGACTGTCACTACCGGTGGGCTGTGGCTGCCGGTGCGCGTCGGGATTCGTCGGACTCCTCCGCCGCAGCGGCTTTCGGTGCCGTTTCCCTCGACGGGAACGGCGAGTTCGATCGGCGTGACTTGCCGAGATCGGGAGGGCTGAGCTGTGCGGCCGCGATCGAGAGCAGGGCGAGCACGAAACCGATCGTCTGGACGGCGGTCAGGGCTTCGTTCAGGACCAACCACCCGAGGATCGTGGCCACGGCAGGAGAAAGCAGACCGAGGAACGACACGGCCGCTACGGGCAGCCGAGTCACCCCCTGGAACCACAGCATGTAGGCCAGCAGCGTGCCGAAACCGCCCAGCCAGAGGTATCCGCCGATCGCGGAGAGATCCAGTGGTGGGGGCATTCCCTCGAAAGCGAGAGCCAGCGGCGCGAGCAGGAGTCCACCCGCCGTCAGCTGCCAGCCGGTGAAGGTCAACAGGCTCACCCCTTCGGGGCGACCCCACCGCTTGGTAAGCACTACCCCGGCCGACATCGCCCCGGCACCGGCGAGTCCTGCCATGATCCCGATCGGGTCGAAGCTGAGCCTGCCCTGAAGCACCATCATGGCCACCCCGACCACTCCGGCCACTCCCCAGCCGAGACGCCAGCGAGTCGGCCGCTCCCCGAGCAGCGCGAACGCCAGTCCCGCGACCAACAACGGCTGCACCGCGCTGAGAGTGGCCGCGACACCCCCGGGCAGCCGGTAGGCCGCGACGAACAGCAGCGCGAAGAAGGCTCCGATGTTGAGGGTGCCCAACAAAGCCGCACGCCACCACCAGCTTCCCCTCGGCAGGGTCCGGGTCACCGCGAGCACGATCAGCCCCGCGGGCAGCGCACGGATCGCGCCGGAAAGTACCGGGCGGTCCGGCGGCAGGAACTCGGTGGTCACCAGGTAAGTGGTGCCCCACGTAGCCGGCGCCAGCGCGGCGAGACCGATCAGACTCCATGTTCGAGCCGGGGAGCCGTCCGCAGCGGAACTTCCGGTTTCAGCGATCCGGGCCATCACTTCTCCTCAATATTAAACTAATTAATATTCATTAGAATAGCTCGCCTGCTAGTATGGGTCAAACACTTCAACATTAAGGAGATCAGTGAGGGACAGCGTGGACCGACTGCTGGAGCAGTGGAGTACCGAACGACCGGACATCGATCCCGCACCGATGGGGGTGGTGGGGCGCATCAAGCGCGCATCCCAACTGCTCGAACGCAAACTGCGCGAGAACTACGCCGCCCACAACCTGCAATCCTGGGAATTCGACATCCTGGCCACGCTCCGTCGCTCCGGAGTCCCGTACCAGCTGACCGCGAGCGCCCTCGTCGAAGCCGCCATGGTCACCTCCGGAGCCATCACCAACCGCATCGACCGGCTGGCGGCCAAGGAACTGGTGACCCGCGAAACCGACCCCGACAACCGGCGCAGCGTACTGATCACACTCACCGAACACGGTTATCGAGTTGTGGACGCGGCCGTGGTCGACCACGTCGAACACGAGACGCGTGCACTCGCCGGACTCGATCCGCACGAACAGGAGCACCTCACCGAACTGCTGCGCAAACTCCTCACCAGCCTCGGCGACACCGTCCCGAACGAGACGGACCGCTGAAGTCGCACCGACAGATCACCGGACAACCTCACCCGCATGAACCGCGGCCAACCGTCCTGCCACCTCGGCACAGGAAACGAGCACTGCCGTGTTCGCCCGCACCGAGCATCCCTCCGTCGCCGCATGAACGGCCCGCATGAGGTACTTCGTGATCGCTTGACCACTCACCCCGTCCTTCTCGGCCGCGACCGTGACCTCCCGTATCGTCCGATCGACCTCATCGCTGTCGATGGCTCCCCGTTCCGGGACCGGGGTGGTGATCAGGAACGAGGAATGGTTCCCGAGTGCCCAGTGGTTCTCGACGGCACTGGCCAGGAGTCGCTCGGCGTCCATCCGGTGCGGACTGGCAAATCCCGAAATGACGCGGTAGAAGGCCGGAAAGTCGTCCGAGTGGTTCGAAACCACCGGCACACAGTGCGTCTCCAAGTACTCCATCGTCAGGCCGAGAACCAGGATCATCTTCGCCCCGGCGCGGACCACGGCGATCCGGGAGCGGGTGAACTGGATCAGGTCCGAGGAGATGTCCATCGTTTCCTGGGCATCCCGATGCACTCCACCGATGCCGGCCGAGGAGAAGAACGGGATGCCCGCCAAGTCCGCGGCAACCGCGGAGGAGGCAACCGTGGTGGCCCCTCTCTCCCCTTGGGCCGGCACCACCGACATGTCTCGACTGCTCACTTTCGGGATTCCCGGCGTGGCGGCGAAACGCTCTATGTCCGACTCGGTCATACCGACCCGGATGGCACCGTCCTCGATACAGATCGTCGCGGGTGTGGCTCCCCCAGGACCGGACGGCCTGCCCCACTTTCCGGGCGGTGGCCGCGTTGTCCGGGTAGGGCAAGCCGTGTGTGATTACGTTCGACTCCAGCGCCACGACCGGATCGCCGGAGGCGAGGGGCGACCGAACCTCCCGGCCCAGTGGCCACTCCCCATGAGCAACACCGGAAGACAAACCCGAGTGTGAGAGGGTTCACAACTTCCGTAACTCTCGCTAGAGTTTTTTTGGGAGCGCTCCCATAAACCGTGTTCCTCTCTCTAGGAGACGAAATGTCCAAGCGTTCCGTTCGTCGACGCACCGGCGTCCTGACACGGGTGGTGGCCCTGTCCGCCGCCGCCACCGCGATGTTCGCCGGAATGCAGATGGGCCAGCCGGAAGAGGCCAGCGCCCACGGGTCCGCGACCGACCCGCCCTCCCGCAACTACGGCTGCTGGGATCGTTGGGCGGACAACTTCCAGTCCCCCGCGATGGAAGAAGAGGACCCGATGTGTTGGCAGGCGTGGCAGGCCAACCCGAACGCGATGTGGAACTGGAACGGTCTGTACGTCAACGGCGTCAACGGCAACCACGAGTCCGCCATCCCGGACGGCCAGCTGTGCAGCGCCGGTAGGGACCGCTACGCCGCGCTCGACGAGCCGGGCCAGTGGAAGACCACCACCAAGGACAACCAGTTCTCGGTGACCGTCACCGATCAGGCCCAGCACGGTGCGGACTACTACAAGGTCTACATCACCAAGCAGGGCTTCGACCCCACGTCCCAGCAGCTAGGGTGGGACAACCTCGAACTGGTCACCGAGACCGGCTCACGTCCGCCCGCCACGACCACGACGATCGACAACATCGACGCGGGTGACCGCACCGGTCGCCACATCGTCTACACGGTCTGGCAGGCCTCGCACATGGACCAGTCCTACTACCTCTGCAGCGACGTGCAGTTCAACGGGAACTGACGGGACGGATTTCGGTGATCCGGTTCGTCGCACACTCGATGCCCGGGGCGCCGCCCCGGGCATCGACACGTTCCCGCACCGGGGATGAGCTCGGCCGCCCGCCTCGACAAGCCGCCGCACCCGGGTACAGCACCGCGACCGCGGCAGCACGAGCTCGACGACCGTGATTCATAATGTCGGGTACCGAGAACTCCTCACCGGCAGCTTCAGGAGCAAGCGTGCGCATCGCGTTCAGCAGTCAACCGGTCTACTCCCATCTCGTACCCGCTCTGTTGCCACT
Source organism: Actinopolyspora lacussalsi (assembly GCA_030803735.1). Lineage (NCBI taxonomy): Bacteria > Bacillati > Actinomycetota > Actinomycetes > Actinopolysporales > Actinopolysporaceae > Actinopolyspora > Actinopolyspora lacussalsi. Next base: position 528,127 of record JAURUC010000001.1, on the reverse strand, counting down.
CGCGGGATTCGCGGCCGAGGCCGGGCACGAGATCGGGGTGCTGACCTCCCCGGAGCTCGCCGAGGAGGTACGTGCCTTCGGGCTCACCCCGCTGGTGCTTCCGAACGCGATGGGACCGCGGGAAATCCTCCAACGGCCGGAGACAGTCGAACGTCTCGGCATCGACCCCTCCGTGATGGCGGATCTCGGTCGCCGCACGATCCGTGCCGAGCCCGATTACTTCGCACGCGTCTTCGCCGGAGCGGTCGCGGGTGACACCGCCGAGGAGTCGATCGAATCGCTGCGTTCGTTCGGACCGGACCTGCTGGTGCGCGAGGCGGCCGACTACCCGGCCTACTACGCCGCCGAATACCTCGGCATCCCGCACGCGGCGCTGGACACCGGCCCACTGGGACAGCACGAACACGAGGACGTGCTGGCCAGGATCAACGAGCAACGCGAGCGACTCGGCATATCCGGCGTCTCCGATCCGCTGCATCAGTTCCGGCATCGCAGGCTGAGCATCGTGCCCGAGAGTTTCTACCCGGAACACCTGCGGCTGGACTCGGCGGTTCACTACCGGGCACCGCGCGCGGCTGAGCAGCGACTCGATCCCGCGATCGCGGAGCTACCGGGTGATCGGCCGTTGGTGCTGGCCACACTGGGGTCCAACGCGGCGGCGCTGCACGAGGCCGGGCCCAAGGGACTGTTGGACACGATCGTCGAGGCCCTCGGCGATCTGCGGGTGACCGGGGTGGTCGCGCTGGGCAGGGGAACCGCCCCGGAGGACTGGGAAGGGGCACGCCCGGACAACGTGTACCTGACCTCCTTCGTCCAGCAACAGCTGTTGCTGCCCGCCTGCGACGCGTTCATCACCCACGGCGGGTTCAGCGGTGTCCGGGAAGCACTCAGCAGCGGAGTGCCGATGGTCGTGCTGCCGGCCTTCGCCGAACAACCCGCCAACGCCGAACGGGTGGAACGGCTCGGCGCGGGGAAACGGCTCGACCTCGAGGACGTCTCGCACGATTCGCTGCGCACGACGGTGGGAACCGTGCTCGCCGACTCAGCCCACCGGCACCGTGCCAGGGCCATCGAGCGGGAGTTCCTCGCGCTGCCGCCGTTCCCCGAAGTGGTCACCGAGCTGGAGAAGCTGGGCGGGCGTTGACCACGCGGAGGGTGACCACGCACTCGGTTAACGCCGGCTAACAAATTTGGGACACGCATCACACCTCACGCATGTCTCGATCAGTGGGCCACCGGAATACCATCGGCTCCCATGACGGCGTCGGAACGCTCAGCGGCGAGCGAACACGGAGACCGGCGGGACCTGATGGCGGGCTTCGAACTGCCCACGCACCGCCAGTGGCAGGAGCAGGTCGAGCAGGTGCTGCGCAGGTCCGGCCTGCTGAAGCAGGAGGCACCCGCCCCTGAGGCGCCGGAGGAATCGCTGGACACACGCCTGCACGACGGTTTCGACGTTCACCCGCTCTACACCTCCCGCGCGGGACATTCGCGAACCGGTCTCCCCGGATCCGCACCTTTCACCAGGAACAGCACGGTCCAGGGTGCGGCGGACGACGGTTGGGACGTCCGGCAGTACCACGAGGACCCCGACGTGACCACCACCAACCGCGAGATCCTCGCCGATCTGGCCGGCGGGGCGAGCTCGGTGTGGCTGCGGGTAGGGCCGGGCGGCATCGCGGTGGACGAACTCGGTGACGCGCTGCACGGGGTGCGGCTGGACATGGCCGGTGTGGTGCTGCGAGCGGGCGAGCAGTACGAGGCGGCGGCGGGCGAGCTGCTGCGGTCGGCCGAGCAATGGAACGTGCCGTACGAATCGCTGCGCGGCAACCTCGGCGCCGATCCCCTGGGACTGCGGGCACGAACCGGTCGGCAGCACGAGACGGCTCCGGCGATCGAGCTGGCACGGCGCTGGGCGCGCACCTGCCCCGGTATGCGGGCCATCAGCGTGGACGGACTCCCCTATCACGACGCGGGCGGTTCGGACGCCGAGGAGCTGGGCTGCGCCGTGGCCGCGGGGGTCGAGTACCTGCGCTCGCTGTCCGAGACCGACCTGGATCTGGACGCCGCGGCCGGGCTGCTGGAGTTCCGGTTCGCCGCCACGGTGGACCAGTTCAGCACCACGGCCAAGCTCCGCGCGGCACGACGGATGTGGGAACGGGTACTGCGGGCCTGTGGAGTCACCCCTCGAGCCCGGGGCCAGCACCAGCACGCCGTGACTTCCTCGGCCATGCTCACCCGGCGCGACCCCTGGGTGAACATGCTGCGTTCGACCATCGCCGCGTTCGCCGCGGCAGCGGGCGGCGCCACGGCGATCACGGTCCAGCCGTTCGACGCCGCGCTCGGACTGCCGGATGCGTTCTCCCGCCGGATGGCCCGCAACGTGCAGGCACTGCTCTCGCACGAGGCGCACCTGGGACAGGTGATCGACCCGGCTGGTGGCTCGTACTACGTGGAGTCGCTGACCGACGAACTCGCCGGGGCGGGCTGGAACTGGTTCCGGCGTATCGAGGCCGAGGGCGGTTTGACCGCCGCGCTGGAGTCCGGTCTGGTCGCCGATCGACTGGCCGAGACGTGGCGGGAACGTGAACGGGCGATCGCCTGCCGGACCGACCCGATAACCGGAGTCAGCGAGTTCCCCGATCCCGGTGAACAGCCAATCGTGCGCGCGCCCCGTCCGGCGGAACCGGAGAGCGGCGGATTGCCCCGACATCGTTACGCCGAGGAATACGAACGGCTGCGTGACGATGCCGACCGAGCGGCCGAACAGCCACGGGGACGGCCGCGGGTGTTCCTGGCGACGCTGGGGCCGCTGGCTTCCTACACCGCACGTGCCTCCTTCGTGCGGAATCTGCTCGCGGCGGGCGGCGTGGAAACGACCGAGGCGGGCGAGACCGAGGACTCGGCGGCGGTGGTGGCCGCGTTCGAGCGGGCAGGGACTCCGTTGGTGTGCCTGTGCTCGACGGATCGGCTCTACGACGAGCGTGCCGAGGAGACCGCGCTGGCGCTCCGAGCGGCAGGCGCGGAGCTGGTACTGCTCGCGGGGAAGTCCCGCGGTTCGATCGCGGCGGGCGTGGACGGATTCGTGCACGCGGGCGGTGACGCACCGACAGTACTGAACGACATCCACCAGCGCTGGGGCGTGTCGACCCCGGCCGTAGCGAAGGCGACACCATGAGCAGCCACGGCAGGATTCCGGATTTCGCCGACGTCGAGCTGGACGATCCACCGGTCGAGGCCGACACGCCGGAATGGCACCGCCGGCTACGGGACACCACCGACCGGGACGCGGAGTCGCTGAGCTGGCACGCCCCGGAAGGCATCGACATCAAGCCGCTCTACACCGAGGAGGACACCTCGGGGCTGCGCTTTCCGCACGGTTACCCGGGAATCGCGCCGTACCTGCGCGGTCCTTACTCCACGATGTACGTCAACAAACCGTGGACGGTCCGACAGTACGCCGGGTTCTCCACCGCCGCCGAGTCCAACGCGTTCTACCGACGCAACCTCGCCGCGGGGCAGAAGGGACTGTCGGTGGCGTTCGACCTCGCCACGCACCGCGGTTACGACTCGGATCACCCCCGCGTGTCCGGTGACGTGGGAATGGCGGGAGTGGCCATCGACTCGATCCTGGACATGCGGCAGCTGTTCGACGGGATACCGCTGGACAACATGAGCGTGTCCATGACCATGAACGGCGCGGTACTCCCGGTGCTGGCGCTGTTCATCGTCGCGGCCGAGGAGCAGGGTGTGCCGCCGGAGAAACTGGCGGGGACCATCCAGAACGACATCCTCAAGGAGTTCATGGTCCGCAACACCTACATCTACCCACCGCGGCCGTCGATGCGGATCATCTCCGACATCTTCGCCTACACCTCGGCACGGATGCCGAAGTTCAACTCGATCTCCATTTCCGGTTACCACATCCAGGAGGCCGGTGCCACCGCCGACCTGGAGCTGGCCTACACCCTGGCCGACGGGCTCGACTACATCCGGGCGGGGAGGGAAGCCGGCCTGGACATCGACTCCTTCGCGCCCAGGTTGTCGTTCTTCTGGGGAATCGGGATGCACTTCGGCATGGAGGTGGCCAAACTGCGTGCCGCCAGGCTGCTGTGGGCGCGGCTGGTGTCGCGGTTCGAGCCGACCGACTCCAAGTCGCTGTCACTGCGCACCCACTCGCAGACCTCCGGTTGGTCGCTGACCGCGCAGGACGCGTTCAACAACGTGGCACGCACCTGCGTGGAGGCCATGGCCGCCACCCAGGGGCACACGCAGTCACTGCACACCAACGCCCTGGACGAGGCACTGGCGCTGCCCACCGACTTCTCGGCCCGCATCGCGCGCAACACCCAGCTCCTGCTGCAGCAGGAGTCCGGCACCACCCGGACCATCGACCCCTGGGGCGGCAGTCACTACATCGAGAGCCTCACGCGAGATCTCGCGGAACGAGCCGAGGTACACCTCGACGAGATCGAGCAGGCCGGTGGGATGGCCGCCGCGATCGAGGCCGGGATCCCCAAGATGCGCATCGAGGAGGCCGCGGCACGAACCCAGGCACGAATCGACTCCGGCCACCAACCACTGATCGGTGTCAACCTGTACCAACCGGACGGCACCGAGGGGGACGGTGGCCCCGAGGTACGCAAGGTGGACAACAGCGCGGTGCGGGCCGAACAACTCGACAAGCTGCGCAGGCTGCGCGAGGAGCGCGACGAACAGGCCTGTTCCGACGCGCTGCGCAGGCTCACCGCCGTCGCGCAGGCCACTGTGGATGGTGAGCGCCCCGACGACCTGGAGCACAACCTGCTCACGCTGGCCGTTGACGCCGCACGCGCCCACGCCACGGTGGGTGAGATCTCGGACGCTCTCGAAGCCGCTTTCGGTCGCCACTCCGGGCAGATCCGTACCATCTCCGGGGTGTACAGCGAGGAGGCAGGCCACGACGGCGCGATCGAACGGGTCAGTACCACCGTTTCGGAGTTCGCGGAGGCGGAGGGCCGCAGGCCCCGCCTCCTGGTCGCGAAGATGGGACAGGACGGGCACGACCGGGGGCAGAAGGTCATCGCCACCGCGTTCGCCGACCTGGGGTTCGACGTCGACGTCGGCCCGCTGTTCCAGACACCGGCCGAAGTGGCCCAGCAGGCCGCCGAGTCCGACGTGCACCTCGTCGGGGTTTCCTCACTGGCCGCTGGGCACCTGACGCTGGTTCCCGCGCTGCGTGCCGAGCTGGACGCGTTGGACCGCGAGGACATCATGATCGTGGTCGGCGGGGTGATCCCGCCCGCCGACCACGAGGCGCTGCACGAGGCGGGGGCCTCCGCCGTGTTCGGGCCGGGCACCGTGATCGCAGAGGCGGCGGAGCGGCTGTTGCGGCAGCTGCGCGTCGAGCTCGGCCACGAGGGGTAGAGCGGACCATGCCGCGAACCATCGATGTGGACAAGCTCGCCGAGGGCGTGCTGGCCGGCTCCCGCACCACGCTGGCGCGGGCGATCACCCTGGTCGAGTCGACACGTTCGGATCATCGGGAAAAGGCCCAACGACTGCTGACCGAGTTGCTGCCCCACTCGGGAGGCGCGCGTCGTATCGGCGTCACCGGGGTGCCGGGCGTCGGAAAGTCCACCTTCATCGAGTCGTTGGGCACCAAACTCACCGGCGAGGGACACCGGGTCGCGGTACTGGCCGTGGACCCCTCCTCCAACCGCAGCGGCGGAAGTATCCTGGGTGACAAGACCAGGATGGGTGCGCTGGCCTCCGACCCCGCCGCCTTCGTGCGTCCCTCCCCCAGCACCGGAACGCTCGGCGGGGTCGCCAGGGCCACCAGGGAGACCATCGTGCTCATGGAGGCCGCGGGCTTCGACGTGGTCCTGGTGGAGACCGTCGGGGTCGGACAGTCCGAGGTGACCGTGGCGGGGATGGTGGACTGCTTTCTGCTGCTGACCATCGCGCGAACCGGTGACCAACTGCAGGGGATCAAGCGTGGCGTGCTGGAGTTGGCCGACATCGTGGCCGTGAACAAGGCCGATGGCCCGCACGAGGACGAAGCTCGGCAGTCCGCCCGCGAGCTGCGCGGCGCGCTGCGGCTGCTGACCCCGCCGAACGCGTCGTGGAATCCGCGGATCACCACCTGCAGCGGACTCAACGGGACGGGGCTGGACAAGCTCTGGCAGCAGGTGTTGGAGCATCACACCGCGCTGTCCGAAGCTGGTGAGCTGGCGGAGAAACGCAGTGAACAGCGATGGGAATGGACCTGGGAACTGGTGCGGGACCAACTGATGAGCGAACTCCTCGCCGACTCCGGGGTGAAGCGGACCCGCGAGGAGATCGAACACCGGGTACGCGACGGCGAGATGACCGCGGGGATGGCGGCCGAACGGATCCTGCGGGCCTTCCGGGAGGGATGAACGGCAGTCCGCGGGACGGCGCGGAAACGACTCCGGTTCCTTCCCGGTAGGCGTACCGCCGTGCCAATTTCTCGCGAAATCGCCGCCGCGACGCGGTTCGGGCGGTATCGATAATCGGTGCGGAGGCTCCCGTGGGAAGACTGGTGGCGGCCACCCGGGCGTCAATTTCTCGCGAAATGTACATCGGGGAGGAAGGTCACGTTCACAGCGACAGGGTCATGTCCCTGAACTCGGGCCACACGCGCTGCCAGTCGACACCGGTGACGTCGGCGAGGTGGATCGGTTGTCCCCGCACCACGTTGTCCACCCCCGGACCGTTGTTCACGGTACCAACCCGACGAACCCCGTCGAAGTGCTCACGCACCCCGGGCGCGATCTCACCGATGTGGATCACGGTGGTGGTTCCGGCGGGGGGATGCCCGAAGAACCAGAATCCCCGCGATCCGCTGTAGGCATCGGGAAGGTCGGCTCGCCTTCCGTGGAACTCCACCGCCGAGGCGGTCCAGTAGTGCGAACCGAGCACTACGGTGTGTTCCCGCTGCCGCGGTGGAAGATCTCGGTAGATCTCGCCCACATCGGCGGCCAGCTCGGGCCATCCGATCTCGCTGCCGCGGAAGTCGACCGGACTGGTGTCACGTTCGGCGAACGACTCCACCGAGGCGATGGGCAACGACTGCACCGTGACCACCACCGACACGGCCAGCGCGGGCCAGGCCAGCCATCCCCGACCACGCCGGTTCTCCCCCGCGAGAACCTCGCGGCGACGCTGGAATCCCAGCGCGCCCGCCGTCCACAGCGCGGGGAACACCCCCGCCACGTAGTAGGGTTTGCCGCCCACCACCAGGAACACCACGAGCACCCCGAGCGCGCTCCACCCCAGGAACCGGTAGGGGCGCGTCTCCTCCGCGCGCAGCAGTCGCCACAGGCCGTACCCGCCGAGCACCAGACCGAACACCAGCCCCAGCAGGGCGAGCATGCCGACGAAACTGAACAACCGCCCTCCGAGCGAAGTCATCTCGGTCGAGGAGGAGCGTGCCACGGCCAGCTGTGGCCAGCCGTGCGTGAACTGCCACACCACGGCCGGAACGGTCACCACTGCCGCGATCAGCGCACCCACCCACAACAGTGGCCGCCGAAAGATCGCACGGGGACCGAGAACTGCCAGCGTCAGCAGGATAACCACCACGAACACGACGATGTGGATCTTGACCTGCACGCTCAGGGCCACCACCACACCGGACAACAGCAGCAACCGATCGTCGGAATCACCCGCGCAGTGGGTACGTACCCATCGCAGGAGCAGCAACGTCAGCAGTGTCCAGCCCAGGATGTCGAGACCTATGGTGTTGAGGTTGCGGTACATCGACGCGAAGGCGAGCACGAAGGCCGTCGCAGTGAAAGCCTGCGCACGACGGTCACCTCCCAGTTCGCGGGCGACTAGCGCGGCCACCACCGCTCCCAGCCCGAAGGCGAGGATCGAGGGGGCGCGCAACGCGATCAGTGAACCGGGGAACAACCACTCCATGGCCGCGGCGAGCAACGGAACGACCGGCTGCTGGTCGGCGTATCCCCAGGCCGGGTTCGTACCGGCGATCACGAAGTACAGTTCGTCCCCGAAGTAGCCGTACCGCCCGGCGAAGGCGAACATCACCGTTACGGCCACCACGACGACGGCCGAGACCGGAACGAGCGCGAACGGACGACGAGCGGGGAACGGACCGCTCCCCGCCTCCCGCTCGGTGCTCGCCACGACGTTTTCCCCCCGTACCGAGAATCGTGTACCGACCGGAGCGAGGAAACCCGACGTCCGGTCCCACCCCGAACGGAAGCCTCGGCTACGAGGCGTCCGACGCGGGTGCGTTCTCCCGCAGCAATTCCGTCATCTCCGACGCCGAGAGCACCTCGGAGCAGAACGGGCCGGATCCGATGTCACAACCCTGCTCCCGCCACAACCGGGCCTGTCCCCCCGTACGCACTTCCGGCACTGCCAACGGAATGCCGCAGGAACGTACCAGTGGGACTATACCGCCGAGCGCCCTGAGCTCCGGGGACTCGAAGGTCTCGTCCTCCTCGGCGAGTCGGACGAGATCGGGCGCCAGCAGCACCGCACGGGTGGGGAACTTCCGCAGGAAGCGCAGTTCGGCGGGAGCGGCGCGGAACTCGTGGGCCGCCGTACGCACCCCCATGTCCGCCAGGGTCGCGACGTTGTCAGCGGCTTCCCCGCCGGTTCCCATCAACGCCGTCATCGACATGCACAGCAACAGCCGGCTCGGGTCCGGCGATTCCTCCTCGACGACGCGTCGAACGCGGGACACCAGATCCGGGTCGCGGGACTGGTTGGGACTGAGCCCAACCACGAGCTGGTGGTCGAATCCGACCGCGTGCCACTCGGACAGCTGTCGCCAGGCGGTGCGCAGCGTCCAGTCGCGCAACGCGAGGGTGATACCGGAACGTTCGGCCAAGCGGAGACACGCGTCGTGCTCCAGCCGTTCGTGGCCCTCCGGCTGCCACGCCAGCCGCGCCTCGACTGCCACGAGCTCTCCGTCGGCCAGCGAAACCAGTGGCCGGTAACCGACCTCGAACTCCCCGAGTTCCAGAGCGCCGGGCATGATGGCGGCCAGTTTGGCCTCGGTCAGTTCGACGGGAGCCCGGTGCGGGTCGAACACGGCCCACTGTCGTTTCCCGGCCTTCTCCGCACTGCGCAGCGCCACTCCCGCGGCCCACAACATGTCGGTGGGCTCGGCATCGCCGACCGAACGCTGTACGACACCGATGCTGGCCGTGGGGGCCAAGCCGTTGCCGTTGATGTAGATCGGCTCGTCGAGTTCGGCGTTGATCAGCTCGGCGAACTCCGCGATTCCCGGAGTACCGGGGCACTGCCGGAGCAGCACGGCGAACTCGGTTCCACCGATCCGGGCGACCAGCCCGTCCTCGCCCCGGACGAGTCCGGAGAGCCGGTTGGCGACTGACTGCACGATGCTGTCACCGATCTCGTAACCGAGTCCGTGGTTGATGAGCCCGAAACCGTCGAGCCGCAGCTGGTAGAGCGTGAGCCGCTCGTCGGGCGAGAAGGAGGCGAGTGCCCCTTCCAACCTCGTTCGGAAGTGCTGGCGGTTCGCCAGACCGGTGATCGGATCGTGCAGTGTCTGGAAGTAGAGCTGTTCCTGCAGGTCGTTGAGTTCACGCAGATCCTCGACCATCAGCACGATCCGGTAAGCCTCGCCGTCCGTGTCGCGCAGCACCGAGACGGCGATGTAGGTCCACGCCTTCGTGCCGTCGGCTCGCACCAGATTGCGGCGTTCACGCAGCCCGCTGCGCCGGCCCTGCAGCAGCTCGACGTAGTTGGCCGAGACGATCTCCGCTTCACCGGGGTCGAACAGTTCGGTGACGGCGGTGGAGACCAGTTCCGTCGCGCTGTAACCGAGAGTCCGCTCCAGCGCCGGATTGACCTCCCGAAACGTGCCGTCGAGATCACACAGTCCGATACCGATCGGGGTGGTGTTGAATACCTCCCGGAAGCGGTCCTCGCTGACGCGCAGCTTGCGCTCGGCATCCAGTTTGGACCACAGCAGTGCGCGCTTGAGGGTTTCCTGCTGTTCGAGAGCACTACCCCGATCGGCCTCGGCGTATCCGGAGGCGACGGAGGCCAGCAGGGTCAGCACCCGCCGCGCGGATTCGTTCGAGGGGCCGGGCAACAGGGTGCGGCACAGCAGTTCCAGACTGCGGGTGAGGCTGTCCTCCCCGGTGGCGTGCAGGCTCACCAACCGGGTTCCCACCGAGTGACCGGTCGTCTCGATCCGCTCCGGCTGCCGAAGTCCTTCGAGAATCAGTTCGATCAGTTCACGGAGCTCGGATTCCAGTGAACCGAGAGCCATCGGTATGTAGGCGGTGTGGCTCAACCATCGGGCCCACTGGGTGGCCAGATCGGCACACCATCGTCCGCTCTCCCATGTGGCCACCCTCTCGTCCTGGCCTGCCCCATCGTCGATCGGGAGATCCCGGTCCGAACTCGCGTGGCTCATCTCATCAATCCCACGTTCAGGGTATTTACTTCCGAGGGAAAGCAGATTATCGCAACGGTATGTATTTCGGCAGTCCGGCTGGGCAACATGCCTCACTCCTTGCAAAGAACAATTACGCTGCGTAAACAGCTGAAATCACGCTTTGTAGCCAACTCCGGCGTAGATCTGCGCCGATCCGGGGGTCTCGGCGTGCAGGCCGTCGTCGTCCGGACGCCACAGCGCCGTTCCAACCACTCCGGGGTCGAGCAGTTCGAAACCGTCGAACAGTTCGGTGATCTCGGCGTGGGAACGCGGATGGATCGGGTCGGCGCTCTGCCGCATCACCTCGGCGACCCCGAGCATGTCCTCGGGCCTGATATCGGCGGTGAAATGCGAGAGCGCCAGGTAGCTGCCGGGGGGCAGCGCTTCGCGGTAACGGCGCATGACGTCGACCGGATCGTTCTCGGGAGCGGCGAAGTGCAGCACACCGACCATCAGCAACCCGATGGGTCGGGACAGATCCAGCAGGTTCGTGGTTCGCGGGTGCCCGAATATGCCTTCCGGATCGAGGAGGTCCGCCTGCAGCATCGTCGCGTTCGGATCGTCGCGCAGCAACAACTCGCTGTGGGCAACCGCGACGGGCTCGTTGTCGGCGTAGACCACCCTGGAGTTCTCGTCGACGTCCCGCGCGATCTCGTGCACATTGCCGACGGTGGGAATCCCCGAGCCGATATCGATGAACTGCCTGATACCGGCGTCTTCGAGAGTCAGCACCGCACGTCGCAGGAAAGCACGGTTGAGACGGGCGACGTGCCGGGCACTCGGTAACGCGGCCAGGAACTTCTCGCCCAGTCTGCGGTCGGCGGCGAAATTGTGGGCACCACCCAGCAAATAGTCGTATATTCGCGCCGCGCTGGGCACCTCCTCGTCCACATCACGCGGCAGCCAATCCGTCTGTTCCGTCACCACGCCCCCTTGCCGGTTCGTTCGCGTACACACGAGATTACTGGGCGCTCCGGACACCGCGAATGTCGCACCGACACGTCGGGGCAACCGACTGTTGCCACCGTGGTACGACCCACTCACCCGGACCGCGGAGCGGGGACGGCCCTCTCATCACGAGCAGAACATCGCCATGATGGCGATACTCGCCCGATCGGGCCCCGGTTGACCACCGGAAGCGGGAAGATCACCAGAACGGAATCAGATCCGCCAACAGCCAGTTCGCTCCCAGCACCAGCGCTCCGAGAGCGATCAACAACCACAGCGACAGCCAGAGCACCGCCGGCGCCGCCGTCAAGCGCGCCAGCTGATCAGCATCGGAGTTGCTCGCCCCTCCCCTGCGACGCTTGCCGGACAACTCGAAAAGCGGACGGATGCCTCCCAACAGCAGGAACCACCCCAACAACTGCGCGAACAGCAGTTGAACACCGGGAGTGGCCCACCAGGAAACCGCGAACAACGCGGTGCCGGTCAGCAGTACCGAGAGCACCCCGTAGAGATTGCGCAACGCGACGAGCAGCAACGCCAGCGCCACCACGGCGGCGCGGAGCAGCAGCGACACCCGGTCCGCCGAAACCAACCACGCCGCCACCAGCCCCAGCAGCGAGACCGCCGGATAACCCGCGAAGAGTGTGAGGACCATCCCCGGACCGTGAGCCGGCCCGGTGGAGACGGTCAGGCCCGAGGTGTCCGAATGCAGCCTGATGCCGTTGAGCCTGCGTCCGCTGAGCAGCGCCACGACCGCATGACCACCTTCGTGCGCGATGGTGACCACGTTGCGCAGCACTGTCCAGCTCGCCCGGTAGGTGACCAGTACCAGGGCGAGCAGGGCGACCACCGAAGCGGGCAGCGTCCCGGAGAACTCGGGCAGCAATCGGACGACGTCTTCCACAGTGGATCCTCTTGAGACGGGGGCTCATCGACGGTGCCGACGTCGTCAGACCGTCCCAGCACCGTTGGTTCGGTTTCCGTCCGCCGTTGACTCGTCCGGCCACCGGGTACCCAGCACCCGATGCGCCAGCAGGGTTCCTCCGACCACCGCGGCGGGGATCACCACGAGCTGAGCCACCGGTACCAGGCAGAGCAGGTACGCCGGTACCGCGAATCCGAGCACCGTACGTCGATGACGCCACAGTATCCGATGCCGGGTACCGACCGTCATGCCGAGCCGCTGGAACACCGGCCCGGTCAGTTCGAGCGCGACCAGCCAGCCGCCGAAGAGCACACCGACCACCGGCACCACTGTCTGGCCCAGCACCGGCACGAAGCCGAGCGGGAACAGGACCAAGGTGCCGATCACACCGATGAGCAACAGTCGCAACGCGTCGGCCAGTCCCCGCGACAGCAGTCGTAGCCAGCCCGCGCCCTCATCACCGTCGAGGCCGCGCTCCCGTTCGGTGCGCTCGGCGATGTGATCGTAGAACGGCCCCCCGATCAACAGGGTCAGTGCTATGAACGACACCGAGCCGAGCAGCACCGCTCCGGCGATCAACGCGAGTGCCAGCAGCCCCCGGAACGAGCGACGCCACCATTCCGACCAGCCGTCGGCGAAGGGGGTCAACCAGCCCGCGAGATCACCGCTGAAGAAGGCCAGCACGACGATTCCGGCCAGCAGCAGCAGACTGCTCAGCAGCGCGGGCACTCCGCCCAACAACAACATCCGCGGCGAACGCACGATGCTGGTGAAGCCGGTACCGAGATCACGGACACCGGCGGAGATGTGGTTCATCAGAGGTGAGCCTCGCGGTGGGCGGCATTGTCCCCACGATCCTATGAGAGGCCACCCGTTCGGCGGTGTCGGCGGTTACTCGGCGCGGCCAACCTTCAGCAACACCCGTGAGCGGGTTGTCCGCCGGTCGTGACGGCGGCCGGCGGACAACCTCGGTCTCTAGGCGATGATCCGGATGGGGTCCTGCAGCAGCGAGGTGAGCTGCTGCATGAACACGGCCCCCACGGCACCGTCGACCGCACGGTGATCGGCGGACAGGGTCATGCGCATCATCTTGCGCACCACGAACTCCCCGTCGTGGACCTGCACCTCCTCGCGGGTCGCGCCCACGGCGAGGATGGCCGCCTCGGGCGGGTTGATGACCGCCGAGAACTCCTCGATACCGAACATGCCCAGGTTGGACACGCTGAAGGTACTTCCGGACATCTCGTCGGGCTTGAGCTTGCCGTCCCTGGCGCGTTCGGCCTTCTCCTTGCCTTCCGCCGCGATCTCGGAGACGCTCTTGCGGTCGGCGTCGGGGATGACAGGTACGACCAGACCCGAGTCCAGCGCCACGGCGACCCCGAGATGAACCCGGTTGTGCTGGAACAGCTTCTCGTCCCGGAACGAGACGTTGACCGAGGGATTCGCGCGCAGCGCGGTGGCACAGGCCTTGACCACCAGGTCGTTCACGCTGACCTTCGGGCCGCCGGAGGCCTGCAGCCGTTCGTTGAGGTCGGAGCGGAACGAGACCAGGTCGGTGACGTCCACGGCACTGGTCAGGTAGAAGTGCGGCGCCTGCTGTTTGCTCTCGGTCAGCCGCCGAGCAGTGACCTTGCGGATGTTGCTCAACGGGATCTCTTCGAGATCCTGGCTCTGTTGGTGGGACTCCGAGCGCTCTGTCGGCTGGGGCTCCGGGGCCGACTGCCGGGATGACTCGGTGTCGGTGGTCGCCTCGGCCGCGGCCTCGATGTCGACCCTGATGATGCGTCCGCCGGGGCCCGTACCGGTCACGGTGGACAGGTCGACACCCTTCTCCCTGGCGACGGCCCGGGCGAGCGGTGAGGCCTTCGGACGTTCGCGAGGATCGGCATCGGACTCCGTCGACGCGGCGGACCGTGGCGCGGCGGTATCGGGAGAAGCGGTCTCGGTTGAACCGGACTCCGAGCTCGCCGCCGTGGTCGCGGAACCGCCGGTGGACCCGTCCGAGCCGCCTCCGGAGGTACCGGCGGCAGCGGCGGCACCCGATCCGTCACCCATGATCCCGATGGGGACACCGATGGGCACGGTCTCGCCCTCGGCGATGAGGATCTTCTCCAGCACCCCGTCGTCGTAGGCCTCCATCTCCATGACGGCCTTGTCGGTCTCGATATCGGCCACGACGTCGCCGCGGTTGATCTGGTCGCCCACCTGTTTGCGCCAGGTGGATATAACGCCTTCCTCCATCGTGTCGGACAGGCGCGGCATGTGAATCTCGGTCATGGTCTTCCTCGGATCCTGGTGGTCCGGCTCACCTCGTGGCTCGGTCCGAACCGAACGCGGTCGCCGCCCGGCGACCCCGTCCACCGGGCCGACGCGGTGAGCCTGCGCCTTGGTGCGGAATGTGTCAGCGACGATGTCCGACGGCGTCGAGTGTCTGCCGTACCGCCGCGTTGAGCGACTCGGCCGAGGGCAGCGCCGCCCGCTCCAGCGGCTTGGCGTAGGGCAGCGGAACCTCGGCCGCGGCGACACGACGTACCGGGGCGTCGAGATAGTCGAAGGCACCGTCGGAGATGGAGGCCGCGATCTCGGCACCGATGCCGTAGGTCAACCAGTCGTCCTCCGCGATCACGGCGCAACCGGTCTTGCGGACGGACTCCACCAGAGTCTCCCGGTCCAGCGGACGCAGGCTGCGCAGGTCGATCACCTCGGCGGAGATCCCCTCCTCACCCAGCTGGTCGGCGACCTGGGTAGCCACGGTGGCCATGCGCGAGTAGCCGATGATGGTGATGTCGCTGCCGGTGCGGGTGACACCGGCTCTGCCGATCTCCGCGGGCGGCATGTCGTCGGGAACCTCGCCCTTGGTGTTGTAGAGCGCGAGGTTCTCCAGGAACAACACCGGATCGTTGTCGGCCAGCGAAGCCTTCAGCAGTGCCCTGGCGTCTGCCGGGGTGCTCGGTGCGACGACCTTCAGCCCGGGCACGAACGCGTAGTACAGCTCGATGTTCTGCGAATGCGTCGCACCCAACTGCTGCCCACCACCGCCGGGGGTGCGCAGCACCATCGGGGCGTTGGACTGGCCGCCGAACATGCCGTAGATCTTCGCGGCGTGGTTGACGATCTGGTCGAGCGCCAGCAACGAGAAGTTGATCGTCATCAGCTCCACGACCGGACGCAGCCCCAGCATCGCGGCTCCCACCGCGGCTCCGACGAAGCCCTCCTCGGCGATCGGGGTGTCGCGTACCCGCTTCTCGCCGAACTCCTCGAGCAGTCCCGCGGTGATCTTGTAGGAGCCCTCGAAGACTCCGATCTCTTC